>CAZYEA010000082.1:0-16686 GCA_964646485.1 uncultured Acidobacteriota bacterium
TCTGTCAAGCGGAGGCGCCGGGGCTTCGGGTTTGGGTGAGATCGGAGGGGGCGAGGCCGGCGGTGCGAGCCCGCTCCGGAGGAACATCGCGGGAGACGGAGGGAGGGTGGCAGTCGGGTCATCCGTCGGGGGAAAAGGGACTCTCGGCGGAACCGTGGGCGCCGGAGCGGCGACCACCGGCTCGGGCTCGACGTAAGGCAGCGTCAGAGCGGGACCTTCTTCGACGTAGGGCCGGGTCAGGGCTGGTTCGGCCTCGACATAGGGAACGGTCGAACCAGGATCGGGCACGGCACCAGAAACAACCGCCGCAGGCGCGGGCGGCGATGCTGGGACACTCGCCGCGGGAGGTGCTTGGGGCGCCTGAGGACTCGCGGCAGGCGCGGCCGCGTTGGCGGCCTTACAGAACGGGCACGCCGGCGCCCGATCGGAGATGCGCTTACCACAGGACGGACAGGAGATCAGCACCCCTAGAGCATCTCACTCCCTCCCCATCATTGCGAGGAGCCGGCGGCCGAAGCAGGGATCGCTCGACTACTTCGTGGTCATCTCATAGACCCCGGTCCACTCAGGCGGCGGGGGGTGAAGGAGATAGGTGGAGGCCCGGCCCCGCAACTCGCGGGCCGCCACATCCTCAGGCTGCTCCTTCAGCACGGCATCGAAGCTCACGATCGCCTCCTGGAATCGGCGGCCCAGATAGGCTTCGAGTCCCCTCTCATACACGCGGGCCCGAGCAAGCCGGGCAGGATCCACGGATCCGACCAGGCCCAGCACTTCGTAGATGGCAGTGGGACGCGAGCGGCCTTTGGCGGCTATCACATCGAGCTTTCGGCACTCCACCCGACCCGCCACTCGTTCGATGGTGGCAGCGCTCGCCAGGATCTGGGTCCCGTACTGTTTGTTGACCCCCTCCAGCCGCGAGGCGAGATTGACCCCGTCGCCCGCCAGGGTATAGCTCAACCGGTCGGGCGAGCCGAAGTTGCCCACCATCACCTCGGCGGTGTGCAGGCCGATGCGGGTATAGAAGAGCCCCTCCGGATCCTTGAGGCGAAGAGCCTCCTGGCACTCGAGAGCCGCGAGCACACCCTCGTAGGCGTGGTCCTTCACCGGACGGGGCGCGTTCCAGAACGCCATCACCGCGTCGCCGATGAACTTGTCCACCGTGCCGTGTCTCCGGTCGATGGTCTCGGCCATGAGCCCGAGGTACGAACCAAGGCGATCGGCGATGTCCTGGGGCGAGGAGGTCTCCGCGAAAGTGGAGAAGCCGCGGATGTCGGAGAAGAAGATCGTCAATTCCTCCACTCGCCCCCCTAGCTGCGGGTCCTGATCCCCCTCCAGGAGGAGCCGCACCAGCTTGATGGGGACATACTTCTGGAAGGCGCGCAGGCCGACCTTCATGCGGCCGTAGGCGCTCAGAACTTCGCTGATCTCCTGGAAGGGAGAATCGGGGAGAGCGCGCCCGTCGAACTGGAGACTCCGCAGCCGGCTTGTCTCCTCGGTGATGGCGTGGAGCGATCCCGAAATGCGGCGGCCAAGGAGGACCGAGAGGAGCGCGGCCAGGGCGCTCACCCCAAGCGCAAACAGCATGGTGCGAGTCACCGTCTGCTTGAGCGGGCCAAGGAAGTCGTCTTCGGGCAGGATGGCCCCCACGAACCAGCCCTCGGCCACCCGATAGGAGAGCGGGGCCACCGTCGCGTAGAGGGCCCGCTTCCCCACGTCGAACCGGAAGAAGTCGATGCTTCCCTCGCTGGCCAGGGCCGTCTTCACCTCGGGGCGGATGGCCAGGGCCTGGAGATCGGCGTCGCCGCTGCTGACGAGATCGGGAAGGCGGCGTTCCGCGCCCGCCCCCACCAGGCGGCCGCGCAGGTCGGGATACCCTACGAGCCGTCCCGAACGATCGGCCAGGAAGACTTTTCCGCTCTGCCCCAGCCGGATGGTGGATAGAAACCGGTCCACTTCGCCCAGGCTCATGGCCGTGCTCACCCCCCCGAAACGCCGGCCGTCGGGCCCGGCCAGGGCAGCCGCGGCCGAAAGGATCAGGTCATCGCTGTCGGCATGGAGGTAGACGTCGGTCCAGAACACGCCGTCCACCGGCATGGCGCCGCGGTACCACGGACGCTGGCGCGGGTCGTAGGGGTCTTGCTCGTCTCGCCGCACCGCCCGCACCGTGCCCACACCCGCGTCCGGGTTTCGTTCCTTGATCTGCGACACCACCGCGTTCCCGAGGCGGATGATGGTCTTGGTGGAACTCGTCGGGGTTTCGCCAGACGGACAGGAAGTTTCCCTTCTCGTCGCCGAACTCGATCATCTTGATGCGGTGGTACTCGGCCAGCACCGCGAAGAACTGGCCCTCCATCCCGCGCAGATCGTCGGACCGAAGCTCGCCCGAGGCCGCAAGTCGCGCCTCGATGAGGGTGGTGTTCTTGACCGGGCCCAGATAACTCCGGGTCTGCTCGGCGATGCGTTCTGAGACCTGCGCCACCAGGGTGCGCGCGGTTTCCAACATCATTTCCCGCGAGCTTCGATAGAAGATCCACGCGATCAGGGCCGCCGAGAGCAGGGCCACCAGGCCGAGAGCGACCGGGATGGTCATGCGGAGCGTGGGTTTGCGGCGCGCGTGCGACACGGTGCGGCGAGGATACTGTACGGAATGGAGTCCCATCGGCCGGGACGATTCCAAGGAACCGATGGCCGGCGGTGAATGCGACTGCGAGCGCGATGTCAGCGTTTTGCGGGCGTCTTACGCGCTCCTGCCGGTTTCGACTTGGATCGCGTCGCCGGCGGCGCGGTCGGCCGTTTCCCGACTTTCATGACGCCTGGCCGCGTATGACGCGGCTCGTAGATGCTCAGGCTTCCCCCTCCTGGGAGTTTGACCGACGAGAGCAGGCCCCAGCCGCGATCCAGAACCGGCCCGCATTCGACCCTCCGCTTTGTCATGGCGGCCACGAAGGCTTTTATGTCGTCGCACATCAGGTAGAACTCGTGGACATTGTTCTTCTCGCCCGGATGAACCGCGACTTCGGAGGGGGGCAGACCGAAGATGAGCCATCCGTGACCGACGTCGACATTCGGGAGACCGAGCACGTCACGAAGGAAGTCGCGGTCGGCCTCCGCGTCGCGGCTGTAAATGATCGAGTGAGCGCCGTTGATCATGAAGTCACCTCGAAGGCATTCTAGGTCCGTGGTCGCATGGCGGGGCGTCAATGGCGGAATGGAAGCGCGTCCGCCCACTGAGCACCCCTCGTTCAGCACGGGGGCGATCGCAGCCGATTCAACTGCGTGAACTCGTTGCCACGCCCGGGCCCGGGAAACGATCGATGCAGACGAGGAAACTCTTGACAGTCAGGAGGAGTCAGGGATAGTTTCCTATCGACATCGATAGGAGAAGGATGCCCGCTCAGAAACTCGACCTGCTGATCCTGAAGACTCTGACCCGAGGGTCGCTGCACGGTTTCGGAATCGGCCAGCGCATCGAGCAGGCCTCATCCGGCGTCTTCCGCCTCACTCTCGGCTCGCTGTATCCGGCCCTGCAGCGGCTCGAACGCGGCGGTCTCATCGATGCCGAATGGAGAGCGTCCGAAAACAACCGCCGCGCCCGCTACTACGCCCTCACCGTCAAGGGGCGGAAGCGCCTTCAGGCCGAGGAACAGGACTGGTTGCGGGTCGCGGCCGCGGTGACGCGGGTTCTGAAGGCCACCTAGGAGAAATTCCCATGATGAAAGCACTGACTCGGCGGCTCCGCGAGCTTGTGGGGCGTGAAGATCTGGACCGCGAGGCCCAGGCCGAGCTTCTCCAACACGTCGAGATGGCCGCGGCCGCGAAGATCGAGGCGGGGCTCGATCCCGCGGAAGCGCGGCGGCTGGCGCGAATCGAACTCGGCACCCCCGAAGCGGCGCTCGAGGAGATCCGCCGGGAGAGAACGGGATTTCACCTCGACCTGTTTCTCAAAGACCTGAGGCTCGCCCTCCGAACTTTGCGCCGCCGTCCCGCCTTCGCGCTGACCTGCGTTGCGACGATTGGTCTTGGGGTTGGGGCGACCGTTGCCCTGTTCGCCGTCGTGGACGCGGTGGTCCTGCGGCCTCTTCCCCTGCCCGATGCCCAGAGTCTCGTCGCCGTGTACGACACCAACCCCGCCAAGGGCATCCAGAGAACGGGCATCACATCCGGGAATGTCAGAGACTGGCGTGAACGCGCGCGCGGGCTCGAAGGTGTGGCCGGGTACTACACCATGGGCCGCACCCTGACCGTGGGAGTCGACTCTGAGCCCGTCCTCGCAAGTCAGGTGACCCAGGGCTTCTTCGACCTCCTGCGCATCCAGCCCGCGGCGGGCCGGATCTTCACGAAGGAGGAGACGGACGCTGCCCTCTTCAACAGCGCCGCCGCCCCGGTGGGTACGAATCTCGTCGCCATGATCTCGCACGGGTTGTGGCAACGCCGCTTCGGTTTTGACCCTGCGGTCACCACGCGCACCGTCATGATCGATCGCAAGGTGTTCAGAATCGTCGGGGTGACTCCGCCGGAGTTCGCATTGCCCTCACCCGAGGTTCAGGTCTTCCTCCCGTGGGCCATCAAGCCGAACGCGCCGCGCGACCAGCACTATCTTTCGGGAATTGCCCGGCTGAGCAGCGGCGTCTCGATGGCGCAGGCCGCAGACGAACTGAAGTCGGTGGCCCGGACGCTCGGCGGGGAATTCCCTGACACCAACGCGGGCTGGCTTCCCGCCCTCGTGCCGCTGCAAGACGACATCGTGGGTGATTCCCGCAAAGGCCTCTTCCTGCTGCTCGGCGCCGTCGGGCTCGTACTGCTGGTGGCGTGCGCCAACGTGGCCCTCCTCTCGCTCGCCCGTGGCCTGGAGCGGGTTCATGAGGCATCGATCCGCCTCGCCCTTGGGGCCAGCCGGGGCCGTTTGCTGTTGCAGGGCCTGCTCGATGCCCTCCTCGTCTCGGCGGCTGGAGGCGCCCTCGGAGCGGTGGTCGCGGGATCCGCCATCAGCCTGATGAAGGCGGCCGGCACCGATGTGCCTCGCCTCCAGGAGGTCAGTATGGATCCACGCGCGCTTGCTTTCGCGTGTCTCGTCAGCACGGCCGCCGCCCTCGTCTCGGGAATACCCACCGCCTGGAGGCAGGCGCAGGCCGTGGCCTCGCCCCTCCTTATCGGCACGCCCGCGGTGGGCGGTCCTCGAGCGCGACGCCGGCTTCGAGATGGACTGGTGGTCGCGGAGGTCGCCCTTGCGGTGGTGCTTCTCGCGGGAGCAAGCCTTCTCGTGCGCAGCTACCAGGTGTTGAGCGCGGTCGATCCGGGCTTTGATCCGCGCGGTGTGCTCGTGGCTCCCGTCTTCCTCGACATGGAGGGTTACGGCGGCGGCGGTCGCAGCCGGCTCTACTATCAGCAGCTCGTAGAGAGATTGGAGGCTCTGCCCGGCGTGGTTTCAGCGGGGGGTGCGACCGCCCTTCCCACGAGCCCACTCGGGCCCGACTTCGAACGGCCGGTATGGGCTTCTGAGGGCCCGGGCGACGACGCGGCGAAACGTCAGGCGTGGGTGCGTGTGATAACCCCGCGCTACTTCGAGACCCTGGGAATGCGCGTGATCGACGGACGCGCCTTCGACGATCGTGAAGCTCCCGACGGAGCGCAGACGGTGGTGCTCGGCGAGAGCGTCGCCAAGCGACTTTGGCCCGGGAGAAGTGCGGTGGGCCAGCGACTCGTCATCGACTACAGCTCGGCCGGCACGTACCCGTATGAAGTCGTGGGTGTGGTGAACGATGTCCGCTTCTCGGGGCCACGAGCGGCCCCGCGCGAGGAGATCTACCTGGCCCATGCGCAGAGGCCGTACCTCGTGATGAACGTGGCGGTGCGGACACGCGGCGACGCGCGGCTTCTCATCCCCTCGGTTCAGAAGGTCCTCTACGATCTCGATCCGCGCAAGCCCGCCCAGAGCCTGCGTCCCCTCGAAGACCTGCTGGGAGCGACCTACGCCCGCGACCGGCGAGCCATGCAGACGCTGTCTGCCTTTGCCATCGCCGCCGTCCTGCTCGCACTGCTGGGCGTCCACGGCATGCTGTCACACCACGTCCGAGAGCACCGGCGGGAGATCGGCGTGAGGGTCGCCATGGGAGCCACGCGTCGCGACGTAATCGCCTGGGTCGCGCGCCGCGGTCTCGGACTCACGCTGACCGGCCTCGCGATCGGAGGAGTCCTCGCCGCGCTGCTGGGCCCAAGACTCGGCGATCTCCTCTTTGGAGTCCGGCTCGGTGACCCGGTTACCTTCGTCGCCCTCGCGGCGCTTCCCGTCATCGGCTTCCTCGTCTCCCTCCCCCCCGCCATCAGGGCGGCGCGAATGGACCCGGTGGAGGCGCTCCGGGTGGGTTAGGGCCGCGGACTCGTTCCGCTCGCCATCCACGCTCGCGATCCGGGCACTTCGGGCGAAGCCTGACTTTCAGTGGAGCTCCTTCAGTGCATCTTCAACGCCCGAGCCAATGGGCGCGGGCCTGCCGTTAGACTGGCCGGAATCGCTCCGGGCCTGTCCGGGCGTTGAGGGAGAGACTCATGACTCACGGTCGACGCTTTCTGCTGGTCTCGTTGCTGCTCATCACCGTCGCTCCCCTTCGCGGAGCCGCGGCGCAGGAGGCCCCGGGCCCGGGCTCCAGGCTTTTGCGACAGCCCGACGTCAACGGGCGCCAGGTCGTCTTCACCTACGGCGGGGACATCTGGGTGGCCGATCTGTCGGGCGGCGAGGCGCGTCGCTTGACGAGCACACCGGCGGTGGAGAGCAATCCCGTCTTCTCCCCCGACGGTCGGTCGATCGCGTTCACTTCCAACCGGTCCGGAGTGCCCATGGTGTACGTGGTTCCGGTCGTCGGGGGAAATCCCACTCGTCTGACCTGGTACCCGTCTGCCTCCTACGTGCGCGGCTGGACTCCGGACGGAAAGCGCGTTCTGTACGCCTCCAGTCGCGAGACGGCTCCTGTGGGGTTCGAGCGACTTTGGACCGTGCCCGCGGCAGGCGGACCCTCAGATCGGCTCCCGGCTCCCTGGGGGCACGATGGGGCCTACTCGCCGGATGGGAAGAAGCTCGTCGTGGATCGGGTCACGCGCTGGGACGTCGAATGGCGACACTACCGCGGCGGTCAGAACACGCCTCTCACCATTCTCGACCTCAGTGATCTCAGCGAGATTCGGCTGCCGAACGAGCGGACGATGGACCTTCATCCCGTCTGGATGGGCGCGATGGTCTACTTCCTCTCGGACCGGGACGGAATCATGAACGTCTGGAGCTACAACCCGACCGGCGGAGTCCTGAAACAGCTCACCCACTTCCCGGAGACCGATGTGAAATGGCTGTCGGGCCACTCCGGCACTCTGGTCTTCGAGTACGAGGGTCGCATTCACACCCTCGATCCCGCCACGGGCAAGACCGGCGTCAGCGACATCAAAGTGAGCGGCGATTTCCCCTGGGCCGAGCCCCGCTGGGAGGATGTCGCCAAAAGGGTGGCATCCGTGTCGTTGTCGCCCACCGGCAAGCGCGTCCTGATCGAGGCCCGCGGCGAGATCTTCACCGTTCCGGTTGAGAAGGGGGACACGCGCAACCTCACCCGGAGTTCAGGGGCCGCCGACCGCGCGCCCGTCTGGTCGCCTCGCGGCGACGACGTGGCGTGGTTCTCAGACTCCGGCAGCGGTTATGAACTTCTGATCGGATCGCAGGACGGGCTCAAACCACCGCGACGCCTCGCCATCACCCCCTCGAAGATGGTCTGGGAAGTCACCTGGTCGCCGGATGCGTCGCGGATCGCGTTCGTCGACGATGAGGTTCACATCCGGGTGATCGAGATCGCCTCCGGGAAGGCCGTCACCGTCGACACCGGAGGGGCGAACGTCGAGCGTGGCGACATGGGCCTCACCTGGTCTCCGGACTCCAAGTGGCTTGCCTACGCGAAGACGTTCCCGAACAAGCTTCGGCGCATCGTTCTGTGGAGTCGCGACGGGGCGCCGCGCCCGACTACCGACCCCATGGCGGACGCCATGTCCCCGGCCTGGGATCGGGACGGAAAGCATCTCTACTTCCTGGCGAGCACCGACGTGGCCCTGGGCTCCGGCTGGGCCAACACCAGCAGCATCAACGCGGATCCGACTTTCGGCGCCTACGTCGCCACCCTCTCCTCGGACGAGAGTTCGCCCTTTTCGCCCGAGAGCGATGACGAAAGTGTTTCCAAGGAGGGAGAGGCGGCAAAGGACGCTGGAGGCAAGGACGCGAAGGCCGGCGCTTCCACACCCGAGACCAGCAAGGCGGCGTCCTCTCCAGCCAAGAGTGAGAAGACAGCCGACGCGGCAGCCGGGGCCGGCAAGCCCGCCGGCGCCGCATCGGGGGAGAAGGCTGAGGGCGGCCCGTCGAAGGCGGTGGAGGTTCGTGTCGCCTTTGAGGGAATCGAACGACGGATCGAGGCCTTGCCCATGCCGGTGAGCCGATATCGATTCATGGTCTCGGGGCCCGCAGGCTCCGTCTTTATCGGCGAACGGGTTCCGCCGGCCCGATCCGCCACCCTTCACAAGTTCACGCTCGAGAAGCGCAAGTCGGAGAAGTTTGTCGAAGACGTGGGGGACGTCTCCGTTTCGTCCGACGGGAAGAAGATTCTCTTCCGCCGGGCCGACAAGGTCTTTGTGGGCGACACCGCGAAAGCCCCGGACGCGGGCAAGGGAGAGGTGAAGCTCTCGCTGCAGACGTACCTCGATCGCGCGGCCGAGTGGCGTCAGATCTTCCAGGAAACGTGGCACTACGAGCGCGACTTCTTCTACGACCCGAATCTCCACGGCGCCGATTGGACCGCCGTGCGCAAGCGCTACGAACCGCTGGTGCCCTTCGTGCGCCATCGCGATGACCTGAACTACATCCTCGACCAGGTGAACGGCGAGTTGTCGGTCGGACACAGCTTCGTGTTCGGCGGTGACATGCCCGAGGTGGAAAAGCCAAGCGGGGGGTTACTCGGCGCCGACTTCGAGAAGGATGGCGGTCGATGGCGGATCGCCCGCATCTACACCTTCGAAAGCTGGAACCCGAAGCTGACCGCCCCTCTCGATCGCCCGGGACTGAAGGTCTCGAAGGGGAACTACATTCTTTCCGTCAACGGCATCGAACTCACCGATCAGGATGACCCCTATCGCCTGCTCGACGGAACGTCGAAGCACCAGACCGTTCTTCAGATCAATGACCGGCCGACCCTCGAGGGCGCATGGTCGGTGACCGTGGAGCCGACCGATAGCGAGAGCGCCCTGCGTCAGCGGGCCTGGGTTGAAGACAATCGGCGCGTCGTCGACGAGCTTTCCGGCGGAAAGCTCGCCTACGTCTGGGTGCCGAACACCGGAGAGCCGGGCGTGGTCTCGTTCAACCGATACTTCTTCGCCCAGCAGGACAAGCTGGGAGCGGTCATTGACGAGCGCTTCAACGGCGGCGGCAACCTCGATGACTACATGGTCGACCTGATGACCCGCAAGCTGCGCGCGGCGATCACCAACGAGGTCCCCGACGGCAAACCCTTCGCCCTGCCCGCGGGCATCCTTGGCCCGAAGGTGCTCCTCATCAATGAGCGCGCCGGCTCCGGCGGCGACTTCTTCCCCTGGGTCTTCAGGCACCAGGGCGCCGGGCCCCTGATCGGCGCCCGCACCTGGGGCGGCCTCGTGAAGTCGTCGGTTCACTATCCCCTGGTCGATGGAGGCGGGGTCACGGCGCCGGACAACGCCGTGTTCGATCCGGTCAAGCGTGAGTGGATCGCCGAGAACATGGGGATCGCTCCCGACATCGAGGTGCTCCTCGACGCGAAGTCGGCGGCGGCGGGTAAAGACCCTCAACTCGAACGAGGCGTCGCCGAGGCCCTGCGCCTGCTGGCGCAGCAACCTCCGACGAACCTGGCGCCGCCGCCGTACTCCAAGCCCGCGGGACGGCGTTAGGACTCAGCGCGGAAAAAGACCAGGGGCGATCGTCACATCCTGGGCGCCAGCGGCAAGCGTTGATTCGGTCACACCGGCCGGGAGTGCTCACTCGATCACAGGAATCAGCAGGGAGACGAGAGCGTCCACCGGAGAGGTTGCCTCCTCCTGACCGCGCTTGTAGTCTGCCGAAGTGAGTATCGCCCCGGCGATCGGAGCCTTGACCCTGCTCACGGCCCAGCCGCCGCAGGTTCCGGTGTTCGCTTCGGCAACGGAGCTCGTTTACCTCGTGGTGAGCGTCAATCTCAAGTCGGGAGAACCGGTCCCGGACCTCGGCATGGCTGACTTTGTGCTCCGCGAAGACGGAAAGGAGCGGCAAGTGGCAGTCCTGAGCCGGGCGAGTGATGTCGAGGGGCCGGAAAGAATCGCATTCCCGGTCGACGTCACCCTCCTTCTCGACACGAGCGGTTCCATGCGGCCTGGGCTCGCCACGGCGCGTTCTCTGGCGTTGCAGTTCATTCAGTCGATCCCGAAGGCCACCGCGCGGCGACTCGTCACGTTCAACAAGGAGGTCCGGGTATGGGCTTTCGAGAGCGCGAGGCCCGAGGCGTCGCTGGACGTGGCCCTGGCCCTCGCTCCGAGCGCCGGGTCGCGACTCTTCGACGGCATCATGGCCACTCTGGAGCTTCCCGACCGCCGTGACGAGAGGCGGATCATCGTCAGCCTCACGGATGGGATGGACGAAGGATCGCAGGTTGACCGGGCGGCCGCCGAGCGAGCGCTGCAGGATGCCGGGGTGACTTTCTACGCCGTCTCCTTCGCGGCTCAGCTGCAGTCGCCGACTCCGCTGTTTGACTATTCGCGCAAAGACCCGATCCCGCGCCGATCGGATGCCGACCGGGCGGCGCTGAATCTCCAGTCGCTGACCTCGAAGTCGGGAGGCATCGTTGTTCAGGGCACGGTCCCGGACCTCGCCGCACAGTTCGGTCGGATCCAGGCCGACATCTCGGCTCAATATGTGATCGGGTTCGAACCCGCCCCTTCGAGACAGGGAAAGCGCCACCGCCTCAGCGTCGAGGTCCGGAATCGCGACGTCCGGGTTCGGCACCGCAGCAGCTATGAGACGCGTGCCTCGCAGCCTCAGTAGGTCGGCTATCTCGTCGCGCGCCCAGCCCCCCGGATTCGATACCAGGTCGCCGAGGCCCGCCGACTGCGGTGCAGCATCCTCCGACGCACCTGGAGCCGCCGACGTCCTCCAAGCCCGCGGGACGCAGCAGGGTCACGGCGCCGCGGTGCGCGAAGCCCCGTGGCGTCGAGGACGACAAAGCGGGGTAACCAAACGCCGAGGCCTTCGTCTATGTTGTCAAAGGCGGGTCTCATGAACGAACTTCTCAGCGACGCTCGTTTTGCCGCGGGCGCGCTTCGCCGGCAGCCGGGGTTCACCGCGGTGATCGTGGCGACGCTGGCGCTCGGCATCGGCGCCAACACCGCCCTGTTCAGTATTGTGGATGCCGTCCTGCTCCGGCCTTTGCCGGTTCGCGCGCCGGATCAGTTGGTCACGGTCTGGGAAACCGGAGCGCGCAAGTCACGAGTGGCTCCGGCCAACTTCTTCGACTGGCGTCGCGAGTCGAAGTCCTTCACGAACCTGGCCGCCTTCGGTGCGGTGGGATTCACGCTATCGGGCTCCGGCGAAGCTGAGCGGGTGGGCGGGGCGCGGGTCAGCGCCAATTACTTCGATGTCCTCGGTGTGACTCCCCTGCTGGGACGGGGTTTCGTGGCCCAGGATGAAACGCCGGGAACTTCCCCCGTGATCCTGGGCTACGAGCTTTGGGCGAGCCGGTTCGCGAAGGATCCCGCAATCGTCGGCAAGTCCGTGACTCTCGATGGCTCTCCTTACGATGTGATCGGTGTCGCGCCCTACGGCCTCTATCCGAGCTGGCCGAGTGCGACCGCGCGCTTGTCGTTCGCGGCCCGGACCCAGCAGGTCTTCGTTCCCCTTCGCATGGACGCGGCCCGCGCTGCCAATCGCAACAGTCATGTTCTCGGAGTGGTCGCGCGCTTGCGCGATGGCGTCAGCGTCGCCGACGCGAGCGACGAGATGCAGGCTCTGGGCCGTCGCCTCGCGGCCCTCCATCCCAATACCAACGCCGGCGAGAGCGCGATGGTGAGCGGGCTGCAGACCGAACTCACCGGAGAGGTGAAATCGGGGCTCGTCATCCTCCTCGCCGCGGTCGCCCTGCTGCTGGCGCTCGCTTGCGCCAACGTCGCGAGCGTTTTGTTGGCGCGCGGGACCGCGCGCACGCGGGAGATCGCGGTACGCCGGACTCTCGGCGCGAGCCGATATCGCATTGCCCGGCTCCTGACCACCGAGAGTCTGCTTCTGGCCTTGACCGGCGGCCTCGTCGGTTGTGTTCTGGCGGTCACGGCCATGCCCGTGCTTCTGGCGCTCCTGCCCCCCGATCTCCCTCGACTTAACGAGGTCGCGGTCAATGGCCGCGTCCTCTCCTTCGCGTTGATGGCGTCGGTGCTCACCGGCATCGTCTTCGGCCTCTGGCCGGCGCTGCGGGCGTCTATGGACGATCCGGCGCGGGGGCTGCGGGACGGCGCGCCCGGCTCGGGAGACCGCGAGGGAAGCCAGGCGCGGCGCGGCCTCGTGGTGGCGCAGGTAGCGGTGGCTCTGGTCCTGGTGATCGGTGGGACTCTCCTGGCCCGAAGTTTCGGCAGACTCCGCCAGGTGGATCCGGGCTTCAGCCCCGAGGGACTTCTCGCCTTCCATCTCGACCTCCCCGCCAGGTTCGCGACGCCACCGCAGATCGTCACCGCGTATGCGGACTTGCTGGAAAGGTTTCAGAGCGTCCCCGGAGTCCGGGCCGGTGCAGTCGCCTACGACTCGCCGCTCGAGTCGAACTGGATTGATTCGTTCTCCGTCGAAGGGCGGCCCGAACCCGAGGCCGGCCTCGCCGCGCATCTGGCCATCGTGAGTTCGGGCTATTTCGAAGCCCTCGGGGTTCGCGTTCTCGCCGGCCGGGGTATCGACGAGCGTGACTCACTCAACTCCGCGGGCGCGGTGGTGGTGAGCCAGGCCTTCGCCTTGCGCTTCTTCCCGAACGAAAGCCCGGTCGGACACTGGTTGCGGATCGGCACGCCCTCGGGAATGAACGGACCGTCATCTCCCACTCGCTTCCAAATCGTGGGGGTCGCCGCCGATGTCCACTCCCTGGGCCTCGCCAAGGTCCCTGAACCGACGTACTACCTGTCGGCCGGCCAGTTTCCACAGCGGGACATGGGCGTCCTGCTTCAGATCGAAGGCGACCCGCTCGGCGCCCTTCCCTCGCTGCGGGCCGAACTTCGTCGCTTCGACGATGCGATCGCGCTGTCCGACCCCACAACGCTCATTCGCACCATAGAGACCAAAGTCGCGCAGCCGCGTTTCAACACGATGGCGCTCATCGGATTCGCCGCCCTCGCCCTCGCCCTGACCTCAGTGGGCCTTTACGGCCTGCTTTCGTATTCGGTCGCGCGACGGACCCGGGAAATCGGGGTGCGCCTGGCTCTCGGCGCCACGCGCGAGCAGGTCAGGGCTTTGGTTCTGGGCGAGGGCATGAGGCTCGTGGGCACCGGCGCCGTGATCGGCGTCGTGGCCGCGGCCTTCGCGGGGCGAATGATGTCCGCCCTCCTCTTCGGCGTGGCTCCGGAGGACACTCTCTCCTTCTCGGTGGGCCTCATCGCCCTCCTCCTCGCGGGCGGTGTCGCCGCCTTCGTTCCGGCTCGGCGTGCTGCGGCCGTAACTCCGGCGTCCGCGCTTCGCACCGACTGAGCGCTGGTTCGGCAGCGTTCCTTGTCGGAGTCGGGCGGTCCCGGGAAAGCCGGGCCTCGCGCGCGGCCTCCAGGAGCCCCTCCGGGCAGGGCGACCGGATACAGGCTCATGAGAGAGTATCCGTCGAGATCATGAGCAACGAATCCGCCGCCGGTTCTGCCCGCCGACGCGCGGCCCTTCACCGGCTGGCTACGGTGTTCGCGACCGTTCTTGCTTCCCGGGTCTCAGCTCAGCCGCCGCCCTGCAAGCCCGGTGACAGCCTGCTCTCGCTCGGGAAGGCTGCTTTTTTTCGGTCGATCGAGCGCGGCGCGTTTGCGATCGGCGAGCGCACTCTCGACGACCTGACCGATGGACTGGGCGATACGGGCAGAGCAAAGCCGAAGCCGCGGGTCACGCGGAAGGCCGTCGTAACCCCGAGCTCCGCGCGCGCCGCCGTGTTCACGGGAGCGACGGACGCAGCTCTAGCCGAAGCCATGAAGGCGTACGTGGACAGCCCGTCCTCCGATGCGGCCGATGCGGCGTTCAGCGCCTTCCTCGAAAAGGCGACGAAGATTCTCTTCGAGAAGATGCCCGAGGGGCCCGGCGCGCCGGGTACGGTGGGACTGTCTCTCGAGGAGGGCCGGCTGTCCAACCGCGGCGTCGATTGGGCCGTGCCCGAGATGGCGAATGAGCGGCGTCGGCAGGCGCTCGAAGACCTGAACTTCGGATCGGGTCCTGACCTGCTCCTCGGCCGGGTGGACAAGCTGCTCGGCGCGGACCCGTTCTTCAAGGCCCCGGTGATCGCGGACGCCCGCAACGTCGACCGCAACAACATCGGTCTCAGCGTCACCACGGAATCGGACCTTCGCGACCTGTGGTTCAAAGACTATCGCGCCCATCTTTCGAAGGGCGGCGAATCGGCGGAGGCCGCGCCGGTACGGACCGCGCTGAACGCGGGCTGGCCTACCCTCCAGAAGTTCTGGGCCTTCAAGCGCACGGAGATCTTCGTGACCCGGGGCCAGACCGCCTTTGGTCTCGAGATGCGCGAGATCTATTCGCGCTTCAACCAGGGAGACCTTCCGGTCATCGGCTGCCCGGGGCCCCGGTAATCCGGGTCCGACACGCGCGCTACAGGCGCGGGTGGCCCGGCTGGCGCTTCACATACTGGCCGCGGCCCTTCGTGCCCTTGAATACGCCGTGGTCGACGATGACTTCGCCGCGGGACAACACCACGGCGGGAGCGCCCGTGACCACGCGTCCTTCGTACGGGTTGTAGTCGACGCGCATGTGGTGGGTCTTCACCGAGAGGGTGTGCTCCTTCTCCGGATCCCACAGGATGACGTCGCCGTCCGAGCCCACCGCGATCGTGCCCTTCTTGGGGAACAGGCCGAACATCTTCGCCGGGGAGGTCGACATCAACTGAACGAAGCGGTGCTGGTCGATGAAGCCCTTCCGGACACCCTCCCACAGCATGTAGAGGCGGGTCTCGATGCCGGGAGCGCCGTTCGGGATCTTCGAGAAGTCGTCCTTGCCCAGGAGCTTCTGGCTCGCCTCGTTCATGCAGAACGGACAGTGGTCGGTGGAGACCACCTGGAGGTCGTTCTGGGCCAGGCCCTTCCACAAGGCGCCCTGATTCCACTTCTCTCGGAGCGGAGGCGACATGACGTACTTGGCGCCCTCGAAGCCTTCGCGTTCGTAGTCATCGTAGGAAAGAAAGAGGTACTGCGGGCAGGTCTCCGCGTAGGCGGGCAGGCCCAGGTCGCGCGCCTGTTTCACCTTCTCGAGCGCGTCCGAGCAGGAGAGGTGGACGATGTAGATGGGCACGCCCGCCATCTCGGCAAGCGCGATCGCGCGGCCGGTGGCCTCGGCCTCCGCCCGGGTCGGCCGGGTGAGAGCGTGATACTTGGGCGCGACCTGGCCTTTCATCAGCGCGTCCTTCACGAGGGTGTCGATGACTCCCCCGTTCTCCGCGTGCATGCAGATCATGCTGCCGGTCTCCCGGGTGCGCCGCAGAGCCTTGAAGATGGTGGCATCGTCGACCTGGAAGACGCCGGGGTAGGCCATGAAGAGCTTGAAGGACGTGACCCCCTCGTGTCGCGTGAGCTTGTCCATGTCGTGGGCGGCCTGGTCGGAGAGCTCGCGGACAATGACGTGGAAGGCGTAGTCGATCGAGGCCTTGCCCTCGGCCCGCTTCAGCCAGCCCTCGTAGGCGGGATAGAGGCCCTCGCCGAAGTTCTGGATGGCGAAGTCGATGAGCGTGGTGGTGCCCCCGTGGGCGGCCGCGATGGTGCCGGTCTCGAAGTCGTCCGCCGAGGTGGTGCCGCCGAAGGGCATGTCGAGATGGGTGTGCACGTCGATGCCGCCCGGCATCACGAGTTTGCCGGAAGCATCGACCACGGTGTCGGCGGGGATGTTCATTCCCTTGCCGATCATGGAAATGACGCCCTTGTCGATGTAGATGTCGGCGTCGTACTTGTCGGAGGCGGTGACGATGGTGCCGTTCTTGATGAGGGTGGTGGTCATGGGGTGGTCTTTCTGCTCATTCACTCAGTCTGAAATCGAGCGGAGGTGATGGAGCGACCGATCTCACGCGGTGGGCCGAGCGGCCTGCGCCGTTTCCAGTTCTTCGGACGAATACCCTTCCGCGTCGTAGCCGCCGGCGTACTCGGCATCGTCGGGACGGCGGATCTTCGAATGGACGACGACGCGGTCACGGCGCAGACCTCGGAAGTCCTCCACTCGCTTCCAGCCCTTGGAGGCGTTGCGCTCGATGAACTCCGCGAGGCCCTGCTTCAGGTTCGTGATCACGTTCGGCCCGATGGCCTTGTCGAGCATGGCCGCGGTGCACACCTGGACGGTGCCGCACCCGAGGAGGAAGTAGCTCGCGGCCTGCCGGAAGTCGGAGACCCCGCCGATCCCCGAGAACGCCTTGTCCGGAAACGCCTTCGTCATCTTCGCCATGTTCGCGAGGGACA
>CAZYEA010000083.1:0-16544 GCA_964646485.1 uncultured Acidobacteriota bacterium
TACGTGGCGGGCGGGTTGCAGGTGACGAGCCCGCTGAGGCAGTGGTAGAGCAGGGTCAGCCGAGCGACGTCGATCAAAACGGCGGCGGGCAACACCCAGGGGCTGTAGGGATCCATCAGGGGCACCTCGAGGGCAGACGTGGGGCTCGCGGGATAGACCCACGGCCCGGGTATCGAGGGCGATGGGCCGAATGCGGACCAACCCGCTTGCGCGGCGCCGAGCCCCAGGTAGTCGGCCGGCGCCGGGAAGGTCGCGCCGCTGAACACGCCCACACTCAAGACGATGGCGAAGGGGGCGCGCCAGTTGAGGCAGCCCATGAAAGCGAGGTAAGCGCCGCCCAGCAGGATCACGAGAGCCGCGGTCTCGCCCACCGAACCGCCGGTCGTCCCGAGGATGAGGTTCAGGAGCGGCGTGCCCTGCTTCTCGAACTTGAGCAGGCCGAGCGGTGTGGCTCCCGTGACCGCGTCGCTCACAGGGTGCAGGAAGGGCCACGCGAACAGATCGCCCCCGAGCGCCCAGAACGATTGGCCGGGTTTCGGCCACGTGGTGATCGCTACCGGAAAGGCCGCCTGCAGGAAGGCGCGACCGAGGAGGGCTGGATTGAACGCATTCTGGCCGAGGCCGCCCCACACCGTCTTGCCGAAGCCGATGCCGAAGGCGCCCCCGATGAAGGCCATCCACAAGGGAAACCCGGAGGGCAGAGACAGCCCGAGGAGAAGGCCGGTGATGGTGGCCGAGCCATCGAGAAGCGCGCGAGGCCGCCCCGTGAAATGCTCCGTGAGAACGGCGCCCAGGGTGGCCGCGGCGATCACCAGCAGCGCGCTGATTCCGAAGAACCACGCGGACGAGGCGATCACGGGCACGAGGCTCAGGACCACGTGCCACATGATCCGTGGAGTCGTGTCCGGAGCCTTGATGTGCGGCGAGGCGGTGACGACAAGGCGGTCGAAGCTCATGCCGCTCCTTTCGCCGGGATGCGCCGCAGCGCGGCCTTACCCGCCTGGAAGAGCTGCGACAGCGGAATGTTCGAGGGGCACACGTAGGAGCACGCGCCGCAGAGCATGCAGTCGGCCAGATGGTGGTCGGCCATCGCGGCGAAGCGCTGCACGCGCGCGTAGTCGCCGAGAAGGGAGGGGTTGAGGAAGACCGGACACGCCTCGAGACAACGGCCGCAGTGGATGCATGGATAGACCGTGTCGCCGCGGGTCTCTCCGGCCGCGAGCACCACCACCCCCGTGGTCCCCTTGATCACGGGGGCGTCGAGGTTCGCCTGAGCCATGCCCATCATCGGGCCGCCCAGGATCACTTCCGCGGCGTCGGGCTTCACCCCGTCGCAATAGGCGAGGAGGTCGCGGAGCTTCGTGCCCACGGGCACGATGAGATTCGCGGGGCGCATGAGGCCGTGGCCGGTCACGGTCACGATGCGCTCGATGAGGGGCAGGCCGGTCTCGAACACCTCGGCGATGGCGCAGAGCGACCCGACGTTCTGGACCACCACCGAGACGCTCACCGGCAACTTGCCCGAAGGCACCTCGACGCCGGTCACCGCCTTGATGAGCATCTTCTCGGCGCCCTGCGGGTACTTCACGGTCAGAGGCAGGATGGTGACATCGAGGCCGCGAGGCTTCGTGCGCTCCAGAGCTTCGATGGCGTCGGGCTTGTTTCTTTCCACCCCGATGACCGCGCGGGAGACGCCCAGGGTCTGCATCATCACGCGGCAGCCGAAGTGGACGCGCTCCGGGTACTCGATCATGGTGCGGTGGTCGGAGGTGAGGTAGGGCTCGCACTCCGCGCCGTTGATGATGAGAGTCTCGACTCTCGACCCCTTGGGCGGCACCAACTTCACATGAGTTGGAAATGCCGCGCCCCCAAGGCCCACCACTCCCGCGTCCTGCACCGCCTTCACCACCTGCTCCACGGTGAGGCCCTCCCATTTCGGGACCAGGCGCGGACGCGGCACCTGCGGGGCATAGGCCTCGACCGCGAGATGAACGGCCTGGGCCATGGAGCCGTCGGGATGGGGCCACCAGTCGATGGCGGTGATGGTGCCCGCGGCGGAAGCATGGATGGGCACGGACATGAAGCCGTCGGCGAGGCCGATGGGATCGCCGCGCTCCACGTGATCGCCCACCTTCACGCACAGCGTCGCCTCTTTGCCCGCGTGCTGGCGCAACGGCAGCACGAGTTCCTCGGGGTAGGGCATGCGCTTTATGGAGAGCGCCCGGGTGAGGTCCTTCGCCTCCTTCGGGTGCACACCGTGCGCGAAGCCCCCAAAGAACTTCATCAGTTGAACTTCTCCGCGCGCTTCACCCACTTCTCGAGATCCTTCTCATTCGGATGGAGCGGAGAGCCCGGGTGGATGATCGAGACCGGGCAGCGCTCGGCCGCGAGAACCAGCTGCTGGAACGTGCCCGCGGCGGCGTCCTTGATCTCCGCCTGTTTGGCCGCGTTGTACGCGAACATCTTCTTGTTCAGATTGATGCACTCGTTGCAGGAGGTGCAGCGGGCCGAATCGATGTAGGCCTCGAGAGACAGCGGCTCGTCATCCTTCGCGGCCGGGGCTGCCGGGGACGGCGCGGATGGCGCCGCGGGCGCCGCGACTGAGGGTGCGGTGGGGGCGGTCGGCTCGGCCACGGGGGCCGGACCTTCGGCCGTTTTCGTGGTGCCCGGCCGGTGTCCCGAAGCGGGGGCGCCGGTGGACAGCGACGAGAGCAGTTCGGAGAGAGCGCCGCCCGCGCCATGCTCCATGAGGCCCTCGGCCAGGCGCCGCGCGATCTGAAGGGGATACTCGCGTTTCAATTCGGCCACGCGCGCCTCGTGCTCGGCGCGCGCCTCAGCCAACCTGACCTCGAACTCCGCCTCGATCGTCTTGCGCGCGGCCCCGCTCACTTCGAGCCCGGCGAGCTGACGCAACTCCTTGAAGAACGCGCGCCGGTCATCGGCAAGCCGGGCGATTTCCGGGGCCACCCGGAGCCTTCGCATGCGGCGATCCGCGCCGACCGCGTGGATGAAGGCGGTCTTCCCCGCGCGCTCCTCGTCCGACAGAAGCAGGTAGGAGTCGAAGCGGACGGCGTCGTCCCACTCAGCTTCAGGAAGCTCGGCGAAGTGCGCCTTGAAGCGCCCTTCGGTGGCGGCCCAGTCCGCGATGGTGAAGGGCACGTCGAGACACTGTTCGGTGTTCTGCTCGTCCAGATATCGCAGGGTGTAGACGGGCCACTCGGAGACAAGGGACGGATTGCCGTCTAGGTGGAGCCTGGCCGCGAGGGTCGGGCCTGCGTCGGGGTCGTGAGTCAGGAACGGGAAAGCGCGACTCTCGAGAGCAAGGCGCGCGGCGCGCGTGGAGGCCGAGGCGTCGAAGCCGTGCTCCTGAGGACAAGGTGCGTAGAGGTTGAAGACCGCCGGGTGTCGCGTGCGGAGTCCCTTCAGGACGCCGCTCATCAGATGGGCGGGCGAAGCCTGCGAAGACTGGTGCACGAAGACGCCGCGGTGAGCGAGGGCCAAGAGCGCCAGTTCTTTCCGAGCAGCGGACTTGCCGCGATACCCGGGGAAGCTGCCGCTCGTGGTTCGACCGGACGCATCGGAGGATCCCTGGGTGTCGAGCACCACCATTCGGATGGGCTTGCCGGAGTCGAGAACACGCGACAGTCCATCGAGGCCGCGATCGAGCATGGCTCCGTCTCCGCCCAGGGCCAGGATCGGTGGGCAGAGCAGGAACTCCTCGTCCGTGAACTGCGTCCACTCGAGGGCGAGGAGTCCGGGTTCGTCGCGGGCGGCATCGTAAGTGTCGTCGAGGACTTTCTCGGCGCGGCGCACCGCCCTGAAGCCCGCGGCCATCCGGGACATGTGGGCGTCGAAGAGCCCAAGGGCCACGCTGGGCGAGTCGCTCGAGATCTGCCCCACCCAGGGGAAGGGATAGGGGTTGTAGGGATAGGCACCCGAGAAGGTCGAGGAGCATCCATCGGAATTCGCCATGCCCAGCAGGGCGCGGCCCTTGCCGCCCGGGCCTTCGGCGTACTGCCAGCGAAGTTCGCGCACGCCGTCGGCGGCGCGGTTGATGAGTTCGAGCCGGCGCCGCTCCGCCTCCTTCACCGGCACCGCCACGGCGCCTTTCGCCGCCGCCGCGGCGTGAAGGTCGGCGCCCGCGGCGAGCAGCGTGCGCGCCTTCGCGTCGAGCTCTTCGAGAATCTGATCGAGTCTGGCCACGTGCTTCGCCACTCTCGGAGCGAGATGGGCGTGGATGGCAGAGAGAACGAGATGAATCGCGGTCTTCTCTCCGCAACCCAGGCACGCGGAGTCGCCGCCGGTCATGGAGCGATACGTTCGCTTCTTCAACAAGAGCGTGGCCAGTGGCCCTGCGCCCGTTTCGGGATCGCCCGGGTTCGAGAAGCGGTCATCGGTGTCGGGCAGCCGATTCCACAGGGTCCAGTTCCTCCGCAGACGCTGCAGCACCGGCTCGTCCTGCGGCGCGGCCACGAGTGCCTTCTCCGGACAGACCTCGACGCAGAGATTGCATCCCTTGCACGCTTCGGGATTGACGGTGATCGACAGCAGTCCGCCTTCGCCTCTGGCTTTCGCCTCGACGTCATCGAAGAAGGTCTTCGTGCGCGCCATCGGGAACTCGGCGAGGCGGGCCTGCACGAGGGTGAACTCCCCGTCGGCCGCGGCCCGGCGGTCCGCATCGAGGCCCATCTTGCCGGCCACCGCGTCGTAGGCGAGCGCGAAGGCGAGACCGGGGGCGAGGGTCTGGTCCTTCTGCAGGAGCTTTTGGGTCTCCTTGGCCCAGTGACGCGCGATCGGGCGAAGCCGCTCCAGGGGACGGCCCTCGCTCGCAACGTCGAGGGCGGCGCCGAGCACCTCCTCGACACTATTCACGAGGCCAGGAATGGCGGCATCGGGGCACTGGGTCCAGCACTCGGCGCAGCCGGTGCATCGCGAGCCCATGAAGTCGGGAACCTCGCGGCGCACCCCGCTGAAGTCGCGTACCGCGGCGGTGGCCGCGGGCATCACACCGAGGGCGGCGAAGGGATCGGCGATGCCATCCTGCCCGAGCTCCCGCAAGGAGCACACCTGCTCCCAGAACCGGCCTTCGTGCGCGGGCCCCTGTTCCGCCCGCGGAGATTCGATGAGCGCCGTCCGGTGCGGCACGTCGCCCTTCGCGTCCACACTCTCGAGCGGCAGCGGGGTCAGCGGCTGGGCGGCGGCGAGACCGCGGCGGAGAGCGCTCTCGATCTGTTCGCGGGTCGCCCCGTCGTTCCACAAGGACGCCAGATCCACCGCCTTGCTGATGAGCGCGGCGTCATCTTCAGCGGAGCGCCGCCAGGGAGCGATGCTCAGGAAGGCGCCGAGAAAGGCGTCCGCGGACTCTGGTGCGGTCGAGGCGGCGAGGCCGAACACTCGAAGGCCGCGATCGACGATCACGCGGCGGGCGTGGATCGGCAGGGTGCGCCACAGTTCCTCGGGTGCGAGGTTGGTGCCGACGATCAGCGCTCCTCCTTCGGCCAGGCCCTCGAGGGGATCGCCGTAACGGAAGACGTTCGGGTCCTCGGCGAGGACGATGTCGATGCGGCTCGGACCGGCATTCGAGCGAACCGGCGTGGGCGAGAGCACGACGAAGGCGGTCTGGGGCTGACCGGTCTTCGAGACGGCGCCCCTCATCCAGGCCTTGACGTGCAGACCGAAGAGTTCGAAGCCGAGAGCGCCGACCTTCTGGGCAAGGTCCGCCCTGCTTCCGCCCAAGGAGTGGACTCGAACCGAGATCGCGTCTTTGGGCAGAAGGTCGGGAGCGCCGGCTGAAGTAAGGGCCAGTCCCTTCAGTTGCGGGTAGCCCTCCAGCAGGTTTTCCTGCCAGATCTGCAGCTTGGGCAGTCGTGTGCCCGGCCGCACGAAGTCGAGGCCCAGATAGGTCTGTCGCGCCCCTTCCCCGCCCCGAAGCATGTTGTCCACCGCGGCCACGAGGTGGCCGGGCCCAAGCTCCCGGCCTCCCAGGCCAAAACAGGCCGAATAGAACTCCGGGACGTCGAAGGCCCGCAGCGCGAAGAGCCCCGGATGCGACATCGAGTGGCGTCCGTTCTCCAGTCCTCGCGACATGGCGGCCCGGATTTCCCGCAGCAAGGGCGGGTCCACGGCGAGGGGCTGGTCCGCGCGCTCCAGCACCAGCACGCCCTTCCGCCCCGAGAGCATCGCGGTGACGAGATCCGCCGGGAACGGGCGGAACATGGTGAGGTTCAAGGCGCCCAGCTTGAGACCGCGCTCTGCGCGCAGATGGTCGACGATCGCTTCGGCGTCGTTCATCACCGACCCCTGGCCCGCGATCACCCATTCGGCATCCTCGAGACGGTGCCCCGAAGCCCGCGCATAGCGCCGCCCGGTGAGAGCCGCGAACTCCTGGAAGGCGTCGTCCGCGAGAGGGGCGACGTGATCGAGGAAGAAGGGGCGCTGCCCCGCGACTCCCTGCGCGTAGCTGTCTTCGTTCTGGGTGGCGGCCAGGCTCGCCGGGTAGTCGAGGTCGAACATCCGGGGAATGCGCCGTCTCGAGTCCCCGAAGACGAGGCGCTGCGCGCTGGTCGGACACTCGATGCGGTCCGAGGGGTCCCCGAGATATTCGGCGACGAGTTCCGCCTCGGCGCGCGACCAGGACTCGAGGTCCCGCGGCATCAGCGACGAATCGTGGGCCACAAGCCCGGGATTGAGCGCGCGCTCCGCGATCCGGTGCGCGATCAGATTCAAGTCCGCGGTCTCCTGCAGATCGCGGGCGAAGAGCTGGAAGAGGCCCGTGTCGTCGATCGCGTGATAGGCGTCGTGAGAGGCATGAATGCTTCGCGCCTGCCTGGTCAAAGCCCGCGCGGCCAGGTCGACGACGCAGGTGAGGCGGCTCCCCGCGGCCGCGGTCAGGGAAGCGTGCATGGCCACGAGTTCGGGTCCGTCCACCCGGCAGGTGATCCGTTCTCCAGAGAGGCTCGCGCCCAGCATCGCCCCTGCGGGAGCGGGCGGCCCGAGGTACGAGGACGATGTGTCTTCGACGCCGCGCACGACCCTCACGCCGGGATAGCGGGGCTTGGGCGCCGCGGGGATATCGGACCGGGTCCTGCTCCAGAGTTTCATGCGGGCTCCGACATTCTGCGGGCCGCGGGCCGCGCGAACTGCGCGCCTTTGAGCCAGACAATCGCACCGGTGGGGCAACGCGCCACCGCTCGCTCCTCGGCCTCGGCCATACGAGCGGGATCGATGACCGCGACTCCCGTCTTCACGCTGATCAGGCCGGGAGCTCCGTCAAGAACGCATTTGCCGCATGCGGTGCAGGCGACTTCGCAGGAGGCAAGGGCCTCGTCGCCGGCGATGAGGTTCCGGCACTGGACGAGAAGCGAATGGGCCGCGGGCTGGAGCTCGAAGAGGTTCTTGGGGCAGGCCACCACGCAGTCCCCACAGGCCGTGCACTTAGAGGGGTCGACCACGGGGAGAGAGGTGGGGCTCATGCGGATTGCGCCGAAGGTGCAGGCGACCGCGCAGTCAGCGAGCCCAAGGCAACCCCAGGCACACCCCTTGCCCCCGCCCGCGACGGTGGCGGCGGAAGCGCAGGTCTTAAGGCCCCGATAGGTCGCCCGCTGCAAGGCTACGTCGGCGCCCCCCGCGCAAAGCAGACGGGCCACCCGCTTCACTCCAACCCCCTCATCGACGCCCAGATAGGCGGCGATCTCCTTGACCCGCGCGGGCTCGGACACCGTGCATTTCGCGGGCTGAACCTCGCCCTTGACCGCCTTCTCCGCGAAGGCGCGACATCCGGGCAGGCCGCAGGCGCCGCAGTTGGCCTGAGGCAGGAGGGCCGCGACCACATCGATGCGCGGGTCTTCCCAGACCTTGAGCTTCCGGTTGGCGGCGGCGATGAAGACCGCGAACACGAATCCCGTGCCGCCCAGGATCATCACGGAGTCGACGATCACCGCACCCCCGCCCGGATCGCGCGCTCGCTAGGCATCGCGCGGGATCCCCGACGAGTCGAGGAGCCAGCCGGCCAGGCGATCGACGGCCTCGCCTCGTCCCATCGCCGGCGCGGCCTTCACTCCCCCCTGGCCCGGGACCGCGAAGGGCGTGCGCGCGAGGTCCGCGAGCATCTTCAGGTCCTGGCCCATCTGCCAGGCGCTGAGGCCGCCGATGGCCTTCGTGGGTGCTTTGGGCAGGTGGGTCACGCTGAGGCGCTGCCACGGTTCGACCCCTTTGCCCGGATCGTGAAGGAAGACCGCGCCGCCCTCGGGCAGAAGAGCCGCGATCGCCGGACCATCGAATCCGGCGAGACGGTCGAGTCCCTGGCCGTCCACGGATTGCAGTACGAAGGTGCCGGGGGTGATGCAGCGCGCGAGGGCCGCGGGCGGAGCGTCGCCCCTCACCACGAGCACGAGCTTCTCGCGGCCATCGGCAAAATCGAGAAGGGCCCCCGCGTGCAGGTCGGCGCCCTGGAGCTCGACCACGAGGGGCGGAGCAAACCTCCGGGCGGCCTTGTTCCAGGCGCGGAACTCCGCGCCGTCGAGGAGGCGATCATGCTCGGCCGGTCGATACCGGCCGCCGCGAATGAGTTCGGCGATGATGATGGCGCCGAAGGCGCGTCCCGCCACGGCGAGGGCCTCGTCGATGGTGGCCCCGAGGGCCCGACCTTCGCTCACCTCGGTTACGAACAGCGAGTCGCCGTGCTGGGAGACCGTGCGCAGAATCGCGGTGGCGCGCTCGAGCGCTTCCCGCGAAGCCGCGTCGATCGGGAGGGCGCGGGAGAAGAGGGTGGCGAATCGACCCGCGTCGACGCGGAGGGCGCCGAAGGCGCCAAGCTCCCGGGCGGAGCGGCGCGCGAGGGCGTCGGGCCCGGCCGACTGGGCGGCGAGGAAGGACTCGGCCTGGGCGAGGGCGCCCGCGACCGCGGACTTGAAATCGGCGGTCGACTGTCGGAGCGCGCTCAGGGCGAGGGCCGTGCGGGGATCAGACGGCATAGCGGGCGAACTCCTTCTCCAGCAGCTGAACGCGCTCCAGCGGCGTCTTCGGAGCCACGCGCCGCGTCTCTTCATAGCGGGGCCGGGTCGGATCCTTGAAGAAGAGGCCGAGGTTGATGAATTCGGTCTGCTCCGCCATTCCTCGCGCGGCCGCGAGGTCGAGGGGATCGTGCGGAACCTTGCGCGCGTAGATCTTGTCGAGCTCGGGAGCCACGACTCCGTCCTCGTGCACGAGGAGCTGGATGCGCGCCGGGTCTTTCACCGCCTTCTGATAGATGGCGGGCGTGAAGACGGGGCAGCGCTGGAGAATGCGCACGAAGCTGAAGCCCTTGTGCCGGTAGGCCGCGTGCAGCGTCGCGTACATGTGTGCGGGCGCCCACTCCGCGGTCTGGGCCACGAAGGACGCGTTGGTGACCCCGAGGGCGATCTCGATCGGGTTCATGGGGGGCAGGAAGCTCCCCTGCGGCTGGGTATTGCTCTTGAAGCCCTGGGGAGTCGTGGGCGAAGTCTGGTTCTTGGTGAGGCCGTAGATGCCGTTGTCGAGCATCAGCACGGTGAGGTCCATGTTGTAGCGCAGGGCGTGAAGCCAGTGCCCGGCCCCGATCGACGTGCAGTCGCCGTCCCCCATGACCACGAACACGTTGAGCTCGGGACGATGGAGCTTGATCCCGGTCGCCACCGGCAGGGCGCGGCCGTGGAGGCCATGGAAGCCGTACGTGCGCAGGTAATGAGGGAAGCGGCTCGAGCAGCCGATGCCCGAGACGAACATGGTCTGATCGGGAATGAGCTGCTCAGCCGCGAGCAGGCGCTGAACGGAGGTGAGGACGGAGTGGTCGCCGCAGCCCGGGCACCAGCGCGCCTTGGCGCCCTCGTACTCGGCCATGTCGTACTGAGGCTCGCCCTCGTCCTCGGCGAGCATGGGCAGAAGGCCGCAGGAGTAGCTCACGCCGCACTTCCTTTCGTCATCCGCGCGCGAATCGCGTCGTGGATCAGGCCCGGGCGCAACGGCTCGCCGGGAACGCGGGTCCAGCAGTCGACATCGACCAGGGTGGAGGCGCGCAGGAGCAGGGCGAGCTGCCCGCGACGGCGGTTCTCCTCGGTGACATACGGATCGCCCAGCTCGTCCGAGTAGTTGATCTCCACCGTCATCACCTTCTTGAAGCCGGAGAAGATCTTCGAAAGCCCCGGCTCGAGGGGCGAGAGGAAGCGCAGGTGAGTGGACGACACCTTGAGGCCTTCGGCCCGGGCCCGGGCCACCGCCTCTTCGATGGCACCCTTGGTGCTTCCCCATCCCACCACCAGCAGGTCGCCGGTCCGATCCCCGTTCACTTCGGGAGGGGCGAGCAGGCTGTGCAGCACCGCGAGCTTGCGGCTGCGCATGGCCGAGGAGTGCTGATGGATGCCGGAGCTGTAGGCGACCTTGCTGCGGTCGTCGTGCGAGAGGCCGGTGAGGGTGAACATGCCTCCGGGCCGGCCCGGGATGATGCGGTCCGAAAGGCCGGTCTGAGGATCCCAGCCGTACGGTTTTTGGCCCTCGCGCACCGGAGAAAGATCGAGGGGCGCCGCCTGCCAGATCTCATCGAGGGTGGGCTTCGCGAAAGGCGTCACCCCGGTGGCGAGATTGGCGTCCGAGAGCACCATCACCACGGTGCGGAAGGTCTCGGCGAGCCGACGCGCGGTCACCATCACGTGGAAACACTCTTCGATGGTGGCCGGAGCGAGGACGATGTGGGGCGCGTCGCCGGTCGAGGCGAAGAGGGCGGCGAGGAGGTCCGACTGCTCGACCTTGGTGGGCAGCCCCGTGCTCGGCCCGCCGCGCTGCACGTCCACGAGGACGAGAGGCGTCTCGGTCATCACCGCGAGGCCGAGAAACTCGGTCTTGAGCGCGAGGCCGGGACCGGAGGTGACGGTGAAGGCGACCTTGCCCGAGTACGAGGCGCCGATCGCCACTCCAGCGGCCGCGATCTCGTCTTCGGCCTGGTGCACCATCCCGCCGTAGCGTTCGAACACTTCCGAGAGCAGGTGCGACACCGAGGTCGCGGGCGTGATCGGATACATCGCGCACAATTCCATGCCGGCCGCGACCGCGCCCAGGGCGAGGGCCTCGTTGCCGTTCATGACCACCAGAGGCTTCTCGGATGCGGCGGTCTCGATCTCGACCCGGAAGTCGATATGGTCCTCGGCCCAGCGATAGCCGAGCTCGACGAGCGAGACGTTCTGGGCGTAGACCTCCTCGCTCTTCTTCCGAAAGGCGTAGGCGATCTGATCCTTGATCTTCCCCATGTCGCGGCCATAGATGCGGGCCAGCAGACCGAGGGCGAACATGTTCTTGCCCTTGCGCGCGTCGGCCACGAGGGTGAGGCACTGGTCCTCCATGGCCACAGGCACGATCCGGTAGGGCCGGCCCGAGAGCTCCTTCATCGCCGCCTTCCACGCGGCCACGATGTCGGGGTCGTCGCTGCGCGCCCATTTGTCTTCGATGAGGAGGACGGCATCGTCGGCCAGGGCGTCCACCCGATGACGGGCGAGGAGCACCTGTTCGTTGAAGGCGATCACGAGGTCGGTGCGATCGCCCCAGTTCGTCACCGCCCGCTCACCTACCCGGATGCGGTTGCCCGAAGCGCCCTCGGGAACGCGCGGGGGCGGCTGGATCTCCGCGGGAATCAGCTCGACGGTCCAGACTCCGTTCCCCATCTTGGCGGACACGGCGGCGAAGATCTGGCCGCACTTCTGAGCACCCTCACCGGAGTCGGAGACGATCTCCACCGTGTGTTCGGGAACGCGCAGGATTCGGTGCGGAACGGCGACGGCTTGAGCCTTGAGGGCGGCGGCAGGCATGGTCTTAGGGGACCTCGTGTCGTGGTCAGACGCACGACCAGTCTCCCGCCACGCGGGCGGCAAAAGGAATAGTGCAAACGGCTTATCGAGAGCGCCGCGCGAGGGCTTTTCGCGCTTCCTCCACGGCCAGCATGGCCAAAGGGAACGGAAAAATGAACCACCAGACGGAGACGTCGAAAGGTGCGGTGCCGAACATCAGGCGCCCCGGAGGGCTGTAGACCAGGGCCGCGAGGAGCAACAGCTCGGAAGCGACCCCGGCCAGGAGGAACCGGTTGGAGAGGAGGCTCGTGGAGAAGGCCGAGCGCAGCGGGTCCCGGCAGATGAACACGTTCGCCACCTGCATCAGGATGATGGCGGCGAGGCTCGCGGTGGTGGCCTGCAGGTAGAGGGGCGCTCGGTTCGAGAGAGGCAGGCCGAAGTCCCAGCCCGAGGATCTGAGCGTGAAGAAGAACGCGGCCATGGCCGCGGCCGCCTCGAGCGGCCCAAGGAAGAGATAAGCGCGCAGGAGCACCCGGCCGGAGAGGAGACGCTCCGAGCGCGGCCTCGGCTTTCGAGACATCACGTCGGGAGCGGGCTTCTCGGCGCCCAGAGCGAGGGCGGGCAGCATGTCGGTGCCTAAGTCGACGGCGAGGATCTGGATGATGGTGAGGGCGAGGGGAACCTTGAAGAGCACGAAGGCGAGGTAGGGCACGAGCTCGGGCACGTTCGAGGTCAGGATGTAGGTGAGGAACTTGCGGATGTTGTCGTACACCGCGCGCCCCTCTTCGATGGCGCCCACGATGCTCGCGAAGTTATCGTCGAGCAGGATCAGGTCGGAGGCCTCGCGCGCGACGTCGGTGCCCGAAGCGCCCATGCTGATTCCGATGTCCGCGTGCTTCAAGGCCGGAGCATCGTTGACGCCGTCCCCGGTCACGGCCACGATCTCGCCCTTGCCGCGCAGGGCGCTCACGACCTGGAGCTTCTGGTCGGCGGCCATGCGCGCGAAGATGATCTCGGGAGTATCGAGGGCGAGTTGGAGCTGGGTCGCGGAGAGCGTCCGCAGTTCGTCGCCCGTCACCACGCGGGGACGGTCGGAGCGGGCGAGGCCGATTTCGCGCGCGATGGCCCGGGCGGTCTCCGGGTGGTCGCCCGTGCACATGATCACCCGCACCCCCGCGTCCCGGCAACGACGCATGGCCTCGGGCACTTCCGCGCGGGGCGGATCCTCGAGCCCGACGAGGCCGCACAAGATGAGGTCGCGCTCCCACTCTTCCGGGGCCAGCCCACGGGCGACCGGGCGAAAGGCGAGACCGAGGACGCGCAGTCCGCGCTCGCCGAGCTGATTCTCGGCGGCGAGGAAGGCCTCGCGGTGTTCCCGGGTGAGGGGCACAATGCCGCCGACCGTGTGCTGCGACGCGCAAAGAGGACGGAGTCATTCGAGTGCGCCTTTCACATAGAGGCGCCGGCCTCCCTCCACCTCGAAGAGCACTGACATCCTCTTGCGATCCGCGTCGAAGGGAATTTCATCGAGGCGCTCGCCTTGAGGCAGCACCTCCACTCCGCGCCGCCCCATCTCGACGAGGGCGATTTCCATGGGGTCGCCCGAGAGTTGAGAGTGGCCCTCGCGCGCGATCTCCCGCACGCTGTGACAGCGTTGGGCGATCTCGAAGAAGCGCCGACGCGACTCGGGAAGCTCCGGGTCCGGCCGCAGGTCGCTCGCGGCCTGCCCGCCTTCGGGCCAGTGAATGGAGTGCGCGGTCATGCGGTTGATGGTGAGGGTGCCCGTTTTGTCGGTCACGATCACGGTGGCGGCTCCGAGGGTTTCGACCGCGGGAAGGTGGCGCACCAGGGCGTTGCGCTTCGCCATCCGCTGCGCGGCCATGGCGAGGGAGAGAGTCACGGTGGGCAGCAGGCCCTCGGGAACGTTGGCCACGATGATGCCGATGGCGAAAATGAAGTTCTCCCAGAAGGAGAGTCCCACCCCTCGGCCGACCATGAAGAAGAGGACGCCGAGGGACGTCGCGAGTACCGCGATCAGCCGGGTGAGGCGCCGGATCTCCTTGTGCAGCGGCGACGGAGGCGTCCGTCCCGACTGGGTCAGATGCGCGATCCGCCCGAACTCCGTGCGCATGCCCGTCGCGACCACGAGGGCCCTCGCCTCACCCGCGAGGATGGCGGTGCCGGCGAGGAGCATGTTCTTCGCCTGCAGGATCGTGTCTTCCGTGCTGGGCTCGGCAGTGCGGGCTTTGGCCAGCGATTCGCCGGTGATGGTGGCGGTGTTCACGCGCAGGGCCCGGGCGTCGATCACCCGTGCGTCCGCGGGCACGTCGTCGCCCTCGGCCAGCACCAGCACATCGCCGGGCACCAGCCGTTCGATGGACAACGCGGTGATGGCGCCGTCGCGCAGGGCCTTCGCCTCGCGGGGCAGGAGTTTGCGCAGGGCCGCGAGGGCCCGCTCCGCCCGGTACTCCTGGAAGAAGGAGAAGAGACCGTTCACGATGATCACTCCGACGATGGCGAGGCCCATGGTGCCCATGCCCTGGCCGGGCTCGCGAGCCTCGGCGTAGAAGGCGAGGCCCGCGGCGATCCACAGGATGAGTGCAAAGAAGTGCACGAACTCGCCCGCGAAGCGCAGGGCGAGGGGGGCGCCCCGGATCTCTTCCATGCGGTTCGGGCCGAACTCGAGGAGCCGCCTCGAGGCTTCGGCCTCTCCGAGTCCGATGGCCCGGCTCGCCAGGCTCGAGAGGGCCTGATCGACCGTGAGTTGGTGGACCTTCATGGCGTGCGGCGACGACGGCTGAGGGCGCACGGGCGCCCGACGCCGTAACGAGTGTACGCCGGCGGTCAAGGCCGCCTGGGCGTATGGTTCCCTCCATGACTCGAAGAACCCTGACCTTCGCCCTGCTTCTGATCGCTCTCTCTTCTTCCGGCGCGAGCGCGCAACCGGCCATGCGAGGCGAGACGCTCTACCGGGTGACGCTCCTGCGCGCGACCCCTGGGCGGCTGCTCGACCTCATCGCGTCAGTCAAGCCGAAGACCGTGGGCACTCCGGGCGCCCGGCCGATTCTGCTGCGGCACGCCCAGGGCGATCACTGGGACCTGATGTTCCTCGAGCCCATCGCAGGCTACGCGCAGGTGCTGAAGGACGATCGGCCGGCGCCCCTGGCCCCGGCGGACCTCGTCGCGTGGCAGGAGGATGAGTTTGTGCGCGGCCCCGACCTCGACGCGGTGCCGGGCTTCCGCGAAGCGAACCTGTACCACGTCGAGATGTTCCACGCCCTCGCCTCAAGGCGGGCCGAGCTCGTGAAGGAGCGTGAAATGGAGAACGCCTACGCGGGCCTCATCGGGCGTCCCCAGACCGCGATCTTCGTGCGCGAGTTCGGGGGTTCGTGGGACAGCTTCACCATCGGCTCGTATCGGGGATGGAAGCACTACGCGGAGCGGGACGACATTCCGAAGGACAAGACCGCGGTCGCGGCCAAAGCCGCGGGCTTCACCGATGTCGACAACATCGGCCCCTACCTGCGCTCGCTCATTCTGGATCACCACGACTCGCTCCTGACCGCGGTGCGCTGAGCGCGGACGGCGCGCTCACCGCCGCCGCCCACGCCGCCATGGCCTCGAGGGCCGCGGTGTTGAAGATGCCGCGCATGTGGTTGCCGCCCACGGTCAGGATGTGTCCGGCGCCCGGCACCACGCGAATCTCGGTGCGAGGGTCGGACGCGGTCTTGAGGCTCGCCTGCCACACCCTCACCTCTTCGGCGGGGTCGCGGTCCTCGCCACCGATCAGGACGAGGACAGGGAGGCGGAGGCCACGAATGGAGGGAGCAGGATCGAAGCTCGCGACCCACGACCAGAAAGGCCTCTGCGCCTCACTCGGCAGCACGCGCTCGATGCCGAGAGCGCCCGGCCATGATCGCTCCTTGCCGGAGTCGAGCAAGCTCGTGACCGCGCCCTGGGCCACCTCCCCGGCGAGAAAGGCGAAGTACGCGTCGATGGTGCGGCGGGCGATGGCGAGATCGGCCCCCGTAACTCCGGCGCGCTCGAGCCTCCGCTCGTAATCGAACCGCTCCACCACCCGCGGGCTCAGCCCTCCGCCGGTCAGGGCGATGAGAAAGGCCGCGTTCCCACGGCTCGAAGCCACCAGAGGCGCCACCCAACCACCCTGACTCACGCCCATGATTCCGGTCCGTGAGCCGTCGACCTCGCTCCGCGCCTTCAGCCATTCGAGCAGGGTGCGTCCGTCCTCAGCCATGTCCTCGAGCGAGGAGGTGAGCCACGATCCGCTTGAGGCGCCGCACCCGCGCTTGTCGAAGGTGAGAACGGCGAAGCCGTGCCGAGTGAATGGCTCGGCCAGAGCCACCGATTCGGCACGGGTCGAGGGGCCGGAGCCGGGAAGGATCAGGAGGGCGGGAATGCGCGCCTCCTTTGAGCGGTCGGGCAGGAGAAGGGAGACCGCAAGCTCCGCGCCCCTAACCCTCACCCTCGCCTCCACCGTGCGTGGCGACTCCGCGTACTCCGGGGTCGCGGGGTACGTCGTCGACATGAGCGCGAGCAGATATGGCACAACCATGCATTCATCTCCTTCAATCTGATGAAACCGGCGCCATTCAGGCGCGGTCCCCTGGTGCAGATTGGGACGGTACAAGCGCCGCCGGGGTTGAGTTCGGTTCTTTTGAACCAGGCTCCCCTCGGGACCTTCGCCCCCCAGGCCGGAGACGGCCGTTATCCTTCGCCTCGCATGACCGCGCCCGA
>CAZYEA010000084.1:0-16522 GCA_964646485.1 uncultured Acidobacteriota bacterium
TGGGGGTGACGATCGCGGCCACGATGAAAGAGAAGAGCACCGCCCATTTGAACTGGCGGAGCAGAAAACCCGCAGTCACGAGGCCTACGCGGGCGAGCACGAAGATGATGACGGGCACCTGGAACACCACGCCCAGAGCGAGCAGGAACCATGAGTAGAAATCGTAGTACTCGCTGATCTTGGGCATGAACTTGATGTCCGTGCCTCCGAACTCCCCGAGGAACTTGAGCGTCACCGGGAACAGGTAGTAGTGGCCGAAGGCGGCGCCCGCGATGAAGAACAGGGTGCCGAACATCACGAAGGGAATGGCGTAGCCCTTCTCATGGGGGTAGAGCCCGGGAGCGATGAAGGCCCACACCTGATAGAGAAGGAAGGGGGCGGCGATGAAGATGCCCACGAAGAAGGACATCTTCATGTAGAGCATGATCGCCTCGGTGGGAGTGGTGGCGATGAGTTCGAGGGTGGGACTCGCCCGTTTGAGCGGGGTGACCATGAAATGGAAGATCTCTTCGTGGTATCCCCAGGCCACCCCGAAACCCGCGGCCAGGGCGATGAGGGACTTGAGCAGCCGCGAGCGGAGCTCCTCGAGGTGATCGAGGAACGACATCCGGGCTTCGGGATCTTCTTTGGCCACGCAGGTTCGGGGGAGGCGCCTTCTTCGAGTCGGACCCTTGGAGCGCGGGGTCCTAAGCCTTCGGCGCCTCCTCGTCGGCCCCCGAGAAGGTGTCGCCCGACAGGTCGGCGGTGCTTGCGAGCAGGGTGGAGGTCGGCACCGAGCCCTCGGCCTCACGGATCAGGGGCGGAGCGGCGGGAGTGGACGGGGCCGGTGCGGCCGGGTACTCGGCGGAGGTGATCTCTTTCTTCAGCTTCTCGGTCTCGATCTCATCCTCGACGGTTCGCTGAAAATCGGCCGAGGCTCGCTTGAACTCGCCGATCATCTTCCCGAGGCTCTTGCCGATCTCGGGGAGCTTGCGCGGGCCGAAGACCACGAGCCCCACGATGAAGATGAGGAGCAGTTCCGGCCCGCCAAGAGTGCCAAACATTCCGCGGGCATGTTAGCAAACGGGTGCTTTGAGCCCGGGGCGCAGCCGAGCGGCCCGGGCGCGTTGACAAGAGCGGCGCGGGTGCTTCAGCATTGCTCTCAGGATGCAGGATCAGACGAGCGAACCCGCTGGCGACATGCTGGTCTCCGAGGACGAGTCCGATCTCACCTTCCGGGGCGACATTCGGGGCAGCGGGACGCCCAAGATCCTGCGCACTATCCTGCAGAGCGGCGAAAGCGGGGTTCTCTCGTTCTGGAACGGCGTCTTCACCAAGCGGATCTTCATCTCCCGCGGCCGCATCGTCCAGATCACCAGCAACGACCCGGACGAACGCCTCGGCGAACTGCTCCTGGTCGAGGGACGGATCACCGCCCGCCAGTTCGTCGAGGCCTCCAAGCTCATTCGGCCCGGCAAGAGGCTAGGCACCATCCTCGTGGAGATCTCGGCCCTCGACGCCGAGGACCTGATTCCCGCCATCACCAACCAGGCGCGGCTCATGCTGTTCGAGCTCTTCAACTGGACTTCGGGAACCTACGAGATGTCGCTCGGCGAGGTGGACGAGTCCGAGTTCGTGCCCCTCAGCCTGTCCGCCGACGAGGTGATCGCCCAGGGCATGCGCAAGCTCACCTGCTGGAGCCGGGTCTTTGCCGGTATCCAGTCGCTCGAGACCGTCTTCGTGCGGGTGAGCGACGTGGAGACCTGGCACCTCAAGGTGGAACTGCTCGATGACGAGCAGACGGTGTTGTCCCGGGTGAACGGGCGGCTCACCGTGGAGCAGATCTCCGACCTGTCCTTCGGAACGAGCTTCGAGAGCTGCCGCACCCTCTGGATGCTCTCGGTGCTCGGCCTCATCCAGCGCGCGGAGACCGGGGACATAGAGCGCTCGCAGGCTCTGGCCGACGAGGCCAGCGACCGCGTGGAGGTGGGACAGATCGTCGATCGCTTCAACCGGCTCTTCGAGCGCATCTATGCCTACATCGACTCCCGTCCGGGCGAAGGGGCAAGCGCTTTCGCGTCGCGGGCGGTCGGCGAGATCGCACCGCACTTCGGCACGCTCTTCAACGGAGTGAGCCTCCATAGTTCCGGCCGGGTCGACCCCGACCTCATCTATCAGAATCTCCAGAGCGAGAGCCTCGACAACCGGAAGATGCTCGTGACCACCGGCCTCTCCGAACTGGTCTACGCCATTCAGTTCCTCATTCGTCAGAACTACGGGCTTCAGGAAGAAGCCGTGGTGTCGGGCTTTATCCGAGACGGGCTTTAAGCTTGGGGAGTCGAACCGCTCTTCGGGACCTTCGATCCCGGGCGGACGGGCCGTGAAAGGACAGTTCAGGTGGCTGAAGGAGAAACGCAATACAACATTCCGGTGAGCTCGAAGCAGCTCATCGTGTACTTTGTATTCCTGGTCATCGCCCTCTCCGCCGCCTTCCTGGCCGGGGTCATGGTGGGACGCAACGTCGACTCGTCCCCGGAGCCCACGGTTCGGGACATCGCTGATGAGCGCCTCCCCGAAGAGCCGGCGCCGTCGCCCACACCCGACGCCCTCACCTACGGCGCCACCCTGCAAGGCGACAAGGTCGAGGGGCTCGCGCCCGCGGCCACCGCATCGCCCGCGGCTCTTCCTCCCGCGACCGCGGTGAAGCCGGCTGCCCCGCCCGTTAGCCGCACCGCGGCCCCTGCCGCCACCCCCACCCCGAAGGCGGCCGAGAAGCCGGCTCCTTCGCGGCCCCCGGCGAAGGCGACACCGAAGCCGACACCAGCGCCGAAGGCAACGCCTCGGGCGACCCCCGCTCCTCGCGCGGCGCGGCCCGCGGCCACTCCGCTCAATCGCCTCACCATCCAGGTCGGCGCGTTCAAGGAACGCTCCGCCGCCGAGGCCATCGTGAAGCGCCTCAAGGGCAAGGGCTACTCGGCCTACCTCGTGCCGGTGAGCGAGGGCCTGTTCAACGTGCGGGTCGGCTCGTTCACCGACCGCGAAGACGCGGAACGCATTCTGGCGAAACTCGAAACCCAGGAGAAGTTCAAGCCGTTCATCGTCAAGCCTTGAACCTGGGACGCCGTCTGGGGCTGGCGGCGCTTGCCGGCCTCCTGCTGGCGGTTTCGTTTCCAAAGGCCGCCTTCGCGTCCGCCGCCTTCGTGGCCCTGGCCCCCCTTCTCGTGGCGCTTGACGGGGTGCCGAGGAAGACCGGATTCCTTCTCGGACAAGTCACGGGCACGCTTCAGGGCCTTCTCCTGCTCTCGTGGGTGGCCGAGGTCATGACTCGCTATGGCGGGGTCCAGGCACCCCTGGCCTTCCTTCTCACCTTCCTCCTGGCCCTGGCCTTTGGCCTCTTCCTCGGCGGGTTCGGCGCCCTGCAGGCCCACGTGGGGCTCGCCTTCGGCCCAAGGGCCCTGCTTCTCGCCCCCTTCGTCTTCGTCTCCTGCGAGTATCTTCGGGAGCACCTCCTCTTCGGCTTCCCCTGGTGCCTGCTCGGTTATTCCCAGGCGGACTTTCCGGAGTTCATCCAGGTGGCCTCCCTCACCTCCGTTCACGGCGTGTCTTTCCTGCTTGCCGCCGCGTCCGCGGGCCTCGCGAACCTGTTCCTGGCCAGGTCGCCCTTTTCCCGCCGCCTGGGTGTGACCCTCCCGGCTTTGCTCGTCTCCCTGGCCCTCGCCTTCGGTCACGGCCGGCTGCAGCAACCTCTTGCCGCCGAGTCGACCCTCTCGGTGGGCGTGATTCAGGCCTCCATTCCCCAGGATGAGAAGTGGGAGGAGGGCCTTTTGCAGTCGAACATCGAGGCGCACCTCGCTTTGTCGCGCGAGGCCGCGGGGCGGGGCGCGCGGGTGGTGGTCTGGCCGGAATCCGCCATCGGCTACGAACTCGACCTGTACCCCGAGGTTCGGAAACAGATCGCGGAGTTCACGGCGAAAGAGGGAGTCTTCCTGCTCACCGGGAACGACGACCGCGAGCGGGCCCCGGACGGAGGCGTCCGAAGCTACGTTGGCGCCAAACTCCTTTCTCCCGCGGGCGACATCGACCTCCGCTATCACAAGATGCGGCTCGTCCCCTTCGGCGAATATCTTCCCTTGTCGTCGTGGCTCACCTCGGCACTTCCGGTCCGGCGCCTGGTCCAGGGGGTCTCGGACTTCACCCCCGGCACGACGCCCTCGACGGGGAGGGCTTTCGGCGTCCCCATTGGCGTCTTCATTTGTTACGAGGCGATCTTTCCCTCACTCGTGCGACGGTTTCCCCTGGCCGGCGCTCAGGTTCTCTTCAACGTGACCAACGACGGATGGTACGGGACGAGTGCCGCGCCCTATCAGCACTACGCCATGGCCCGCTTCCGAGCGGTGGAGAACCACCGTTTCCTGGTGCGCGCCGCCAACACCGGGATCTCCGCCATCATCGATCCCTTCGGGCGAGAGTTGGCCCGCACCGAGCTGATGGAGAAGAGGGCCCTCGTGGGGGACGTGCGCGCAATCCCGGAACTCACCTTCTACGCCCGCCACGGGGACGTATTCGTTTGGACGGCGTTCTTCGTGGCCCTCTCCGCGGCCATCGCGGCCTTGTTCTTGAGGCCGCGCCCTCTCGAATAGACTTCAGCGCCTCCTTCAAACCGTTCCCAGAGCGAGAAAGCGATCCCTTGAAAGACGAAATCAGCGAGCTCTGCCTCGAGCTCAAAGCGAGGGCTGCGGACGTCCGCGGCTATCTTTGACGAAGCGAAACTGACCGCCGAAATGGCCGTGGTCGACCAGGAGATCACGGAGCCGGGGTTCTGGAACGATCAGAGAAACGCCCAGAAGGTCCAGCGCAAGCGCAAGAAGATCGAGGGCAGCCTTGAGCTCGTGCGCCGGGTCAACTCCCAGGAAGGGGATGTCTCGGTCCTGCAGGAGTGGCTGGCCGGCGGGGAAAAGGTCGAGAGCGAACTCAAGACCGCGGCCCTTCTCTGGCAGAAGAGCATCGAGGAAGCCGAGCTTGCCCACACCCTGGGCGGGGAGCATGACGGCGCCAACCTCATTCTCTCGATCAACGCGGGAGCGGGCGGCACCGAAAGCCAGGACTGGGCGGAAATGCTTTTTCGCATGTACCAGCGCTACTGCGAGCGCCGCGGGTTCAAGGTCGACATCACCGACTACCAGAGGGGTGAGGAAGCCGGGATCAAGAGCGTCACCATGTTCATCACCGGCGACTATGCGTTTGGAACCCTCTGGGTGGAGAGCGGCGTGCATCGCCTCGTCCGAATCTCTCCCTTCGACTCGGCGGCGCGGCGGCACACCTCGTTCGCGGCGGTCTTCTGCTGGCCCGAACTCGACGACAGCATCGATATCGAGATCCTGGACAAGGACCTGCGGGTCGACACGTATCGCTCGAGCGGCGCCGGGGGCCAGCATGTGAACGTCACCGACTCCGCGGTGCGGATCACCCACATACCCACCAACATCGTGGTGGCCTGCCAGAACGAGCGCAGCCAGATCCGTAACCGCGAGGTGGCCATGAAGGTCCTGAAGTCCCGCCTGTTCGACCTGGAGATGAAGAAGCAGCGCGAGAAGCTCGACGCGGTGGAAGCGGCCAAGATGCAGATCGCCTTCGGCTCGCAGATCCGCTCGTACGTCCTCCATCCCTACCGCATGGTCAAGGACCATCGGACAAAGTGCGAGACCGGGGATGTCGATCGCGTGCTCGACGGCGATCTCGATATCTTCATCAAGGCGGCGCTCGTGGCCAAGGCGCGGGGCGAACTCTCCAAGGGTGTGTCGGCGAGCGAGGAGTGAGCCTCAAGTCGCACGCCGTGGCCGCGTTCCTCTACGCGGCCCTGACCGCCCTGATGACGTGGCCGCTCGCGGCCCGCCTCCACCTGATGGAGGCGGGGGACTCCTCGTATTTCGCCTGGGCCATGGCCTGGACTTCGCGGGCCCTGCTGCACGACCCTTTGAGCCTGCCCCACGCGAACACCCTCCATCCGCTCCGCTACACCCTCTTTCTCGACGAGCCGATCGTCGCCACCTCCGTGCTCTCCCTCCCCCTTCGGCTCTTCACCAGCGACCCGATCGTGCTCTTGAACGCGGTGCGCCTCCTGACCTTCTTCCTGACCGCGCTGGGCGTGCGCGCCTTGAGCCTGAGCCTCGGCCTCACTCCCCTCGCCGCCTTCGCCGTGGGCGCCTGGTTCTCGTTCTCCTCGAATCGCGTCTCCACCCCGGCCCATCTGTCCGTCCTGGGAACTCAATTCCTGCCCTGGTATTTCCTCTTCGTCCATCGATGGGCGCGGAGCGGGACCGCGCCGAGCGCCGCACTCGCGGGTCTCTTCTTCGGACTCTCGGCCTGGGCCTGCGGCTACCAGGCCCTCCTCGCCGCGGCGGTCCTCCCCATTTCCATTCTCATCCTGATCGAACGCGGCCGCGTTCTGCGCACCGCGCCGATCGGCATCGGGGTGGCCCTCGCCTTTCTCCTGCCTCTTCGCTTTCTGCACCAGCAGGCGTTAGCACCCCTGAATTACGAGCGCGCGGCCGGCGAGACCGCATTCTTCTCCGCCCCGCTCGAAGGCCTCTTTTCGACCTCGGCGTCGAATCGCGTCTGGGGCGCCGCCACCGAGAGCCTGCGCTCCATTGTCGAAGGCGATCTCTTCCAGGGAATCACCATTCTGGTCCTTGCCGGCCTCGCCCTGCTCTCTTTGAGGAAGGCTCCGAAGAATCGCCGACTCATCCTCGGCTATGTGGCGCTGGCGCTGGGCGCCTGGCTCGTGGCCCTGGGTCCCGAGGTCCGCCTCTTCGGGCATTCGCTCCTCCCGGGACCGTTTGCCTGGCTTCGCGAATTCGAGGTGTTCCGGATGATCCGCGTGCCCGCGCGGGCCTCGGTCTTCCTCGCCCTGGGTGTGTCGATGCTCGCGGGCTTCGGCCTCGATCGCATCCGGCGAACCGGCTGGCGGGTCCTCCTGGCGATGCTCGCTCTCCTCGAGGCCGCGGCCGCGCCGCTCAACGTGGTAGCGGCCGACCGGTGCACCGACGCCTCAGCGCCGGTTCCGGCGGTGTATGCCTGGCTCGCCGGACAACCCGGGAATGGGGCGGTGATCGAGCTTCCCATCCTTCCGAACGACGGCCTGTTCCAGCGGCCGCGTTTCGATGACAGCGTCTACCTGTTGCGCTCGACCGCGCACTGGAAGCCGCTCGTGAACGGGTACGCAGGGGTCGAGCCGGCCGAATATGCGCGGGTCCGCGAGATCATGAAGGACTTTCCCTCGGAGTCGTCGATCGCCCTCCTGCGCTCCCTCGGCGTCGAGCACGTGATCGTCCACCTCCGAGGTTTCGGCCCGATCCGCCGGAAGGCCATTGAGGACGGGCTGCCCGGGTTCGCGGCGGACCTGCGCCCGGCCGAGCGATTCGAAGACGACCTCGCTCTGGAGATCGCGCCGAAATCGTGACGCTCGGGCTCAGGGGATCTGTGACCCCTCCGGAGGGTCAGTCCGGATCACGGGCATGGGCGGGGGGAAGACCTGATCCTTGGGCAGCTGCTTGCTCGCCTCTCTCCAGAAATCCATGAAGATCGGGAGGGACGTGCGCGCGCCGTCCTGGCCGCGTCCGAGGGACTTGCGTTTGTCGTCGAAGCCGCTCCACACTCCCGCCACCATCTCTCGCTCGAAGCCCACAAACCAGGTGTCACTCCAGTTGTCGGTGGTGCCGGTCTTGCCGCACAAAGGACGCCCCAGGGAATTCGCGCGCTGGGCGGTGCCGCGCAGGACGGTGCCGCGCAGGATGTTCGCCATGGTCGCCGCGGTCTCGGGACGCAGCGCGTCATGGGCCTCGGGGAGTTTCTCCTCGAGGACGTTGCCCTCGTTGTCGGTGATCCTCGTGATGAGCATCGGGGTCATGCGCAGGCCCTCGTTGGCGATGGTCCCGAAGGCCGCCACCATCTCGTCGAGCGTCGCCTCGCCCGCGCCGATGGCGATGGGGAGGTAGGGCGGCAACTCGTCCTTGAGTCCGAGCTTCCTCGCGTACTCGATGCCCTTCTCGACCCCGATCGCCTGGAGAGTCTTGATGGCGGGAATGTTCCGCGACTCCTCGACCGCGTGCTGAACGGTGATGGTGCCCTCGAACTTCATGTCGTAATTGTGGGGAGACCACGTGGGCGACCCGGCCGCGGTGAAGGTGATGGGCGAGTCCACGATCAGAGTCTCCGGGCCCCAGCCCAGGCTCTCCACCGCGGCCGAGTAGACGATGGCCTTGAAGATGGAGCCGGTCTGCCGATGGGCCTGCACCGCGCGATTGAACTTGCTGCGCTCGAAATCGAAGCCGCCGACCATGGCCCGGACCGCTCCCGTGCGCGTGTCCATGGCCAGGAACGCGGACTCGGCGTCGGGTTCCTGTTCATAGCCGACCTCGGCGGTGCGCTTCGCGTCCGTGCCCTCGAGCTTGAGAATGCGCACGGGCACGATGTCGCCGGTCTTCACCACATCCGAGACTCTCCCCTTGCCCGTCCACGCAATGCCCTTGAGGGGCAAGCGTCCCTGGACCTCGCCGATCTGCACGCCGGCCACGTCCTTCTCCGCCCAGGTGACCACGGCTCTGACCACGTCGCCCACCCCAAAGGGCTGGCGCCAGTCGGGCAGGCTGAATCCTTCAGGGATCGCGCCGTCCTTGAGCGCCGACTCCGTCACCTTCCTGAAGCCCCGGGCGGTCCGATCATTGCGGAGGATGCCGTCGCGCACCACCCGGTTGGCCAGGACCTGCAAGCCGGGGTCGAGGGTGGTGTAGACCTTGAGGCCGGACCGGTAGATGCCGCTGAATCCATAGTCGCGCTCGAGAGTCTTGCGGACCTCCTCCAGAAAATACGGGGCGATCGACGATGGCGAGCGTCGGGCGATGACTCCGAGCGGCTGGTTCTGCGCGCTCTGGGCTTCGGCGGGGGTGATGTACTTCTCCGCCACCATCCGGTCGAGTGCGTGGTTCCTTCGCCGCGTGGCCGCCTCGGGGTGATCGAGAGGGGAGAGACGGCTCGGGCTTTGAGGGATGCCCGCGATCAGGGCCGCCTCTTCGAGGTTCAGCTCCTTCGCCGACTTCCCGAAGTAGAAGCGGCTCGCAGCCTCAACTCCGTAATTCCCGTGGCCGAAATTCACAAGGTTGCAGTAGAGGGTGAAGATCTCCTTCTTGGTGAACCGCCGTTCGATTTCAAGGGCGAGCAGGATCTCCCGCAGTTTCCGCTCGTAGGTCTTCTCCGGAGAGAGAAAGAGAAGGCGGGAGAGCTGCATGGTCAGGGTCGAAAACCCTTGGCCCTTGCGGCCCGACCGGAAATTCGCGTAGAGGGCGCCCGGGATGCGCCAGAGGTTGATGCCGATGTGATTGAAGAAGTTCTCGTCCTCGGTGGCGATGATGGCGTTGCGCAGGACATCGGGAATGTCTTCGTAGCGCACGATCACCCGTTTCTCGATCGCGAACTCTCCGAGGATGGACCCATCGGAGGCGAAGACCTGGGTGACGATGTTCGGCTTCAGCTCCTCGAGCTGCTCGACCTGGGGCAGGTCGCTGCCGATGGCCATGAGCGCGCCTACGACCGACCCGAGGACGATCGAGACCGCGATCAGGAAAGGGCCGCGGTTCTCCCGCAGGAGACGGCGCGCTCGTCCGGGGCCGCTGGTCATGCGCCCGCTACTTTAAGGGCGCGGGCCGATGCGTCCGGAGTCCTCTTGGGATCAGCGATCCTGCTGCGGCCGCCGCTTCGCTCCGGCTTCTATCGACGAGCCGGCACGCGGCGATGCCTGGGGCGGAGGGGAGTTGCGAGGCTGGGCGCGCTCGATTCCCGAGGGCTTCGTCCGCTCGCGGTTCTGGTCGGCGGGCCGGGGCCTCTCGCGCGGAGAGGACTCGCGGGCCGATGAGTCGTCGCGCGGCGTCTCACGCCGCCGCGTGGAGTTGTCGTCGTTACGATTCGTCCCGGGCTCGCGCGACGTTTCCCGTTCGGAATCCTGGCGGGTGATCGAGCGGAAGAACCGGCTCAACAGGGGATCGCGGGTGGGGCGCTCACGCGCGCTGTCGTCGAGCCGCGAGGCCTCGCCGATCGGCGCTTTTTGCGGCTCGTTTACCGGATGATCTCCGGCGGGCCGATCGGCCGACCGCGCTCGCGCTCCATCGGAACCGGCGCTACCGCCCGACGACTCGAGGAAGAGCCCCGAGTCGTCGCGCCGCGTGCGGCTCTTGCGATTGTCCTGCTCGTCCTTGAAGCCATCCTGGCCGATCCCGCGGCCCCGGCGGGACTCGGGAGAGGGAATGGTGGTGGCGGGGTCGGATCGAAGCTCCGGCGTGCTGTCGCCCGGCGATGGCTTCAGATAGATGCGCGCTCCCCCATCGCCATTTCCCGAGCGGCCTTCGCCGCGGGGAACAGCCCCCGTCTCGGCAACGCCTGAAGCCCGGCCGGCGCGTCCTTCCGGGCCGCGGCGGGCCTGCTTGACTTCCCGATCGGGTGCTGTCCCCGGGCTCCACACCACTGCACGCTGGGCGTCTTCCACCGGAACGTCCACGCGGCGACGGTGAATGTTGGCGCGCCCGAGGTCGGAACGGTTGGCGAACGACCAGCCCCGACCCGATGAGACGGAACCGCGGGCCACCGCCCGCCCGCCGCTGCCGTAGGCCGCGAACGAACCGACGGGACGATCGTCAAAGCCGAGCGCGCACCAGCCGATGGTGTTGCTCCACGCCCCGATGGGCGTTGACCAGGAGACCCACGCTCCCGAGAAGCCGGCGCGCGGCATCCAATGCCAGCCGATGCGTGGAGAGTAACCCCATCGGCCGTAATGGGAGGTGACGAAGCCCCAGGGCTCGTTCGCAACCCAGGTCCAGCCGTAGAGGGTGTAGACCCAGCGGCCGTAGGTGTAGGGGGCCCAGTCGTAGGCCACCCGCGGCACGAAGACGTAGCCCTGCGGCTCGTCGTAGACCCATTCGCCGTTGCCCTCGAGTTCGTCCGCGTAGGGGTCGAGCTCGTCTGGAAGTCGTTCGTCGTTCCTTTGGCGCGCCATGCGTTCTAATTCGCTCGAGCGCTCTTCGCACCATCGGTCGAATGAATCGACGCTCGCCCGCTGGTAGCCGTAAGGGCCGCTGACCACACGGTCGGCGTAGCGCACGCGTTCGCCCGCGCGCACGGTCAGGCGCTCGCCGCCGAGGTCGGCGAGGATCTCACCTTCGCTCACCGATACCACCGTCTCACCCGCGCGCACATCCACGCGGAAGGCGGCGGCGCCCGTGGTGGTGATGCTGCCGCCCGGAGCCCGGAATTCAAAACCCGGGCCGCCGAAGCGCACGCGCGCGGCGAAAGAACCCGCGAACACCCGTAGGCCCAGCCGCTCGTCCTGCTCTCGCCCGCCCCGGCCGAGAGAATCGACCTTGCTGCGCTCAGCGATCCACAGCACCTCGCCCTCGGCGAAGACGACCTCGGCCCGGCCCGATTCGTCGGTCCAGACGCGATCGCCCGGGAGGAAAGGCATGTTCAGAACGGCCTCGTCTGAACTGGCTTCGTCGGCTCGCTGGATGGTGACGTTTCCTACGGTCTCGAGGAACCGCCCGTCGCGATAGCGGATGTCCTGGGCGAAGGCGGCCGTGGCGGCGAACAGCGAGACGAACGCGACAAGAACTGCCGATCGGGCTGTACTGACTGCTGCGTTGGGTCTCGTGTTCATGGGCTGCTCCGAGGAATCGTACTGATGAGCAAAGCAACGATCATGCCCGAGCGGTCCGTACACCTAAATCGAAGATCTTGAGGAGGTTGGCCTCCGGATTGTCCGCCAGCCGAACCCCCGTTTCGCAGTCTATCGAGGACGGGACCGTCTCAACCTGGGGAAGTCCAGCGCGACGAGAGCCCTGGTCAGCGACGCTTTCCGAAGCGGACGATCATGGATGCGAACACCCGGTTGTACAGGATGTTCCTCTTGCCGTCCGCGTCCATCAGGTCTTTGCCGTCTCCCTTGCGCGCCGCCGGAACATCGCCAGCCTCGCGGATATAGGCCAGGTCGAGGAGGATCCCCCCAACCGTGACTCCAAGCCCCGCGGTGAAGCCGGAAAACGTCGGTCGGGTCTGAATGCCGTCCGGATGGGCGGCAGGATTGACCCCGTCCTCCAGAAGGATGACCACGGGCTGGCCATCGCGGAAGAAACCGGCCCGCAGAGGCAGCAGCACATTTCCCGACTGACCGAGCCGAAGAACCCACTCGGCGCCGACTCGTAGCTGGCTCGTATCGACCTGTTTGTAGAGACCCTCCGTTTGGGAAGGAACTTCCACGGCGGGGACTGGCTGCTTGTCGTAGGTGTCGACATATGTATCGGCCCCGCCCGGGGCCGGTGCTTCGGCAGACGCTGGCCGACGGGCCAGCGAAAAGAAATCAGTGATCGTCGCTTTCGACCAGGCCGTGCGGGTGAAATCGGCGGAGAGGGTCAGGGTGTTGGTGGCGCGAAAAGAGGCCCCGAGGCCGTAGACCCGGGGCAGACGCAACGTGACATCGCCGGTGTGCCGGTTCACCAGGGGGGGGTCGGGTTTCGCGCCGGTGATCGGGTCGGGTGTGGCACTCGCGAGGTCTGTACGGGTTTTCTCGAGGCCTACCGTGGCGGCGAACGGCGTTTTGTACACCACGCCCAGGTTGAGCTTCGGGGTGGGTATGAGGAGGGCGCCCAGGTTGAAGTTCGTTCCGTCGATTTCCCAGGAGCTGTCGATTCGCCGGTATCCGCCGGTCTGGGCGTTGGGGCGGTTCACCACCTGGGAGAAGCCGTTGATCCATCGATTCAGGCTCATCCCCAGCCGAAGACGGGGATGTACTTCGAAGCCGGAGGAGAACGAGATGGTGTCGAATCCGCCCTTGCCTTCCACCGTGAATTCCGTCGGCAGGACTTTCCCGCCTGCGGCAAACCCCTTCACCCCGACCGGCCCTTCGCTGCGGCGCGAGCCGGTGAACGAGAAGCTGCGCTGATACGAAACCTGAATGGCGCCGGTCCGCCCCTTGATACGGAGGGGAAGAACAAGTCCGGCAAAATCCGCCACCGAACCGCGAAGCTGATCCATGGTCTTCACCGAAAGGGGGGGATCGCCCGCGTTGTCCACCACCTCGTTCTGCCGCGGAATTCCCTGGGAGAACTCGTTGTGCACGCCGACCAGCGAGAACTCTGTCCGCCTGAGATAGCTGAGGCCCGCAGGGTTCCACGAGGCGGCGGTGGCGTCATCGGCTCGAGCCAGAAAGGCGCCGCCCATCCCGAAAGCGCGGGCCCCCGAGCCGACCACCACGTTCATCCGGCCGTAGAAGGACGCGAGTTCGTCCTGATTGACCCGGGACAGCCGGTCCGTGTCCTGCGCCTGCGCGCCGCCCACGAGACCCAGCATCAACACGGTCGCCGAGACCGCGGAGAACCTCTTGAGTGAAGGTGCGTGGACCATTCTTGAACTTCTTGCTCTTTGGGGCGTTCGAGGCAGGATACACCGGTCGCCGCCCGGTGAGCGGCGCGTGCACCCCACCTGTACGCGTGTTCAGTCGGACTCTCCAGACCCCGTGAGGGATGGGCGGCCCGATCTCGCGCCCATGAGGCGCCGAAGACGCTGGTAAAGTCGCGGGCGGTTACCGCTGCTTGAGCGAAGAACGCATCGAAACAGTTTCCTCTCTGGGGGAACGCGCCCTGGTGGCGCGTCTGCGGTCGCGTATCGCCGAGACGCCGGGGGTCAAGGTCGGGATCGGCGACGACTGCGCTCTGGTCGAAACTCCCGCGGTCTCGCTGCTCACCACCGACACTCTCGTCGAAGGAGTTCATTTCGACCGCGCCCTCACCCCCGCGCGTCTGCTCGGAAGAAAGGCGATGTCGGTCAACCTTTCTGACATCGGTGCCATGTCCGGGGTGCCGCGTTACGCGCTGGTGAATCTGTGCCTCCCCCCCAGCTGCCCGATCGATTTCTTCGATGGCCTTTACGAGGGGCTCATCGAACGCGCCGCGGAAGTGGGGGTCGGAATCGTCGGCGGGAACCTCTCCGCCACTCCGGGCCCGATCACCATCGCCGTCACCGTGCTCGGGGTCGGCGATCGCCCGATCCTCCGCCAGGGCGTTCAGGTGGGCGACCTCGTGGTCATCACCGGCGGCCTCGGCGCCTCCGCCGAAGGCTTGCGCCTCCTCCGTGACGGTGTGCGCCTCGCGGATGACGGCATGGTGATCGACACCGGGATCTGGACGCCCTCCTCGGAAGGGCCGCTGGCCCGCTGCGTGCGCGCTCATCTCGACCCCACCCCGCCCCTGGCTTTCGCACGGGCCATGTCGGAGAACCCGGGGGTGGTGCGCGCGATGATGGATATTTCGGACGGCCTGTCCCTCGACCTCATCCGCCTGTGCGCGGAGAACTCGATCGGCGCGGTCATCGATCCTCTCGCCGTGCCGGTGGATCCGGCGGTTGCGAAGATCGAGCGGGCCCGGGGCGGCGATCCCCTGCCCCTCGCCCTGCATGGCGGAGAGGACTACCAGCTCCTCATGGCCATCTCCCCGGACAGCATCGACGCGGTTCGCGACATGGCCTTCGTCTGGGATCTGCCGATCACCGTGATCGGCCAGTTCGTGGTGGGAGCACCGGTGGTGTCCGTGCAGGTGGGCGAGTGGATCGAGCCGCTCAAGCCGCAAGGCTTCGATCACTTCGGTTTCAGCGAGGTTCAGCGCCCTCCCGTCTTCGGTGTCACCTAGCCTGAGGCACCGCCTCGGGCCGATCCCCTCGAACCGCAGTCTGGCCGCCTGAACGAAGATGAACGCCGCCCTGCAGAGCCTTCTTCACCTGAAGGATCCCCCACACCGAACCGCTCTGGCCTTCGGCGCCGGCATCTTCATCGCGTTTTCACCGTTCCTGGGTCTGCACACCCTGATCGCGATCGCGCTGGCCTTCGCTCTCCGGCTCAACCGGGTGGCCGTGGTCGCCGGAGCCTGGGTCAACGTGTGGGCCCTCATCCCCTGCTACATGTTCGGGACCCTGATCGGCGCCATGCTGCTGGGCGTCGACTCAAGCCACCTGAACGCTCACGTGTTGAGTCGAGCCGAGACCCTGGTCCGGGCCACGGTTGCCTGGACCCTGGTCGGCGACTGGCGGGAGGCGCTCAAGTCGATGGGTGGGGTCTTGAATGCCTTCGGTCCCCTGCTGTGGCCCTTCATCGTGGGAAACACTCTGCTCGGCCTCGTCGCCTCGCTTCCTGCCTACGCGCTGTGTCGAAAGTTCCTGGAGGCGCGCGCGCATCGCAAGGGTGCGCACCCCTCGGGGCCGGAACCCGTCGAGACTCTGGAGAGCTAGAGAGCCGGCCGGGCCGCGCTCGCTCCGGTGAGGCGTTCGACCGCCGCCCCCGCCCGCAGGATGGCGGTCTCCGCGAACATCGGGCCCACGAACTGCAGACCCACGGGAAGGCCGCCCGAGAAGCCGCAGGGCACGGATATCCCGGGCACGCCCGCGAGGTTCGCGGGAACAGTGAAGACGTCGGCGAGGTACATTTCGAGAGGGTTTGCCGTCTTCTCCCCGAGCTTGAAAGCGGGCGAGGGTGTGGTCGGGGTGGCGATCACATCGCACGACTCGAAGGCCTTGTCGAAGTCGCGCCGGATCAGCGTGCGCACCTTCTGGTCGGTCAGATAGTATGCGTCGAAGTACACCGAGGCGAGAACGAACGTGCACAGGATGATGCGCCGTTTGACCTCGGGGCCGAAGCCCTGGTCGCGGGTCTCACCGTACATGTCCTTGAGAGTGGCGCGGGAGGCCTGAGAATCGGTGCGCAATCCATAGCGTACGCCGTCGAAGCGCGCCAGATTGGACGAGGCCTCGGCGGTGGCGACGAGATAGTAGGTGGCGATGGCGTGAGGCGCGTTCGCCAGGGCCACATCGACGATCTGCGCCCCGTCCGCGCGGAGAGCCTCGATGGTCTTGTCGAATTCCGCCATCACCCCGCGGTCCACGCCGTTTTTGAGGAAGTCGCGCGGAACTCCGACCCGCAGTCCTTTCGTGGGCTGCCTGACCGCGGCTTCGTAGTCGTCGAGCGGTCGCGGCGAACTCGTGGCGTCATGCACGTCCTGCCCGGCGAGGACGGAAAGAGCGAGCGCGGCATCGGCGCAGGACCGTGTGAGCGGGCCGATCTGATCGAGCGATGACGCGAAGGCCACGAGGCCATAGCGGCTCACCCTTCCGTAGGTCGGCTTGAGTCCGACCACTCCGCAGTAGGCGGCGGGCTGGCGGATCGAGCCGCCGGTGTCCGATCCCAGGGTCATGGCCGAAAAGCCCGCCGAGACCGCGGCCGCGGAGCCGCCCGATGAGCCTCCGGGCACCCGGCTCGTGTCCCAGGGATTGCGGACCGGGCCGAAGGCGCTGTTCTCGTTCGACGAGCCCATGGCGAACTCGTCCATGTTGAGCTTGCCGAGCACGACGGCGCCCGCACCCTTGAGTCTGCGGATGACGGTCGCGTCGTAGGGCGTCTCGAACTTGTTGAGGATCTTCGAGCCGCAGGTGGTGGGGAGACCCTTCACGTGGATGGCATCCT
>CAZYEA010000085.1:0-16446 GCA_964646485.1 uncultured Acidobacteriota bacterium
GAGGAAATCATGTTGAAGAGTCCGAGTCACGTCACCATCGGGGCGTCAAGCATCGAAGACACCTCCCGCTTCTTTCAGGCGTTCGGCTTCGTGCGAGAGAGCGATTTCACGGTCGGGGCCTTTGCGGCCCGGGAGCTCTACGGCCTGGCCCGGCCCGCGGCCGGCGCGCGATTGAGCATGCCGGGAGCAGATCGGGGATTCATCCGGCTGGTCGAGACTTCCGAACCCCCGGTACACGGAGGCCCCCTCGATCGCGGTCCCCACGCGGTCGACCTGTACGTTCGCGACATGGCGGCCGCCCTCGAGATCGTGAAGAACACCCGCGCCGCGATAGGCCCGGTCGCCGCCTACAAGGTCGGGCCCATGACCATCAAGGAATGCAAATGCGTCGGGCCCGACGGCCTGGCCCTCGTGCTCATCGAGGTCAACAAGCGCCGGCCAAGCGTGCTGGACGCGAGCGTCCACGCCATGTTCTCGGAAGTGCACTCCGCGGTGTACGTGGTTGAATCCGTGGACGCTTCCGCCGGTTTCTGGAAGGAGGCAGGTCTTCTACCCCTCCTCGATGCCACCTTCGCCGAGCCCGAAGTCGCCGCCTTCATGCACCTCCCTCGGCCCGACACGAGGCTTCGTCTCGCCCTGTTCGCGGACGAGGCCCAACTCCCCATCCGCCTCGAGATGATCGAGTTTCCGGATCCCGACGGGCGCGGCGCTCCAATGATCGAGGCCCGCCCGTTGCGGCCGGGCCGCTTCGTCTTCGGCTTCGAGGTGGAGGGGGTCGAGATGACCGCGCGCTCGCTGCCTGGAGCGTCCTACTCGAAGATCGCACGCGTCGGCGACGACCTGGTCGCCTCGGGCGCGGCTGCGGGCGGAGTCGCCTTCGAACTCTGGTCGCCCGTCGGACGGTAAGAGCGCCAGCCCCTTCCCTCGGGTCCGGCAAGGGCGCCGCCCTGGCGCGAAGCCGGGTGGCGTCCGTTCGCCGTTCCGCCTACCCCTGGGCCGGCTTCCTCAGAACGCCGGTCTCGACCAGCCGGGCAATAGTGGCGCGCTGGGTCTCGATGAAGTGGGCGCGCGGCGGAATCCCATCCATCATCGTGTTGGAGGGGTAGTGCTTTCGAGTGCGGTAGCCCTCGGCGAAGAGATCGAAACGCTGCCGCGCGAGCAGGTTCTCCATGGCCGGGCGCGTCCGAAAGCGCCGAAGGGCGTTGAGATCGATCTCGGCCGAACAGGTCATGGTCTCCCCGAAGCCCGACCGGGAAAGAACCAGGCCGCGGTGATCGACGATCTTCGACCCCCCGTTCGTGGAGTCGCAGGGCAGAGGCGTCCCGTGGATGCCGCCGGTGTTCGCGGACACCACGTAGGCCATGTTCTCGATGGCCCGGGCCACCGTGCAGACGTCCTTGGCCGCGATCGCGTGTTCGTTGGTTTGCGAGGTCGGGTGGAAGAAGACCTCGGCGCCACGCATGGCGAAGGCGCGCGCGATCTCCGGATAGAGGATCTCCTCGGAGGCAATCGGGGCCACCACCCCCACCTCCGTCTCCGCCACCGGAAACACTCCCTCGTACCCGTAGATCTCGAGGTAGCGGTCCCACACGTCATGGGGCGTCGGCGTGTACATGGAGTTGAGCCGCCGGTACCGGAGGATGACCTTTCCGGTCGGCGCCACCAGGAAACAGCACTGAAAGTTCATGCCCGGAAAGTGTTCGTCCCGCTCGAACGCATTTCCGCCAAGGAACAGGCCGTGGGTCTGCGCGATCTGCCCCAGCCGTTCGTACTCGGGGCCACCGGGGTCGATCGCGGCCTTCTCCGTCCACTGCTCGATGGGGTCGCCCATCGCGTAGCCGGTCAGGAAATACTCCGGCAGCACCACGAGCCGGAGATCCTTGCCGATCCAGGTCGCGGCCGCCGCGATCTCCGTGCCCACCCGATCGAGGGTGCGGTGCATCTGCTCGCGGGCGCTGATCGCGTCCGGGAGCGCGTTGATGGTGTCGAGTCGCGTTTGCAGGGCGAGCGCGCGATAGGCGGTCATGAAGTCGTCTCCTTCGAGCCCCCCCGGGCTCCGGCCCGGGCCATGAGCTCGGACACTCTACGCCCCGCATCCATGGTCAGGATGGACTCGCTCAGGGCCCGGGCCGCGGGTTCAGGGAGAGCGCGACGCGCGTTGCCTAGAAACTTCACCTGCAGCTCGTCGCGGGACAGAGGCCGAGCGGGACCGCCGCGGTTCACCATGACCCTCTCCTCGAGAACCTCGCCGCCCACCGTGGTGAGCCGCACGACGGCCGGAAATTGATTCGGGAAGATCGCATCGCACTCCGGATCGGCCACGATCTCCACGCGAGCGGCCAGCGCGAGGTATCGCTCATCCCGGGCGTTGTCGTCCGAGAAATCCTCGAGAGCGACACCGAGTCCCGAGCCTCCGAGGAACGCGGCCGCGAAGGCGAACGGGCCGGAGAACTGCCCGTGATACCCCGACTGGGGCCGAACCTTCTGCTCGCGTGGTTCACCGATGGTTCGGACGGTCGGGGCCGCGACCCCGATCCGCACCGACGCGATTTCTTCGGCCTTCACCCGGCGTCTCAGAGCGAGCGCCGCATCGATCGCGGTGTGGGTGAAGTGGTTCGCGGGGTACGGCTTGTAGAAGATGCCGGGGATGCACCAGACCTCGCCCAGGCCGCGATCGATTTCCGCGGGCGCCGCGATGCCCCCGCAGAAGGCCTGGTAGAACGCGAACCGCCCTTCAAAGGCGGTGAGCGGCCCGGTGACTCCCTCGCGCGCGCACTGCGCGGCCACGATCCCGGCGTGCGCCGCCCAGCCGCAGTGAAGACGCTTGACCGAGCCGCCTGCCCGGTTTCCCTCGATCACTCCGGAGCCCATCGAAACCGCAATGCCCAGGGCGTGGCCGATTCCCTCCGCTCCGAGACCCAGCAGTTTGGCCGCCGCCGCCGCAACCCCCAGGGTGCCGCAGATGGACGTGGCGTGCCAGCCGCGTTCAAAGAACACGGAGTTTCCGAGCGACGGATCGTACGCGGCCATCCCGGTGCGAACACAGATCTCGTATCCCACGGCCGCGGCGGCGATGGCTTCCCTCAACGAGGCGCCGGTGCTCTCCGCCACGGCGAGCACCCCGGGCACGACGGAGGCGGAAGGATGGAGGACCGAGGGCAGGTGGGTATCGTCGAAGTCGAGGGAGTGCGCGAGCACTCCGTTGACGAAAGCGGCGCCCGCGGCGGGCAGGCGATCCAAGGCGCCTACGACAGTGGCCTCGGGAGCCCCTCCCCACCCGCGAGCCACCCGCAGCGCCATCTCGCTCGTATCGAGCGGCCTCGCTCCGAGGCACAGCCCCAGGGTATCCAGGATGCGCTCACGCACACTCTCCACCACGGCCGAGGGGAGAGCCTCATAGCGCACCGACGCCGCGAACTCGGCGAGCCTTCGAGCGATCGTCAACTCGGACATGTCATGGCTCCGCCGGTTCCGATCAGGCGATGGCGAAGGGACGCACCGGCATCCCCGTAGCCCCCACCACCTTGATGGGCGCGACTACGAACGCGAACTCGTACACCTTCGCCTCGGCGAGCGGGGTCAGATTCATGCCCTCGATGATGTGGATGCCGTTCTCGACCAGGAACATCCGATGGACGGGCAGAAGCGCGTGGCCGCGGCCTTTGGGAATCCACTCGTAGGCAATGGTCTCCGCCCCGCTCATCCGGATCTTTCGCTCGATGAGCCAGGCCGCCGCGGACTCATCCGGCCCGGGAACCCCGTGCGCGTGTCCCAGGAAGGTCTCGGGATCGCCCCAGTGTCTGCTCCAGCCGGAGCGAACGAGTGCTACATCGCCGGCCCGGCAGTCGGTGCCTTGCCGGCGCGCCGCCGCCTCGAGGTCCTCCGCGGTGATGGGCTCTCCAGGGTTCAGGCAATCCACGCCGCGCACCGCCGGGATGTCGAAGAGAACGCCTCGCGACACTGTGATCGGAATGTGCTCGACCCCGTGACTCTGGAAGCGCCCCCCCTTCTGCGCCTCATAGGCGTCGATCCCTCCGTGAAGCTTCCCGCCATGGGAGACGTGACAGAGTGCGTCGATATGCGTCCCGGTGTGCCCTCCCAGCATCATCATCTCGTTGGCGGCCGAACCGCCATCCGCGCGGACCATATCCCCGTGCCGGCGCTGCAGCGCCATCTTGAAGCCCGGATGGTTGGGCGACACCGGCATCTTCGCTTCGATGGGCTGAGCGAGGTCGAAGATGCGACCGCCCGTGATCGATTGCAGCAGGGTATCGACGCTCATGACCGATCCACAACCTGAGCTTGAGCGACCCTCTCTTCATACAGTTCCACGAGCGCCCGCGCCTTTCTGACCATCGCCGCGTCCACGAACAGGCTCCCCGCCCGCGTGGCTCCGCTCCCGGCACCAAGAGCAGCCTCGTAGGCCCGGATTGTCTCGCGAGCCGACGCGGCCTCTTCCGCCGTGGGATCGAAGGCCCGATGAATGACCGGGACCTGCCGCGGATGGATGGCGGACCGGCCGAAGAAGCCCAGGTCCCTCTGCCTCCGCGAGTCCTCGAAGAGCGCGGTGTCGTCGTCGAGACGGGTGAACACCGCGGCCACGGGAGAGGGCAAGCGACGCGCCCTCGAGACCGCCACGATCATCGATCGCGCGTGGAGAGTGGAGGCGTCGTCCCCCGCGTCCGCACCGACGTCGGCGCAGAAGTCCGCGGCCCCGAAGGTGAAGCCCATCATTCTCGGTCCCCGGGCGAGCTCGTCGACCCTGGTGATTCCACGGGCCGACTCGATGGTGGCCACCACGCCGATCGAGCCCGGCGCGAGGCCGGTCGCCCGTTCACGCTCGGCAACCGCGTCGCTGAGCCGGCAGAGCGAGTCGAGACTCTCGGCCTTCGGAACCCGAATCCCCGCGACTCCAGGGCCCACCGCGGCGCTCACATCCAGGCGCCAGTGCGCCGAGGCGAGAGAGTTGATGCGAACGAAGACGGGCGGACCGCGTCGCTCCCCTCGGGTGTCCCCCAGATGACCGAGAGCCGCGCGCACACAGGCGCGGGCCCGTTCCTTCTCCGGCTCGGGGACCGCGTCTTCGAGATCCAGCACCACCGCGTCGGCGCCGGCCCTGAAGACCTTGTCGAGCAGGCCCTCGTTGTTTCCGGGAGCGAACAGATAGCTGCGAAGGAGCTTCATCGAGGCGCCCACCCCCGCCCTAGAGCGCGCCTTTCTCGCGCAGCTCTTTTACCCGCGCCGGGTCGAGGTTCAGCCACTCGCCCAGAACGGCCTCGGTGTCCGCGCCCACCTTGCGGCCGGCAAAGCGAATGCGGCCGGGAGTAGAACTCAGGCGGAACATCACGTTCTGCATGCGTATCGGCCCCAACTCGTCGTCCGGCACCGAGGTGATGGAGTCGAGGGCCTTGTACTGCGGATCCTCGAGGATGTCGCGAATGTCATAGATGGGCGCGACCGCGGCCTCCGCGGCTTCGAATTCCTCCACCACCGTCTTCATCGGGTGCCGGGCGATCCACGATCCCACCATCGTGTCGAGCGCTTCCGCATGCAGCGCCCTCCCGCTGCCGGAGCGAAACCAGGGTTCGTCGATGACTTCGGGATGCCCGACGAGCCTCATCACCCGTTCGGCGATGCTCTGGGCGGAGGTGGATATGGCCACCCACTTCCCATCCGCGGTCTTGTAGGTGTTCCGTGGAGCGTTGTTCACCGACCGGTTTCCCGTACGCTCCTGCACGACCCCGAGCTGGTCGAACCAGGTGGCCTGGGGCCCCAGAATGGTGAGGATCGGCTCGATGATCGCCATGTCCACCACCTGGCCCCGCCCGGTGAGGTCGCGGTGGCGCAGAGCCATGAGCACCGCCGCGGCGGTGGCGAGCGCCGTGATTCCGTCGGCGAGCCCGAAAGGCGGCAGGGTCGGGGGGCCGTCGGCGGGACCGGTCATGGCCGCAAAGCCGCTCATCGACTCGGCGAGGGTGCCGAACCCGGGGCGGCGACGGTAGGGGCCGGTCTGCCCGAAGCCGGTTACCCGCGCGATCACGAGGCGCGGGTTCCGGGAGAGCAGGGCCTCGGGCCCCAGGCCCCAGCCCTCGAGCGTCCCCGGACGGAAGTTCTCGACCAGAATGTCGGCCTGCGCCGCGAGATCGAGGAGGATGGCCTGGGCCTCGGGCCGCGAGAGATTCAGCGTGATCGCCCGCTTGTTCCTCCCGATCATCTTCCACCAGAGGTTGATGCCGTTCTTGAGGTGCCCGTGTGAGCGGACGGGATCGCCTTTGGGATGCTCGATCTTGATCACTTCGGCGCCGAAGTCCCCGAGCAGGGTCGCGGCGAGCGGCCCGGCAAAGAGCGTCGCGAGGTCGAGAACCTTGACGCCTTGCAGCGGTCCCGGTGGGCTTTCTTGGGTGGCGTTCATGAGCGAGGGGCGCTGGCCGGGCCAGATTGTCCTAAAGTTATGACAATTATACCTGGGACGCCAACGCCGCCGGCTACTTCCCGGTCCAGTGCTTGAGATACCGTTCCACCACCTCGGCCTCGGGGACGTGCAGGGCCCTCGCGTATTCGATGAGGAAACCCCGCGCGAACACGCGTCCGGGAAGCGCCTGGTGCCGGTCCTCCTCGATGGCCCGGAGGAAGCGGCTCCCGACCTTACTGAGCGCCGCGATCTGCTCGATCGACAGATGCCGGCTCTCCCGCAACGCCCGGAGCACGGCACCATTCACCATCTCCGGCAACCTTACGGCCTCGGAGGGAGACTCTGACGCTGAAGGCTCGGGCGGGCTCGCCACCCGATGCGACCGCGCTCGGTCGGCGGTCGCGCCTTCGTGGATCGGGAATGCGGGTTCGGGGGGCGGCGGGGCCGTGCGCTGGCCCTGGGAGGCCAGATGGATGTCGTAGTCGCGCCGCACACTGGGGTTCGAGAGCGCCGCGTAGGCTTCCTCCACCACCGCGAGCATCTGGGACCTTTCCTCGGCATTCAGCAATCCGTAGGTCGGGGTCGCCTCGCCCGCGTAGAGGCTGCGAGTGAACCGATAAGCCGCCTGGATCTGCCCCGAACCGACGTGGGGAGCCACGCCGAGGATCTCGTAATAGGTTTTGCTCTTCATGATCGAGTGTCGGCGGGTTGCGATGTCAAAAGACCGGAGACTGATCGGCGCGCTGCAGGAGGTTTCGGGCCAGGCGTCGTATGTCTTCGGCCGCACGCGAGCGGCTCGCGTCCACCATAAACATCTTTCCGCGGCGCAGGGTCCGCCACACCGCATCGTCGTGATGCACGAAGCCGGCGTAAGTCATGGGGAGACCGAAGTGACGGCGGATGACCGCCGCGGTCTGCGCTCCGAACTTACGATCGGCATCGTCGCGCACCTGATTGGCCACCAGGGTCACCGCCATCTCCTCGACGAGGGCCCGGGCGGCCCCGAGGACAGTCGAATCGACGGCCTCGATCTCCCGAAGCATTTCCTCCACCCCCCGCACGCGGGGGCCCGCCTCGCCCGCCTGGATGGCCATCAGCCGGCGGCGAACCGCATTCGAAGGGAGCCGCTGGATCAGGCGCTGCAGGCAAAGGCTCCGAAGCAGACTGACCACGTTCTCGAGGGCACTCGGCTCGGGCGCCATCACCATCACCTTCAGGTCCGCGATGTTCAACGCCTCGAGGGTGTCGCCCCCCACCCCGGCGCCGAGGTCCATGATGACGAAGTCCACGGGAAGGGCGCGGAGCGCGGTGGAGAGCCGGGAAGGCCAGCCCACCGGCAGCCCCCCCGTCCCCTCGTCCACCCTTCCGCCGATCAGCCGCAGGTTCGGGTAGGGCGTCGGCATCGCGTACTCATCCGCCACCGTCCCTCCGTCCCGGACCAGGTCCAGAAGCGACCGCGTCGGCGGAGCGACACCGAGGCAGGTGTGGAGGTTGGCGCTGCCGAAATCGGCATCGACCAGCACCACGCGCTTTCCGAGCCGCGAAAGTTGAAAGCCGACCGAAGCCGCGAGCGCGCTCTTTCCGGTGCCTCCCTTCCCTCCCCCGAAGGCCCACACTTCAAAGGACTGGGGCTCGTCCGCCGACCTGAGCTGGGTCAACGGGCGGGAACTCTGGGCGTCGCGGGAATGCGCCTCATGCCTTCACTTGCTCTTGTTATCATGTCGCGGTGCGCCGCCTGATTATCGCCGTTATCGCGCTGACCACAAGCGGCTGCGGCCTGGGAACAACGCCTCCCGCCCCCGATCTCCCCCCCTGGAAGCTCGTCCGGGACGCGAGCGGCGTCGAGATGCGGCTGCTGGAGAAGCCGCCCTACACCTACCTCTACTCGCTCGACGGCACCTTGCGCCAGATGAAGTTCGACAGCAACGGAGACCGCAAGCCGGATGTCTTCGCCTACTTCTCCGGTCGCAATACCCCCGACCGTCTGGAGATCGACGAAAACCGGGACGGCTCCATCGATCGCTGGGAGGAATACAGCCCCGAGGGCGTCATGCTCCGTTTCGCCACCTCCCGAAGGGGCGGGAGCCCGGACCGCTTCGTCGAAGTCGATCCGGTCTCCAAAGCCACCACCCGGGTAGAGACCGACGCCGACCATGACGGGAAGCGGGAGCGCCTCGAGATCTTCGTGGGAGGAAGGCTGAGCCGCGCCGAGATCGACACCAACGGCGACGGAAAGCGCGATCGGATCCAGGACTGGAGCCCGGGATACCTCGCGAGCGAAGAGATCGACCGCGATGGCGACGGCCAGCCGGACATCCGGATCCTGCGCACCAAGACCGGAGCCATCTCCAGAGTCGAACGACTGGCGCGGTAGGCCGAAGCGAAGCCCCTTTGCGCCGCGACGGAATCTCCCGGGCGATTGCGTGGTGCGCCCTATCAAGCGTTTGCGTCGCCCCGTTCATGTTCGGCGCGGTGGAACGCGACGTGTGGATGCCCCTCTCCGCGCTCTGGCTCGGCCTCGGTGTCGCGGTCGCGGCTGCGGCTCACGGGCGCCGAGGCCTCGCCACGACCGCGCGTTCGGCGTTCACCGCTCTGCTGCCTCTTCACGCGTTCTTCCTGGTGCAGCTCGTACCCCTGAACGCCGCGTTCCTTCATGCCGTCTCACCGGGATCGTTCGCGGCCCACTTCCTCCCCGACCCGGGTGGTGGGAGTTTCCGACCGGTCTCGGTTTCGCCCTCCGCAACCGGTGAAGCCTGGCTTTACTTCGCGGGCCTTCAGGGGCTCTTTGTGGCGCTCCTCGGGGTGCCCCGAACCAGGCGACGGCTTGCTGGCCTGATCGTCTTCGGGGCCATCCTCGTTCTCGCCGCCGAGGGGCTGTGGCAATCCCGCTCCCCGCACCCGACCTGGCTCTATGGCCGGATGCCCAATCCCGCGCCGGTGGGCCTCGACAACGCAACCTTCGGCCCCTACTTCAACCGCAACCACTTCGCGACCCTGATGGCCGTGGGCGCCGGCTGGGCGGCCGGGCTCGCCCTCGCGCTCGTCCGCGAGCGTGGGGCCCTCACTCGCCTTCTCGGAGATCCGACGGCGATGTCCCGAACCATCCTTCTCGGAGGCGCGTGCCTGCTCCTGATCATGGCGAGCGCGGCCTCGGGATCGAGGTCGGGCTCTCTCGCGGCGGTGGTCGCGGTTGGAGTGACTCTCGCAAGAGCGGTGTCGGCACGCCTCCTTCTCGTTCCCTTCGCCCTGTCCCTCCTGGGCCTGGCTCTGGCCGGTCCCGCCGTCTTCGAGCGACTGATGAACGTGGACATCGTCGCCAGTCGCTTCGCCCCCTGGAAGGACATGACCCGTCTCTTCGACTTCTTCCCCGTTTTCGGCTCGGGGCTCGGCACCTTTCACGCGGCCTACTGGCCCTATCAGATGAACGCCAGTTACGAGTTCTGGGTGCACGCCCACAACGAGTACCTGCAATGGGTGATTGAAACCGGAGCCGCGGGCACGATCCTGGCGCTCGTGGTGATGTGGACTCTTTCCCGCTCCCTCAAGTGCATTGACTCCCTTAGAGAAGCCACGGCCGGCGCGGGCATCGCCTTTTTGACTCAGGCCGCCCTCGACTTCCCCTTCCGTATCCCGGCCAACGCCGCCGTGCTCATCTGCCTGGTTGCCCTCGCTCAGGAAAGCGAGACGAGCCGGGCCTCCTGACTTCTTGCCCGGTACTTCGGGAAAACCACGACCGGGCAAAACCACCAAGGCCGGAAGCGGACATCGTCGCCAAAAGAAAAGAGCCGACCCCCTAGGGGCCGGCTCTTCTCTGCTCGCGCGTGCGAACTAGCGGGTCTGGCAGGTCAATCCGATGGTTCGGTTCTGGCCGAGCGGGTTCAGCACACAGGGTACGCCGAGAGCCGGACCGCCGCAGCCGCTGGTCCACTCGGCGCCGAGCGGTCCCGCGATGGAGGACTGCGCGGCCACAATCGCGCTCGCCTCGACCCTGGCGTTACAGGGGAGAGAGAACGTGCGCGAGCCGTTGACCACTCCGAGGGAGCCTCCAGGGGTAGCCGTGACCGAGGCGCTGCAGAACCGGCCGCCAATCGACGGATCCGCGGGGACGTCGGGTACCACAACCACGGCCAGGGTGCAGGTAACGACAGGGGTCGGGGTGGGGGTGGGAGGCACCACGGTCGCGGTTGGAACCGGAGTGGGCACGGGCGTCGGGGTTGCGTTTTCCTTCACCACCTGATTGACGACGACGCCACCGACCACAACTCCGGCCGCGATCGCGCCGATCGCGGCGACGCCGAGACCGACACCCGCGACGCCTCCGAAACCGGACAGGGCTCCGGCCGCAGCCCCCGAGGCGGACAGGACCGACACCGCGCCTTCAGGCGTGCCTATGGGCGCGAGCTTGCCTTCGCACTCCGTGGCGCCCGAGACCACCTTGACCTTCTTCTCGGGAGACTTGGTCTCGGCGAAATCCGAGGAGGTGACCTGAATGTAGTAGTTGATCGTCTCGATGCCGCCATCCTGATTGACCTTGGGGATGAAGGCACGATGGGTCCAGCCGCCCTGCGCGGCCGGGGGCTCGATCTTCTCGAACTCCGTGTAGAACCACTCGGGGCTGAGGTTCGACTGGAAGTAGAGGCGTCCATTGACCACCGAGGACAGCGGCTCGAAGATCGCCTCGATCAGAGTGAATTCGCCTTCGGTGATGCAATCGGCGGCATCGTGGGTGATCTTGGCCGTGCCCGCAAGTGCCGCCGGGGCCTGCGCCTGGGCGGCCAGGACGGCAACTTCCACATCGGCGGAGGCCACCTTGCCGGAGACCACGTCAACGGAAAGAGGCGCTCGCGAAATGGCCACGCCCGCGCGGCCCGGGCTCGAGAACACGTAGGACCCGGCGGGAAGGATCGCACTGAACGCGCCGCCTGCGTCGGACCGGATGGCGAACGACTTTCCAGTCTCGACGTTGACAAGGGTCAGGGGCAGTCCCTCGAGACCGCGACCGGCCAGGGACACGACACCCTTGACCGTACCGGTCTGGACCGTGGTGGCATTCGAAGGAACGGCGATCGCGAAGGAGAGGAAAACTCCTAAGAATTTCTTGATGGTCAACGTTTTATCCCTCTGGAAAGCCCAAACTCACTGCAACGCAAGAAGCGGCACACTCGACTGAATGCGGGGAAGTTACACGATGCCCCCGGCTCAAGCAAGAGCAAAGGCCTATTTCTCGACCCTCGCCCCCCCCCGCGGACGGGTGCCCGAACCGTATCGGGAGTAGACGGCGCCGTAGTAGCCGTAGCCGCCGTAGTACCCGGTGGCGTAGCGAGATAGATAGTACGCGTTCCGCTTCACGTCCACGCGATTGATGATGGCGCCCAGGAGGCGCCCCCCCACCGAGGTCAACTGGGCGACGCCGTCGGTGGCGACCGCCCGGGTGGTGCGGTCCCCTTCCACCACGAGGACGATGCCATCCACGACGCCGCCGATGATCAGGGCGTCGGCCATACCTCCGACCGGAGGCGCGTCGACGATGACCCAGTCGTAGGTCTCCGAGAGGTCCTTGAGTAGACCCCGCATCTCCTCGCAACCCATGAGCTCGGCCGGGTTGTCGGGCGGCGCGCCCGAGGTCAGGGCGGACAGGCCCGGGATCGGACCCTGTCGGACGATGTCGCGGAAGGAGCCGTTTCGCGTGAGCACGTCGCGCATGCCCGGCCCTCGCGGGAGGCTCAGGTTGGAGTGGACCGTCGGTCGCCGCAGGTCGGAGTCGACGAGGATCGCGGTGGCTCCGGTCTGAGCGATGGCGGCGGCCAGATTCAGGGCCGTGGTGGACTTTCCTTCGCCCGGATGAATGCTCGTGACCAGGAGCACGCGCGCGTTCATCGAGTTGGCGCTCGCCATCACGTTGGTTCGGATCACGCGATAGGCCTCGGACAGGGGCGAGGTGGGCGACCGAATGGCGCTCAGGTTGCTCTTCATCACGACCTCGGAGAGCGTGCTGAGATCGGGCACGAAGCCGAGAAAGGGCACGCGCAGGGCATCCCGGATGTCGTCCGGCGTCTTCACCGTCGTATCGAGCCGCTCTTTGGCGGCCACGAGAAGGACTCCGGTGGCGAGGCCCACGAGCAGGGCCATCTGAAGGTTGGCGGTCCGATCCGGGAACACGGGGGCCTGCGGAACATCCGCGGGCTCCACGATCCGAACCGTGCGATCCGTGATCGCGCTCTCGACGCTCGCCTCCTTGCCCCGCCGCGCGAGAGCCTGCGCGATTTCGTTCGAGGTGTCGGCATCGCGCTTGAGGGTCTGGTATTCGGGCGATTTGTCGCGCAAGGAGGCCATTTCCGCCTGGGCCGAGCTCACCGACGCCGCGAGCACCGCCTCCTGGCGCGAGGCCGCCTCATAAGCCGCCTCCACCGAGCGCGTGACTCCGCGGGCCTCGGCCGCAAGCGCGGCCCGAAGCGACTGGATCCGGTTGTCGAGTCCGACCACATCGGGGTGCTTGGGCCCAAGGCTCTGGTCGAGCTCGGATTTCCGGAGCTCGGTATCGACGAGTTCCTTCCGCATGGCCTGGTAGGAAGTGTTGTTCGCGAGTTCGGGCAGCGTCATCAGCTCTCCCGGGCTCATACGCCGAACCTGCTCCAGGTAGGCCCTCTTCGATTCCTTCTCGCTGCGCGCCTGGAGGAGCTGGGTGCTCGCCTGTTGAAGCCGCGCTTCCACCAGGCGCTGTCGGGCCTCGAGGTTCGAACTGCCGCTGCGCTCCTCATAGGATCGGAGCGCCTCGAAGGAAGATTTCGCCTGCTCCTGCTCGGCCTGCAGGCGCGCCTCGAGCCAGCGGGTGGCCTCGCTCGACTGATCGGAGCGGGACGATTTCGATTCGTCCACGAAGGTCTGAGCCAGTCCGTTCGCGGCCATGGCCGCGAACTTCGGGTCATAGGCGCGGAACACGATCTCGACCAGGCTCGTCCGCGCGATCGGGCGCACCGTGACCCTGGATCTGAAGGCCGCGACCGCGGGGGCCACGGGGATGCCTGGTCCGAAGTCAGCCGGAGCGGCGCCGAGCAGCTTGGTTCGCACGAGCTCGATGGGCGAGCGCATGGGCCCCGTCCCGAGTTCCGGCGAGCTCGTGAACTCGTACCTCTCGACCACCTTGGTGAGGAGCGACTTCCCCACCAGGATCCGGTACTGCGTCTCAATCCATTCCGGCGTGACCGCCTCGGTCAGGTCGGCGCCCGGGGTCAGGTCCGGCCGGTTCTTGCGGATCTCGATCTGGGAGACCGCCTCGTATCTCGGACGCGCGGTGTAGTTGTAGGCCGTGGCCAGAACCAGCGCCACCACGACGCACGCGGAGATGAGCCAGCGACTGTGCCACAACGAGTGGGTGAAGCGGACCCACTCCGAAACCGACTCAACCGGCCCGGGCGGATCGAGCCCTGGCGGACGCGGCTCTTCGGGCGGCGGAACCGCGCGCAGGACGCCCCCGACCGAACTCAACCCCGCCTCCGCTCGCGCCGGTCCGTCAAAAGAACCTCTCCCCGACATTCAAGGTGTCGCCGGGTTTCAGGAGATCCGTCAACTGGGCCTTGACCTCCTTGCGCTTGCCCGCCTCGAAGCGAACGATCTTGAGCCGCTTGATGGACCCGCGCTCCGAAATACCCCCGGCGAGTTGCAGAGCGTCCTGCACGGTCATGCCGTCGACGTACTTGAACGAAGCGGGGCGCGCCGCCTGCCCGGTGACGAAGACCTGGGCCGCCCGTGGGATGAACACGATGTCTCCCCCCTCGAGGATGACGTTCTGTTCGGCGTTGCCCGTCATCAGCTCGCGGAAGGTGGCCCGAAACACGTCCGAGCCCTTGAGCGCCCCCGGCGGAAGCTCGTCCGCCTCGGGCATCTTGACCGCTTCGGTGAGTCCTGGAACGATGGGCATGGAGGAGAACTGCTCGATGGCGAGGGCCTCGCTGCCCTCGGGTGGGCGGGCGACGATGAATTCGTGCCCCGCATTGTTGGTGAGCCCGCCCGCGTCGGACAGGATGGTCAGGAGCGACCGGTCACCCTTGAGCGCGATGATCCCCGGGCGGGCCACTTCTCCGATCACCAGAACCGGACGGGATCTGTACTCCTTCACGCGCACCGATACCTCGGGGCGGCGCAGGAACCCGGCGCCGAGCTGGGTCTGCAGCTTCTTCGCGAGGTCGCCCGGCGACAGTCCCGCGCAATCGACTCGACCGATGAGCGGATAGTTGATCCCCCCATCCTTGTCGATGGTGAAGTCTCCCGACAGTGTCGGCTGCCCGAGGACCACGACGTCGATCACGTCGGAGGGCCTGAGGGCCGAAGGGTCCGTCGGCTGGGCCGAAACGGAGGCGGCGAGGGCAAGGCCCAGCAAGGCCTGAAAGAGGGAGGACGACTTCATCGGCCTCTATTCTCAATGGAGACTCAAGGTTGCGTCAACTTCCGGGCGACCCCTGCGCCCCCGAGGCGCCAAGGCCGCGCGGTTCGCCGGACGGAGGTGTTGCCCGCTACCCGGCCGAGGGCGAGTCGTCGCCGGGCCGACGGCCGAGGCGTCCGGGCAGGGTTGCTGCCATCGAACGGATCCGATCCGCGCCCACACCACGGCGGACGGCGATCATCCGACCTACGATGCTGACCGCGATCTCCTCGGGCGTCTCCGCGCCGATCTCGATGCCCACGGGCGTCTCCACCCGGGCGAGATCCTCGGAGGAGAAACCACGCTCGAGGAGGAGAGAGAAAACGTGGGCCATTTTCGCCTTCGATCCGAGCAGGCCAAGAAACCGGGGCCGAAGCTTCAGGCAGGAGGCAAGGGCGAGGGCGTCGCCTCGGTGGCCGCGCGTCACCACCACCACGAAGGATCGCGGAGTCACTCGAAGAAGATCGCCGGCCGACTCGAACTCCGCCACCTCGACTCTCGAGGCCTCAGGGAACCTCTCAGGCGTCGCGTACTTCTCCCGATCGTCGAGAACGGAAACCCGAAACCCGGCCAGGGCGGCGAGCGTGCACAGCGGGCGCGCCACGTGCCCGGCTCCGAGGATTGCGAGATCGGGCGTCGCTTCCAGCGGCTCGATGAAGACTTCCATGCGCCCTCCACACACGAGCCCTTCCTCGCCGGCCTGCTCGGGGGTGAGGTCGTAGGTCGTGAGCATCGGCCGACCGTTCTCGATGGCGACACGGGCTCTTCGCGCCATCTCCGCCTCCACGCATCCGCCCCCGATCGTGCCGTTCACGGTGCCGTCCGCGAGCACCAGCATGCGCGCCCCCGGGCGTTGAGGGGTGGATCCGTGGGCGCCCACCACCGTCACCAGGGCGGCGGGCACGTCGCTCTCCATGCAGCGCGCGGCGAGGGTCAGCACCTCCGCACTCCGGAGGCGGCCCCCGTTCCGCCCGCCCGCCTCGTCGTTGCCCATCGCGTTCAGGCCGTAGGGCCGGCGGCGCTCTTCTTCGCGGCGGCGGTGAGCGACTCGATATCCGCGGGGGTCATGACCACATCGCCGAACTTGCTGTAATAGCGGAGCTGGCGGCGGTAGCAGCGCCGGGCCTCGAGGTCGAAGGCCACACAGGACTCGATGGGCCGCGAGTAGATATGAACGGACACCACCGGCTCAGCCCCCACGACCGCGACCTGATGAATCGTGCGCACGCGGTCGATCGCGTTCACCGCGCCGCCGCGGTCGCACACCTCGACATGCTCGCGCGACAGATCGATTTCGGTGGCGCCCGCCAGACAGTCAAGGCCGGCGACGTTCTGACCGAAGGAGGCGTTGCAGCCCTGCCACTTGAAGTTCGTGACCTCGGCGATGCCGCGATTCACGATCATCCAGCCGAGCTGCCCGTTGTGGGTGTGCAGGACCGTCTTCTGTCCCTTCTGCCAACACACCGCCATGATCTCGAAGAGATCGTCGCGGTAGATGAGGTTGCGGGTATAGAGCGCGTCGTTCCAGTGCACGTAAGGCGACAACGAGGCGTCGTCGAGATCGGTGTCGCGGCAGATCTCGAGGATGGCCTCGCTGGTCATGCTTTCCGGACTG
>CAZYEA010000086.1:0-14703 GCA_964646485.1 uncultured Acidobacteriota bacterium
CGGCGGGTTCGGGGGTCGGCGGCGTCGCCTTCGTGGAAATTGTGGGTGCCGGCCGAGTCGATGACGAAGCGTCCGGCGAGGCCGGCTTCGTGTGCGAGGGACTTGAAAATGGCCTCAGCGAGGGGGGAGCGGCAGATATTCCCGGAGCAGACGAACAGCACGCGCGAAACCGGCGACGGCGGAGGCGATGTCATCGGTCGGCGATCTTAGTCGCCGCCTAAGATGCGGCATGCGCGCTCGGCGATGCCTTCTCGCTCTCGGTTTGAGCCTCGCCATGGCGGCTGACGGGGCCGCGGCCGATCGCATCCTCTTCGTGGGAAACAGTCTCACCGCCTGGAACGATCTGCCTCTGGTGGTGGAAGCGATGGCGAAGGAGAAGGGCGTCTCCCTTTCGTGCGAGGCCGCGACCCGTCCCGACTTCTCGCTCGAGGATCACTGGAAGAGCGACGCGCTTTCGATGATCCGGCGCGGCGGCTTCAAGTACGTGGTGCTCCAGCAGGGACCGTCCTCGCTGCCCGCGAGCCGGGAGAATCTGCGGGAGTGGGCGAAGCGGTTCGGCGATGAGGTCCGGCGCGCGGGGGCCACCCCCGCTCTCTTTATGGTCTGGCCGGACCGATCGCGTCTCGCTTTCTTCCCCGAGGTCAGGGAGTCTTATCGCCTGGCCGCTGAGGAGGCAGGAGGCGTGCTTCTTCCCGCGGGAGACGTGTGGCTCGCAGCCTGGCGGCGGGACGAAAAGCTGGGGCTGTATGGCCCCGACAACTTCCATCCCTCCCGCCTCGGCACCTACGCGGCGGCCGCCGCCATCGTGAGCGGCCTGACCGGGGCCTCGCCCGTGGGCCTGCCCGCACGGCTGCGGCTGCGGAACGGGGATGAGTACCGCGTCGACGAACGCGAAGCGAGGATCGTTCTGGAGGCCGCGGCCGAGGTCGCACCTCGCCCACGGCCCTGAACGATTACTTCCCCGCGGGAGCGGTGGCGGACGAGAGGAAGAGGGCGTTCACCATCGGGATGTAGGTGGCCCACGACTGTGCGCGGTATTGCGGCCGGAAGCCGAACAGCACGAGCTTGCCCTGGCCCATGGGCGCTTCCACCAGCGCGGACTTCCCGTTCAACAGCTTTCCGCCGAGGAGCCAGCCGGAGAGCAGGGCGTTGTCGGAGTCGTAGGTGAGAACGCTCGTACCGCCGGTCAGCTCGAAGGCAGGACTCCCCTCGAACCAGACGATCGAACGCTCATCCAGGCCCGCCGCGAGGGGACTTCCCTTTTCGACCTTCGCGTCGAGGATGGCCCCGGGGCAGTAGAACTGGGCGGAGTCGGGTCCAAGGGAATTGCCGCCCCCGCCGCGGCGTGAGGCAAAGGCGGCGAGAACGTTCTTCACCGGCGCGCCCATCTGGGTCAAAAGCTCGGTGGCGTTGTTGAAGGCGACCAGGGTGCCACCCGCCTCCGCGAAGGCCTTGAGCGCCGCCACTCCCTCGGGGCCCAGGCCGCCCGTGAACTCTTCGGCCATCCTGCCCTTCTCGTGGCCCTCGACGATCTGGCGCGCGGACTCATCGGGCAGGATGATGGCGTCGAATTTCGCGCGCAGACTCCCGCCGCGGATGTCCTTGTCATGGAGCGTCGTGTAGTCGAGGTTCAGGCTCTTGTCGAACACGAAGCGGGTCCAGCCCTCATCCATGGAGGCCACGTAGCTCTGATAGAGACCGACACGGGGCGTCTTGAGCGCGAGCATTTTCGGGGCGGGCCTGAAGCGGACGCCCTCGGCCTTCACGCCGAGGCTCTCGAATACCGGCAACGCCTTGACCCGCGCGGCGGAAGGGATCAAGAGAGTGCCCGCGGGATACGATTTGCCCGCGCTGGAGAAGGCCTCGGTGGCCCAGGTCACGGCCACGCCAGCCTTGAGCAGACGGTAAGCGGCCATGAGATCGCTGTTGCGATGGCCGAAGGCGAAGTGCGTACCCTGGCCGGCGATCGTGCCCTTCGCGACCGTCGGGTCGGCGACCTTCTCGAGGTCGACGGTGAAGGGCTCCTTCACGGTGGCGACGTCGACGTTGAGGAGCAGGGGAAGCGTGTGCGCGGTGACGTCATAGGGGCGCTGGGGCGGGCCGCCCGGATACTGGCGGATGTCGGGATATTTCTGCCGCTCGAGCAGCGACTTGGCCGCACCGGAGGATGGCTGCTGCATCGAGATCACGTAGGAGCCCGCGGGATAGGACTTCCCCGCCGCGGTGAAAGAAGCCTTCGCCCGTTGCACCTCCACCGCGTTCCACTTCATCACTTCGAGGAGCTTGGCCGCGGTTATCGGGTCTTTCTGGTCGGCGCTCACCACCACCGCGAAGGGATCCTTGCGGGCCACCGCGCGGCGATTCACGGCCAGGAAGTTCGAAAGCCAATAGTCGCGATTGCGCGCGCCGTGCTCGAGCAGGGCGAGTGACGCCGAGATCTGGTAGTCGACGATGTCGCGCAGGCGCCAGGTTCCGCCCATCCAGGGCGCGGGGAAATTCCACGTGGCCTTCTTCGCGTCATAGCCGATGCCGACGCCGAGGTTCTCGAATTTGAGGTCGATGGGAGTCGCCATTCTCGCGGAGGCGCACTCCGTCAGAATCCGCACCCCGCCGTGATTGACGGGGTACTGGCGGGCGGGCGAGAAGCCGTCATACATCGCGTTCACCGCCACGCCGACCTTCCCTTCGGCGGTGAGGCGCGCCGCGATATAGGTGCCGATGGTGTTGGTGGCGGCGATGAGTGAGGGATCGACCGAGGGTTCCCAGGGATCGACGTAGGGCGGTGCGAAAATGCGCGCGGCGTTGCTGCCCATCTGATGGAGGTCGTGGACGATCTGCGGCTTCCAGCGGTCATAGAGCTGGGTGGCGGTGGCCTGGCTCTCCGCCTGGGTGAACATGTACCAGTCGCGGTTGTTGTCGTGGCCGTTGTAGTGGTGATACAGGAAAGGCACTTCCTGGCCCTCCCACGCCGTGCCCAGGGTCTTCTTGTACCAGTCGACCACCATCTGGGTGCCGTCGGGGTTGTGGCCCGGCAGCATGATGATCACGGTCTTGTCGAGGATGTCGAGAATGCGGGGGTCCTGGCTCGTGGCCAGAAGGTAGGCGAGCTCCATCGAGGTCTGGGGTGCTGCGACCTCGGTCGCGTGAATGCCGTGATTGTGGGCGATGATGGTCTTGCCCTCGGCCACGAGCTTCGCGGCTTCCTCGTCGGAGAGGCCGCGCGGATCGGCGAGGCGGAGGTTCGCCTGGCGGATGGCCTCGAGGTTCGCCATGTTCTTCTCGGAGGTGATGACCACGGAAAGGAAGGGTTTACCCAGAGTGGTCTTGCCCTCTCCGTCGATCTTCACCCGCTCCGCCGCGGCGTCGAGCTTGCGGAAGTAGTCGACGATCTGCGCCCAGTCGGCGAGCTTGCGGTCGGCGCCCACTCTGAAGCCGAGCACGGACTCGGGAGTGGGGATCTCGGCGGCGCGGGCGCCCGGAACCAGGCCGAGAAGAGCGGCGGCTACGAGGAGGCGTCGTACGCGAATGGATTTCATGGAGTCTCCTGGTTGGGTAGAGCGAGGATAGCGGAGCCCGGCCGCTTCGGTTCCTCGGCGGGGCTATCATCGTTCCCATGACGATGCGGGCTTTCGTCAGTCCTGAAGACGCTTCCATGCGCGGTTTTTCTTCCCGATGAACGTCCTCCGCCTGTGCCCCGACAACGGGGATGCCGCCATCAACATCGAGCACGAGTTGGTGCGGGTGGGGCGCGATCCCTCTTCGGACCTGCACCTTCGCGACGCCTCCGTTTCACGACTGCACGCGGAGATCTCGAGACGGGGCGAGGAGTGGATGATCGTCGACCAGAACAGTGGGAATGGCATCTACGTCGACGGCCGCAGGACGCAGCAAGCGGTGCTCCTCCCCGGCCAGCGGCTGCAGATCGGGAACGTCCGCTTCCGGGTCGAGATCGATCGCGGGGACGACGGATCCACGGTGATGCTTGGCCGCAGTCCACTCCTCGACGACCCGGCCGACAAGACGCTCATGGGCGCGGCCCCGCCAAAGTTTCCCCCGCCGCCCCTCAAGGGAGAGGCTCCGAGGGCGTCGGGCACGTCCCGCTGGCTCCTGATCTCCGCCGCGGCCGTGGCCGTCCTCGTCATCCTGGCCTTCGCCGCGGTGAAGTACGTGTCCGATCAGCGCCTCGAAGAAGCATCGGAGAGAAAACTCGCGCTCGCTCCCCCTCCGCCCACCCCGCGACCCACGCCCTCCCCCGAACCCACGCCCTCCCCGACGCCAACGCCGACGCGCCGACCCACGGGGTCGCTGCTGGTATCGACCGAAGTCGACGCCACGGTTTCCATCGATGGCCGGACGGTCGCGCAGATGAAAGCCTCGGCGCTTCGGCGCTTCGAGGTGGCCCCCGGCGAACACATCGTGCGCTTCCGCGCTGGAGACGAGCAGACGGAGTCCGTGGTGCGGGTACGGGTCAACGAGCAGACGGTGGTGCGGCGCGTGAACGAAGTGCCGGCCCCGCCGGCCGCGGCGTCTCCCTCCCCCCAGCCGACGCAGCCCCGCTGACCTACTCGCTGCGCAAGGCGACCAGGGGATCGACCTTGGCGGCCTGACGCGCGGGCAGGTAGCTCGCGAGAAGGGCAACCCCCGCAAGCGTCACCGCCACGGCGCCGAGGGTCCGAGGATCGGTCGGGCTCAGGTTGAAGAGCAGGCCGGAGAGCGAACGCGAGAGGGCGAGCGCTCCCATGAGACCGATGCCGATGCCGGTCACGATCAGGACTGCGGCGTGGCCGAGCACCATGCGCAGAACGCTCCCCTCGGGGGCGCCCATGGCCATGCGGATGCCGATTTCGCGGGAGCGCTGGGTCACCGCGTACGACATCACCCCGAAAATACCGAGGGCGGCGAGGAGTACCGCCATCGAAGCGAACAGTCCCAGGAGCAGCATGTAGAAGCGCGGCTGCGAGATCGATCGGGAAACAAGGTCCTCGAGGCTCTTGAGGCGCGCCACCGGAATGTCGGGGTCGAGCTCGCGCACCACCGCTTCCGCCGCGGGCCCGAGGGTGAGCGGCGGCACGCTCGTGCGCACCACCACATCCATGGAGTTGAGGGGAAGCTGCGCGTAGGGAAGGTAGATCTCCGGCACCACGTCCCGCGCGAGGCCCATGGTCTTCACGTCCCCCACCACTCCGACGACCTCGCCCCCCGCCTTCGGCTGCCCCGCGGGACGCCGCCAGCCGAGGGTGATCCTCTGGCCGATCGGGTTCTCGTCCTTGAAGTACTTTCTCGCGGCACTCTGCGTGATCACCACCACTTGAGGGGACCCCGCTATGTCGCCCGCCTCGAACCCGCGGCCGCGCAGCACGGGAATGCCCATGGCCGAGAAGTAAGAGGGTGTGGCGGCGCGCATTTCCATCGACGGCTGCTGGGCGGCCGGAAGCTCAGGCGCTCCGTCGATCTCGAAAGAGATGTTCATCTGGGTCCCGTTCAAGGGCAGACCCAGGGTCGCAGCCGCGGTCTTCGCTCCGGGAAGGGCAGAGAGGCGTTCGAGCAGGCGCGAGAAGAAGGCCACGCGCCGTGATTCGTCCTGGTAGGACTCGGCGGGCAGGCCGATCCGGAAGGTCAGAGCCTCACCCACCTCGAAGCCCGGCTTCACCTCTTGAAGCTGGGCAAAGCTGCGCAGGAGCAGCCCGGCTCCCGCGAGAAGCATCATGGCGAGGGCCATCTGCCCGATGACGAGGCCGCCGCGCACCCTCCCGCTGCGGCCGGCAAGCAGGCCCCGCGCCCCATCACGAAGGGCCTGCGCGGGCGCGCGGCGCGCCGACATTCCGGGAAGGACGCCACAGGCGAGGCCCGTCGCCATCGACAGGAGCCCGGCGAAGAGCATCACCGAGCCATCGATCCGCGCTTCGGCGAGGCGCTTCACTCCATTCGGCTGAAGCGCGATCAGACTGTCGAGCGACAGGGAGGCGACGAAGACTCCCGCGAGCCCGCCGAGCAAACCGAGCAGCAGGCTCTCGGTCACGAGCTGCCGGAAGATGCGGCCGGCGCCCGCGCCAAGGGCCTTGCGCACCGCGAACTCGCCCTCGCGCGCGGCCGCGCGGGCGAGCAGCAGATTCGCTACGTTGACGCAGGCGATGAGGAGGACGAGGCCCACCGCGCCGAGCAGCATGGAGAGGGCGGAACGCGAGTCGCCCACCATCGCTTCCTGAAGCGAGCGCGTGGTCCCGCCGAGACCTTCGTTGGCGTCGGGATAGGCCTTCGCGAGACGGTCGGCGATGGTTCTGGTCTCACCGGCGGCGGCTTCGAGAGTGACGCCTTGAGCGAGTCGGCCAAAAACCCTCACGTACCAGGCGCCGCGACTCTTGGTGCGGAACACCGCGTCGTACGCGAGCGGCGTCCAAAGCTCGGTCTGGTCGGGGAACGAGAAGCTCTCGGGCGCCACGCCCACCACGGTGAACGCGCGGCTGTCGAGACGGATGGTCTGTCCCACGATCTGCGGGTCGGCTCCGAACCGGGTTTTCCAGAGCTCATTTCCGAGAACCACGACCGTCGCCTTCTCGGGTTCGTTCTCGTCCGTGGTCAGAGCGCGGCCGAGGACGGGAGTGACGCCGAAGACCTTGAAGAACGATGCGCTCACCTCGGCGCCCTGGAGAACCACGGGCGCGCCCCGGCCGGTCAGGGTGACGCCGCCTGCGTCCACCGCGGCGACCGCCTCGAAGCTCTTCGCCTGCGCTTGGGTGTCGAGGAAATTCTGGGGAGAGAAGTATGGGACGTTGCGGCCGGAGGAGACCTGGAAGAGCTGAACCAGGCGTTCCGGTTCAGGGTAGGGCAGCGGTTTCAAGAGCACGGCGTACACGATGCTGAAGATGGCGCTGTTCGCCCCGATACCCAGGGCGAGGGTCAGGAGGGCCACCAGGGTGAAACCCGGAGCCATCATGAGGCGGCGCCCGGCGTAGAGCAGGTCCTGCCGGAGGGTGTCCATGATGAGGAACGAAGCAAACCACGTTCCGCGCCCCAGGCCGTCCGCGCGCTTGAGGGGATTGAACTTGGACCGAGGGACCATAGCCGCGAGTGTCCGACTCCGGCACAGGGGCTGGTCGGCCCCGGACGGTGAGGTCAGCGAGCCATGAAGGCGAGCAGGTGGTCGATGGGCGGAGCGATCTCGCCCGCGATGCCGAAAACCCAGAGGGCGGTGACGGCGCCGGTGAAGACATCCATGGTGTAGTGCGCGCGGAGAACGAGAACCGCGCTCATCTCGATGAACGCGATCAGGACGCCCGCGACCACTCCGGGAAGCCCGAGGAGCCGGCCAAGCTCGAGGCAGCCGTAGACCGCGATCGCGGTATGTCCGGAGAAGAACAGATCGGTGGCAACACCGTAGGTCACGAAGAGGCTCGGAAATCCCGGATCGCGCCAGATCATCTTCTCGGGAGAGGGCAGCGCGCACAGCCCCTGGCAGACCTGGCGCAGGACGAACACGAGCAGCATGCCCACGAACGGCCGCACGCTTTCCCCGAGGACGGCGAGACCGATGATGAACAGGCCAAGGGCGTCGATGAGGAGAGAGGTGAAGATGAGAAGCCGGTCGGCCCATTTCGGGTGATCGAGCAGGAACTGGTGCGCGGGCGCCGTCATCTCGAGCAGGCGATCGCCAATGCGCCCCTCAGGGAAGGCGCGGCCGCCGATGAGCCGCTGGCTCCAGAACCAGAAGACGAGACTTCCGGCCACGAGGGCGAGGCGGGAAGCCCAGAGCGGAATGGTCATGCCGAGGCGATTCTCCCGAAATCTTCGGCGAGATGAATGCACCGCTCGCGCAAGCGCGCGGCGGTTCCGTCATTGAACGCGCGTCGCACCCGCCGTTCGTGCGCGAGCCGGTTCGCGGTCTCCATCCACCAGATGGTGACGAAGCCCAGCGGAAGGACGGCGGCGAGGAGGGCCACAGCCGCGACCGGTCCCGCGAAGCGATAGGCGAGGGCGGCTTCCGCGGCCCAGGCGAGAAGAAAGAACACGAAGCCGGCGGCGATCTTGTCCGTCGCTTCCTCCTCCTCGTCTTTGAGGATGCGGGCGACCGCGCGGCCGGTGAGCTTGTAGGGCACGATGTGAGCGAGAAGACCCAGGAGTGCCAACGGCGCGGACAGGGCGAGGGCCACGAGAGTCGAGGGCGAACTCAAACCTGGGCCCCGGGAGAGATCGGAAACCGACAGTCGCGCCTCTTCGAGCGAGCGGGCGCACTCCGCGAGCGCGTCGCGCAGTCGAGAGGCTTCCGCCGGACGAACGCCTTCGAGCGAACGAAAGGCGGCGAGGGCGTTCTTGAGCCAGGCAATGCCTTCGACCGGGGGCAGCGCGCGTCTTGCCGCGCCGTCGGCCCAGATGTCCTGAGCGAGCCGAAGGAGACTCAGCGTTTCACGATCCCCCGCTTCCACGATGACTTCGCGCAGTGCGTCCGCGAGCTTTTCGGTCAGGCGCCGCGCCGCTTCTTCAGGTTGAGCCGGGGCGAGGCTCAGCGCTTCGGTGGTGTCGACGGGCTCACCGACCAGGACCAGCGCCTCTCCTTCGCGGAACGTGCCCGGGTCACGGAAGACGAGGCCCACGGGCAGGAGCGCCACCGGGAGATCGAGTGGGCCCTTCGCGTGTGCTTCGAGAAGCATGCGGGCGGCGCCCGTTCGCAGTTCGAGGAGAACGGGCTCGGGCTGTGTGCGTCCCTCGGGAAACAGCATGATCGCGCCGCCTTTGCGCAGGGCGGCGGTGGTGGCGTCGAAGAGGGCCTGGTTGCGCGACGGGTCGTTCCCCGCCTCCTGCCGGCGATGGACGGGAAGACCTCCCATGGCTTTGAGGAACGGCCCGATCAGCGGATGGCGGAAGAGAGGCGCGTTCGCAAGCGTGCGCAGCCACCGCGGAACGAGGGCCACGAGCATCATGGCGTCCACCAGGGAGTTGTGGTGGTTCGCGGCCACGATGAGCGGGCCGCGGCGCGGAATCGCTTCCGCGCCGATCATCTCGAGACGGGGGTAGAAGAGACGGAGGAGGAAGCGCGAGAGGGCGGTGACCGCCCGGTAGCCGAGGGGAGGCGCCTCGCCCATCTCTTTCAAGTCCTGGTTACCGGCTCTTTCCGTCCTTCGTCCGGTTGACGAACCCCGCGAGATCGTTCTTGAGGGCCTTCAGCATGTTGGGGCGGATGTACATCATGTGGCCGCCCTCGTAGTACGTGAAGTGAGTGCGGTCCGCGTAGGTCTTCTCGTAGCCGAGGTGGTCGAAGGTGTACTCGCTGCCCGCGAAGGGCGTCGCCATGTCGTAGTACCCGTTCACGACCATCACATTCAAGTACGGATTGCGGGCCATGGCGGCGCGGAGATTGTCGACGAGGTTCAGATACCGGCCTTCCTCGTACTGCCAGGGGCGGACGTTTGCGGAGGTGGTGTAGGGCAGTTCGCTCTCCCACTTGAGCTCGTTCTTCGCGTAGTCGAGGAAGAGTGCCGTGTAAGCCCCCTGAAGGGCGGTGTTCGAGGGATCGAATTCCTGGCTCTCGCCCGCGGCGTCGCGGTCGAGGCCGGTGTAGCGGCCGTCGAGGCGACCGACCATCAGGCGTTTGTCGCGCAGCAGCTCCTTGCGGAACCGAGCCGGGCTGACGCGCAGATTCGCCTCTTCGACGAAAGTGGCGGAAAGACCGGTGAACTTCGCCACCTTACCCGCCATGTCCTTGCGTTCGGCCGCGGTGAGACGGCTGCCCTTCACGAGCGCGGTCATGTACTCGCCCCAGACGAACTTCCGCGACTCGTCCAGCACCTTCTTGAGGTCCATGTCCTGAAGCTCCGGCCCGAGTCGCTTGTGATACCAGGCATCCGCGGTATACGTGGGCAGGAAGCTCGCGTAATTGAGCTCGTTGCCGGGCGCCTCGGACAGGGTAGAGAAGTCGATCACCGAGGAAATGAGGACGATGCCGTTCAGTTCGATGCCGTGGCGGGCCTGCAGATCCGCGCCCACACCCGCGGAACGCACCGTGCCGTAGCTCTCGCCCATCAGGTATTTCGGAGAGGCGAAGCGATTGAACTTCATCAGGTACTGGCGAATGAAGTCGGAGAACGCCTCGATGTCCTGGCGAACGCCGTGGAAGCTCGTTCCGGTTTCGCCTTCCACCATGCGCGACCAGCCCGTGGTCACCGCGTCGATGACCACCACGTCCGCGACGTCGAGGATGGAGTCTTCGTTGTCCACGAGCTCATAGGGGGGTGCGGGCTGGAAGCCGTCGTCCGCCATCTGCACGCGCTTCGGCCCAAAGAGGCCCATGTGGACGAAGACCGAAGCGGAGCCCGGGCCGCCGTTGTAGGCGAAGGCGATGGGGCGGGAGCCCGCGGGCACGCCGTCTTTCGTGTAGGCCACGAAGAAGACGTTCGCGCGCGGCTTGCCGGTCGCACTCTTCAGCACCATGGTGCCCGCGGTCGACGTATAGGCCACGGTCTGGCCGCCGAACTTTCCCGTGTGCTGGGTCTGCTTGTAGTTGTCCGCCGCAGGTGCAGCCGGGCGAGCTTCGGCGGGCGGCCGGGCCGGGGACTCCGAAGGAGCGGGAGCGGGGCCCTGTCCGGGGAGCGCTCCGCGGCCGGGCTGGGCCGGGACCGAAGCCGCCAGTGACAGGAAGAGCAGGACGAAGAGAAAGCGATCACGCATGTTTCAAAAATCCTCAGGAAAGAACGGGAGGGAAAGCTAGCAGGGGGCGGTTCATCGGGTTGAACTTTCGCAGGCTTCCGGGAACGATTCCTGCGAAAAAAGGCTTGACCCCGATTTTAATGTGACATAGTCTTTACGTATTGACAATGTCACATGAAGACCTCGATCACGTCTGGCGCGCCCTCGCCAACCCGCATCGACGGCGGATCCTCGACATCCTGCGCGACCGGCCCTGCACCACCGGTGAGATCGCCGAGGCCCTGGACGAGAGCCGCTTCCTGGTCATGCAGCACCTGAACCTCCTCCGCGAGGCCGATCTCGTCACCGTGGAGGCCGACGGGAGGCGGCGCATCAATCACCTCAATCCGGTGCCCATCCGGCATATCTACGAGCGCTGGGTGGGGAAATATCAGGGCGACTGGGCTGCGGCCCTGGTCGGCCTCAAGCGCACGGTGGAAGAAAAGTCCGCGAAGAATGAAACAAGGCGCCTGAAGCGCGCCTGAACGAGGAAGACTCCATGGAAGAACGTCAGGTTCACGTCGTCGAGATCAAAGCGCCGGTCGCCGACGTATGGGCCGAGATCACCAAGCTCAAGCAGATCCAGAAACCGATGTTCGGGACGGTTCTCGACAGCGATTTCAAACCAGGGTCCCGGATGATCTACCGGAGCGAAGACGGCAAGCGCGTCTTCATCGTGGGCGAGGTTCGCGAGTTCGTGCCGCCCACGCGCTTCGTCCACACCTTCCGCTTCACCAACCTCCCCGAGACCCCGACCCTGGTCGAATGGACGCTCGAGGAGAAGGGCGGGGTGACTCGCGTGACCGTGGTGCATTCGAAGTTCGTGGATCAGAAGAAGACCGCCGATTCCGTGCGCACCAGCTGGGTCGACATCCTGGGCAACATCAAGGCCGTGGTCGAGACCGGCGATGTGCCGTTCAAGACGCGCCTCATGCTCAAGATGATGGGCGCCTTCATGTTCATGCTGCCCAAAGACACCCTCCGCGAGAACGTGCCCGAACTCAAGGAGAAGCGCTGATGCGTTCGACTCTCGTCGTCTTTTGTCTTGCCCTCGCCGGGGTGGCGGCAGGGCAGGAGAGGCCCGCCTCTCCTCCGCCCTACGACGCGGCCCTCGCCGAACGCCTGGGGGCCGATCAGCGGGGCATGAAGAGCTATGTCTTCGTCATCCTCAAGACCGGGCCGAAAGCCGACATACCGAAGGAGGAGAATGACCGGCTCTTCGCCGGCCATATGACCAACCTGGGCCGACTGGCGGGGGAAGGCAAACTCGTGGTCGCGGGGCCTATGGTCAAGAACGACCGGCAGTACCGGGGCATCTTCGTGTTCAACGTGAAGACGGTGAAAGAAGCCGAGGCTCTGCTCGCGACCGACCCGGCGGTGGCCGCGGGGGCGCTCGCCTTCGAGGCCTACGGCTGGTATGCCACGGCCGCTCTCATGGAGGTCACCTCCATTCACAATCGCATCGACAAGACCGGTCGCTGATTCAACCATCGGCTCATTCAGGAGAAACCATGATCAGAAAGTCCCTCTCGTTCGTTGCGGCCGCGGCCGTGGCCCTGGCCGTTCCCTCCGCCCTTCAGGCTCAAACCGTCGACGGCAAGGCGGCCTTCCAGAAGCTCAAGGGCCTGAGCGGAGACTGGTCCGGACCCATCGGCAGCGCCACGGGTCCCAAGGGGAAGATCCGCTACGAAGTGATCTCGGGAGGCAGCGTGGTCATGGAAGTCCTCTTCCCGGGCGAACCCCATGAGATGCGCTCGATGTACCACCTCGACCAGGGCGAGCTCATCATGACCCACTACTGCTCGGGCGGAAACCAGCCGCACATGCGTCTTTCGAAGACCGCCTCCACTGCCGAGAAGCTGGTGTTCGACTTCGACGGCGGCACCAACCTGGACGTCAACAAGGACGCGTTCATCCACAACGGTGAGATCCGCTTCCTGCCCGACGGCCGGATGGAGGCGAGCTGGACCTCGTGGCAGAACGGAAAGGCCGCCGGCGCCAATCATTTCTTCGCGCTGGCCCGGGAGAAGTAGGGCGCGGCTTCGCGCCACCCGGGCGCTGCGGCACGCGTCGTAAGCTCCCGCGGCCATGAAGATCGCGTTCGTCACCAACCCGAAACATCCCGAGATCGAAGATGACGATCGTCCGCTCGCGGCGGCTCTCGCCCGGCGCGGCGCCCTGGTCATCACCTCTTCCTGGGACGACCGGGACTTTCCGTGGGAGGAGGTCGACCTCGCCCTGCTGCGATCGCCCTGGGACTACTACCGCCGCGTCGGTGAGTTCCTCGCCTGGCTGTCGCGGGTCGAGAAAGTCACCTCCGTGGTGAACGCGCCGGAAACGATCCGCTGGAACATGGACAAGCGCTACATGGGCGGACTCGCCGAAAAAGGCGTGCCCATCGTGCCCACCGCGTTCGTGGAGAAAGGTGAGGTCGCGAGCCTCGCCTTGATCTGCTCGCGGCGCGGCTGGACCACGGTGGTCCTCAAGCCGACGATCTCCGCCGACTCCTGGGAGACCATCCGGGTGGAGCCCGCGCGATACCCGGAAGGCCAGGCCTACCTGGACCGCCATCGTCCCGATCGCGGCGTCATGATCCAGCCCTTCGTGCGAGACGTGGATGAAGGGGGCGAGAACAGCCTCCTGTTCTTCGGGGGCGTCTATTCGCACACCGTGATGAAGAACTCGGCTTTCAAGGGCGGACGTCACGTCGGGCCGGAGGGGCAGCCGGTCGACTCGAGGCCGGACGCGATCGCCATGGGGCGCGATGTCCTCGTCCGGGCCGGAGTGCCGGACATTCCCTACGCCCGGGTCGACATCGCCCGCGACGACTCCGGCGAGCCCATCCTCCTCGAGCTCGAACTGTTCGAGCCCACCCTCTTCTTCCGGGAGAAGCCGGGCAGCGAGGAAGCGCTCGCGGAAATCCTCCTGTCCTAAGCGCGGTTACACTTTGGTCGAGCGTCGTCTCTCGCACCTCCGGGGAGTCCTGATGAACAAACCGTCTGTCGCCGCCGGTACCCTGCTTGCCCTACTCCTCTCCGCCCCGGCAGTGGCTCAGAGGTCCGACCCAGCGCGGACGGCGCTTCTCCAGACGGATACGGACTGGGCGCGGGTCGCGGCCGCCGGCAAGGACCTCGATCGCATCCTCTCGTACTGGTCCGATGACGCCGTGGTCTATCCGCCCGGGGTGGCCGCGGTCTCCGGCAAGGCGGCGATCCGCAACTACGTCGGCGGCAGCCTGAAGACGCCCTTCTTCTCGATCAGCTGGAAGCCGGCGCAGGCGGTGGTGTCATCTTCGGGCGACCTCGGCTACACGATGGGGTCGAACGAAATCACCTTCGCCGATGCCAAGGGCAAGGTCACGCGCGCGCAGGGTCGCTATCTCACCGTCTGGAAACGCACCGACAGAGGCGAGTGGAAGTGCGTGGTCGACTTCTGGAACGATTCGCCCTTCGCTGCACCTCCCGTCCTCAAGGCTTCGCCGGCGCGGAAGACACAGGCCAAACCCTCGCCACGACCGACCCGCAACAAATAGGAGCAGGCCCGGCTTCCCCATGGCGATACGAGTGGTTCAACTGGGATCCCGGCGGACGAAGGATGAAGGCTTGCGCATCGGCACGGTGCGTCGTCCGCCCCGCGGGGTGCCGAAGACGGAGTTCGCCGCGCGCGATTTCTACGATGTGTGGCTTCCAGGCCTCGCCCCCAGCGAGGCGCTGGTGAAGCTCGGCCAGGCCGCAGCGACCGAAAAGGACTGGATCACTTTCGCCAGGAAGTATCGGAGTGAGATGAAGCGCCCCGAGGCGGAACACCTCCTCGTTCTACTGGCCGCACTCTCAAGGCAGACCGACTTCGCGCTTGGCTGCTACTGCGAGGACGAAATGCGCTGCCATCGCTCGGTCCTGCGCACCCTCCTCGAGGAGCACGGCGCGGCGATGAGGGTTTCTACTCGTCGACCTTGAGCACGGCGAGGAAGGCTTCCTGGGGGATGTCGACGCTGCCCACTTTCTTCATCCGCTTCTTGCCCTCCTT
>CAZYEA010000086.1:14713-16292 GCA_964646485.1 uncultured Acidobacteriota bacterium
CGCCGGGGGTTAGCTGTTGGTCTTCAGAACCTGGATGAAGGCATCTGGTGGGATCGAAACGCGGCCGATTTGTTTCATCTTCTTTTTGCCCTCCTTCTGCTTGTCGAGGAGCTTGCGCTTGCGGCTGATGTCGCCGCCGTAGCACTTCGCGATGACGTTCTTGCGCAGGGCTTTGACGCTCTCGCGCGCGATGATGCGCGAGCCGATCGCGGCCTGGATAGCCACGTCGAACATCTGGCGCGGGATGAGGCCGCGCATCTTGGTGACCAGGGTCTTGCCGCGCTGATAGGACGTGTCCTTGTGGCAGATGATGGAGAGCGCGTCCACCGGCTCTTCGTTGACGAGCACGTCGAGCTTCACCAGGGGCGACACCCACCATCCCGTGATCTGGTAGTCGAGCGAGGCGTAGCCCTTGGACGCGGATTTCAAGCGATCGTAGAAGTCGAGCAGCACCTCGGCCATGGGCAGCTCGTAGGTGATCATCACGCGGGTGGGCGTGATGTAGCCCATGTTCTTCTGTATGCCCCGCTTGTCCTGGCAGAGCTGGAGGATCGCGCCCACGTATTCGGGTGCGGTCAGGATGGTCGCGGTGATGACCGGTTCCTCAATGGCTTCGATGGAACCGGGATCCGGCAGCCGCGCGGGGGAATCGACGTCGATGATCTCGCCGTCCGTCTTCATCACCCGATACTTGACCGACGGCGCGGTCACGATCAACTCGAGGCCGAATTCGCGCTCCAGGCGCTCTTCCACGATCTCCATATGGAGGAGGCCGAGGAAACCGCAGCGGAAGCCGAAACCGAGGGCGGCAGAGGTCTCGGGCTCGTAGTTGAAAGAGGCGTCGTTGAGGCGGAGCTTCTCCATGGCCTCGCGAAGCTCGCCGTACTTGTTCGCTTCGATCGGATAGAGGCCCGCGAAGACCATGGGCTTCACGTCCTTGAAGCCGGGCAGAGGCTCGGAGGCAGGATTGCGATCGTCGGTCATGGTGTCGCCGATCTTGGTTTCGGAGACGCGCTTCACCCCCGCAACCACGAAGCCGACCTCGCCCGCGCTCAGGGAATCGACGGGCATGGGCTTGGGGGTGAAGACCCCGAGGCCTTCCACCTCGTGACTGCCCTCAGACTGCATCAGACGAATCTTCATCCCGGGCTTCAGCGCGCCGTCGACGACATGGACGAGGATCACGACCCCGCGGTACTGGTCGAACCAGGAGTCGAAGACGAGACAACGCAGCGGACCTTCGGGATTCCCCTTCGGCGCGGGAATCCGGTGGATGATGGCTTCCAGGATCTCGGGAATACCGATTCCCTGTTTGGCCGAAGCCAGGATCGCTCCGGAGGCGTCGATGCCGATGACGCTCTCGATCTGCTCCTTCGCGCGCTCGGGTTCGGCCGAAGGCAGGTCGACCTTGTTGATGACGGGGATGATTTCGAGATGGTTCTCGACCGCGAGGTGCGCGTTTGCGAGGGTCTGGGCCTCGACCCCCTGGCTCGCGTCGACTACGAGCAGGGCGCCCTGGCAGGCGGCAAGGGAGCGGCTCACCTCGTAGCTGAAGTCGACGTGGCCGGGGGTGTCGATG
>CAZYEA010000087.1:0-16050 GCA_964646485.1 uncultured Acidobacteriota bacterium
CACCGCCATGCCGTAGCCGGGGATCACCACGACCAGGTTGGAGTTCGCGAGGATAGCCGCCGCCTCTTCGTTGGTGGCGCTCTTCACCGGCTTGGCTTCGACCTTGCCGGCGGGGCCGGTCTGAACCTGACCGAAGGCTCCGAAGAGCACATTGGCGAACGAGCGGTTCATGGCCTTGCACATGATGATGGAGAGGATGAGACCGGAGGCGCCGTCGAGAGAGCCCGCGATGATGAGGAGCTTGTTGTCGAGAGCGAAGCCCATGGCCGCGGCGGAGAGGCCGGCGTAGGAGTTCAGGAGGGCGATGACCGTGGGCATGTCCGCGCCGCCGATCGGAACGATCAGCATGATTCCGAAGGTGAAGGCCAGGATCACCATGATCGGGAAGAGCGTGGTGTTCGCGGGGTTCATGACTAGGCCCACCCCGAGGAGGATCGCGACCGCGAGGACGCCCAGGTTCACGAAGTTCTGGCCCTTGTAGGTGATCGGCCGTTGCGGGAGGATCTCCTGCAGTTTTCCGAAGGCCATGAGGCTGGCGCTGAAGGTCAAGGATCCAAGCAGCACCTCGATGACCAGCGCGAACATGGTGAATCGATCGACGTTGGAGTAGCGCAGGGAATACTCGGCGCCGCCCACGAGGGCCGCGGCGAGCGCGCCGAAGGCGTGCGAGAGGGCCGTCCGCTGGGGCACCGCGGTCATGGGCATGAGGGCCATGGGCACGCCGATGATGGTGCCGAGAACCAGCGCGATCGCGATGTTCTGGTAGGTCACGATCTCGGGCGAGAGCAGGGTCCCGCCGATGGCCAGGGTCATGCCGATGCAGCCGACGATGACCCCGCGCATGGCGGTGGGGACGCTCGAAAGCCACTTCAGGGCGAGGATGAACGCCGCGGAGGCGGCGAGGTACGCGACCGGAATGAACGTCTCGTTCACTTCTGCGCTCCCTTTCTCTTGAACATCTTGATCATGCGGAAGGTGATGAGGTAGCCGCCGGTCACGTTGATCATCGAGCAGGTCACCGCGGCCATGCCCAGGGCCGCGGAGAGCGGGGTCTCAGCTTTGCCCGTGATGATGAGGGCGCCCACGATGGAGATCGCGGAGATCGCGTTGGTGAGCGACATCAGGGGGGTGTGGAGCAGGGGGGAAACCCGCTTGATGACTTCAAGCCCCACGAAGGTGGCGAGCAGGAAGACATAGAGGGAGGACAGGAGATCGGGTGCGTGGGTCATGCTTGAGGGCTCCACTTTCGTTTGGATCCTGAGGGAAGGAGTTCCTGGAGGACGGCTCAGGAAGCGACGGGGGCGGGAAGACCGAGGGCCTCTCGCACGCGGGGCTGGATCACGTCGCCGCCCTGGGCCACCAGGGCCTCGCGAATGATTTCGTCCTTGGTGTCGAGAACCATCTCGCCCTTTTTGACGATGAGCTTGAGAAGGTTCAGGAGGTTCCGGGAGAACATCTGGCTGGCGTGGCCGCCGAGGTGGGACACCACGTTCGTGGGCCCGAGCACCACCGCGCCGCCCACGGCCACGGTCTCGCCGGGCTTCGTGACTTCGCAGTTGCCGCCGTTTTCGGCCATGAGGTCGACCACCACCGCGCCGGGGTGCATGGCCTCGACCATGGCCCGGGTGACGAGGACGGGCGCCTTCTTGCCGGGGACGCCCGCGGTGGTGACGACCACGTCGGAGTCGGAGACCGCCTTCAGCATGGCCGCGCGCTGGCGGGCGAGGAAGTCTTCACTCACCGCCTTGGCGTAGCCGCCGGTTCCTTCGGCTTCCTTCGAATCCACTTCGATCTCGAGGAACTTGGCGCCGAGAGAAGCCACCTGCTCCTTGGCGGCCGCGCGCACGTCGTAGGCGGTGACGGCCGCACCCAGACGCTTCGCGGTGGCGATGGCGGAGAGGCCGGCCACCCCCGCACCCATGACCAGGACCTTCGCGGGCGAGAGGGTCCCCGCCGCGGTCATCATGAGGGGGAACACCCGGGGCAGGGCGTCGGCGCCGAGCAGGACGCCGCGGTAGCCGAGGAGTGTGGCCATGGACGAGAGCACGTCCATTGACTGGGCGCGGGTGATCCGTGGCACGAGTTCGAGGGCCAGGGTGGAGGCGCCGCTCTTGGCCAGGGCCGCGTGGGGAGCGGGCTTGGAGAGGGCATCGCCCATGCCGATGAAGAGCTGGCCGCTTCGGCCCGGACCGGCGAGCCCGGTCGGGGGCGAAACAAAGAGGACGATCTGCGCGGCGGCGAGGAGCTCGTCGCGGGACTTCGCGATCTTCGCTCCCGCCGCTTCGTATGCGGGATCGGGGTACGCGGACGCCGTGCCTGCTCCCGCTTCGATCATCACCTCGGCTCCGAGCGCCTTGATGGCCTTGAGATCGCCCGGAACCAGGGCGACACGTCTCTCCCCGACCGGTGTTTCCTTGAGAACGCCTATGCAAAGGGACATACTGTGAGCGCAAGTATCGCTTATGCGACGGGCGCCTTGTGCTACTTTCGGCTCACCTAGCTCATGAAAGCCATTTCCATCCTCGGCTCCACCGGCTCCATCGGAACCAATACCCTTGCGGTCGTGCGCGCCTTCGCGGATCGCTTCAAGGTGGTGGGCCTCTCCGCCGGAAATGATGCAAAAAGACTAGCGGAGCAGATCGGGGAGTTCCGTCCCAAGATCGTTTCGGTGGCGACCGAAGGGGTTCGCGAGACGCTCTTCGGCCTGGTAGATCTCTCCGGCATCGAGGTGGGCGTCGGCGAGAGCGGCATGACCGCGGTCGCGACCGCGGCGGAGGCGGAGATCGTGGTGGCGGCGGCGGTTGGTGCGGTGGGCCTCGTTCCCACCTTCGCCGCGATCCGCGCGGGCAAAGACGTGGCCCTCGCCAACAAGGAAACCCTGGTCATGGCCGGGGAGGCCATGACCCGCGAGCAGCGGGCCCGCGGCACCAGGCTCCTGCCCATCGACTCCGAGCATTGCGCCCTTCATCAGTGTCTGGTCTCGCGGGACATCGACAGCGTCCGCAAGCTGTGGCTCACTGCCTCGGGCGGCCCTTTCCGCAACCGCCCGGCTCAGACCTTCCCGGAAATCACGGTCGAGGAAGCCCTGAACCACCCCACCTGGCGGATGGGCCGCAAGATCACCATCGACTCGGCCACCCTCATGAACAAAGCCCTCGAGATCATCGAGGCCCACTGGCTCTTCGGGGTGGCCGCGGACCGGATCGACGTGGTGGTCCACCCCCAGTCGGTGGTTCACTCGATGGTGGAGTTTCGGGACGGGACAGTGCTGGCGCAACTCGGGCGCACGGATATGCGGATCCCCATTCAGTACGCACTCACCTACCCGGAAGTCTGGCCGACCGCGCTCGAACCGATGAGCCTCAAAGACGCGTTCTCCCTGACCTTCGAACCGCCTGACCACGGCCGGTTCCAGAGCCTGCGCCTCGCCCAGACCGCACTGGTGCGCGGCGGCACCACGCCCGCGGCCCTGAACGCCGCCAATGAGGTGGCGGTGCAGGCGTTCCTCGACGGGCAGATCCCCTTCACGGGAATCACCGAGATCGTGAGCGAGGTGGTGATGAACCACGCTCCCGTGGCCGCCCAGAACCTCGAGACGGTTCTGGAGGTCGATCGGGCCGCGCGGGCCCTGGCGCGAACCGCCTGCTCAGCTCTGCATCCGGCCTGAACTCACCGCGCTCCGAACAGGAGGCCGAGGGCGAGGATCGCGGGAATGGCCTGGACGAAGAAGATCCTCTTCGAAACCGTGAAGGCCCCGTACGTCCCCGCGGTGACCACGCAGGCGAGGAAGAAGGTCTTCACCGCGAAGGCCTGCTCGGGAGGCGAGGTCACCAGGCCCCAGACAAGGCCGGCCACCAGAAAGCCGTTGTACAGGCCCTGATTCGCGGCGAGGGTGGCGGAGGCCTGAGCATGTTCGGGGGAATTCCGGAACGTCTTCAGGCCGATGGGCTTCGTCCACAAGAACATCTCGAGGACCATGAACCAGGAGTGGAGGAGGGCAACCACCGCGACCAGGACGTCGGCAAGGACAGCCATGGGACCACTCTACAAGCGGTTGGACTGAGGATTTTGAGGGTCGGCCAACTAGACTCCGGAGTCTTTCCCAGCATGATTGGAACCCCCTTCGCTTGATGGACGCAATCGGCAGCTTTGCCAATTCGACGGTGTCGCTCATCGTCGTCCTCGGCATCATCATCTTCTTCCACGAGTCCGGCCACTTCCTCCTGGCCAAGGCCTTCGGCATGCGAGTCTTCATCTTCTCCTTCGGTTTCGGGAAGAGGCTGTTCGGCTTCAAGCGCGGGGACACCGACTACCGGGTCTCCCTGATTCCCCTCGGCGGCTACGTCAAGCTCGAGGGTGAGGGGGACGACCTCATCTCCGAAGACACCGCCCCAAGGGGCGACGGCAACGATTTCCTCTCCCGGCCGCGCTGGCAGAGGCTGATCGTGTATTTCGCGGGCCCGGCCATGAACGCCGTCCTCGCCATCCTCACCTTCACCATCATCTTCATGCTCGGGGTGGGCGTGCCCGGGGTCCGCTATGACGTGCCCACCATCGGGGCCATCGACCCCGGTTCCCCCGCCGAAGCCGCGGGTCTGCAGCCCGGCGACACCATCACGAAGTTCGATGGAGAAGTGGCCGAAGACTGGGAGCAGGTGCAGATCGGCATTCTCATGCGCCCCAGCCTCGACATCACGGTGGAGATCGCGCGGGGAGCGGAGCGCCTCACCAAAACCATGCGGGCCCGCGTGATCGACGGGAAGATGGGCGACATCGGCGTATTCCCCCTGGTGCGCGTGGGCCAGGTGGTGAAGGATTCACCCGCGGAGATGGCCGGGCTCAAGGTCGACGACGGTCTCCTGCGGGTTGCGGGCGCGCCCCTGCAATCGTTCGCGGACGTGCCCGCCAAGGTGCGCGCGGCGGGCGATCAGCCGATTGCCTTCGAGATCCTGCGCGGGTCGGAGCGCCTCACCTTGAACATCGCACCCAGGGAAAGCCGCGTCGGCATCTCGGAGAAGTTCGTGATCAAGAAGTTCGGCTTCTCCCGCGCGGTGAAGGAGGCGGGGCGCGAGACCTGGGACCGCACGGTTCAGATGGTGAGTCTCCTCAAGCAGCTCCTGACCTTCCGGGTGGCCGCGAAGTCCGCCTTGTCCGGGCCCATCGGCATCGCCCAGGCCGCGGGCGAAGCCGCGCGCACCGGCATCGTTTCGATCCTGTTCCTGATCGCCTTGCTTTCCATCTCGGTCGGGGTGTTGAACCTCTTCCCCATGGCCCCGCTCGACGGCGGTCACATCGCGGTGCTGCTCGCGGAGATGGTGATCCGCCGTGACCTCTCGGAGAAGGTGAAACTCGTGTTCCTGAACGCGGGCTTCGTGCTGATCATGGCGCTCATGGTCTTCATCCTCTACTCGGACCTGTCCAAGCTACCCTGGCTCTCGCGGTTTTTGCCTTGAGCGCTCCGGCCGGAATGAATCCGGCCTTCGCTTGATCGAAGGGATCAGCGCGCGGGTTTGAGGACGAGGAAGTACTGGTAGGGCAGGAACTTCTCTTCGCCGACGAGCTTGAAAGACGCGCGCTGCGCGTCCGCGAGGAACGTCTCGCGCGCCACCCGTCGCGCCACCACGGGCCCTTGCGGGGTTTCGCGCTTGTGGAAGTCGATGTTGGCCAGGCGCCCGCCGGCTTTCAGTGATTTCGCAAGACGCCGCAGGAACGCCGGACCGTTCGGGAAGAGATGGTAGGTGTTCACCACGAGGACGACATCGCAGGAGGTCTTGGGCAGCAGGGGGTCGTCGGGCAGGCCGAGGATCGGAGTGACGTTCGAGAGCCGGGCCTGGCTCACGCGGTCGCGAAGGGCGTCGATCATCGAGGCCTCGACGTCTTCGGCGTAGACCCAGCCGGTGGATTCGAGCCTTCGGGCGGCCCGAAGGGCGAAGTAGCCCGGCCCCGAGCCCACGTCGCACAAGGTCTCCCCGGGTTGAAGCTGCAGGGCTCGGATGACTTCATCCGGCTTCTGCCATTCGGCGCGCCCGGGCTCCTCGAGACTCGCGATGTATCCGGCCAGATCGGCGGAGGCCACGGGTGCCTGGGAAACGGGAGAGGGAGCACGCTCCTGAGCCGCGGAACCAGGGCGCGAGGCGGAGGTCGCGAAAAGAAGGCCGAGCACGCCGATGAAGAGCTTCATGAGGTCGCTTGGCTTATGAGGCTACTGTGTTTTCCGTTCCGCGGCACCCCCGCCCATGCGCGCTTCCAGCAGCCCGCCGCCGGAAGCGGCCACGATGAGGACGGGCACGCCGTCCGGCTCGCGCGGGGACTCGATGGCGAGGGCGAACGTCCGCTGCGATGAGAGCCCGGTGGCGTCGATGGGCCAGAAAGTCGACCCTCCGTCTTGCGACACAAAGACGGTCTTGATGTCCGCATCCGCCGCGAACACGGTCTTTCCGTCGCTCGCCTGGGTGAGCCCGGTGACCCGGCCAAGAGGAGTGTCTGAGTCGAACCACGACCGGCCGGCGTCGCGGCTGACCAGGAGGCCGTACGACGTGGCCGCGAAGATCTTGGTGTCGCTCGAGGGTGCGAACGCGAGTCTCTTGAGGCCGCGCAGTCCCACCGAGGCAACCGGTTTGAAATCAAGGCCGTCATCGGCCGCATAAATGCCAAGAGCGGTCGCCACCACCACGCGCCCGGAAGCGGCCACGGCGAGGGCGGTCACCGATCTCGTGGGTCCAAAACGGAGAAGCGTCCAGGAGGCGCCGCGATCATGGCTCGAAAACAGACCGTGGTCGGTCGCGACCAGCACCTGTTGGCCCCGAATGTGGAGGTCGTCGACCTGGGGGTGCGGGTCCGCTCCGCTGATGGAAAGCGTCTGCCGGATCCAGGGCGGCCCCGCGACACTCCCGAGGAAAACGCCGTCATCCGTGCCCACCACCATCTCCCCGTTCTCGAAAAGGCCGACGGTGCGGATCTCGCGGCCCGAGGGAAGCTCCACTCGTCGCCACAAGTCCCGCGCGCGGTCCAGTTCGAACAAGGCGGAGTTCTTCGGCCCGTCGGCGCCGGTCAGCGCGAGCACGCGTCGCCTTGGTTCATCGGGGATGATCTGGCGGACCAGGCGCTCGCGGAACCCGTCGTTCGAGGAAAACCAGCTGCGTCCGAAATCGGAGGAGACGAGCATGCCCTCACCCTCCACCCCCGCAATCAGGCGGCCGCCGCCCAGGGAGATCAAGGCGTTCACCACCAGGCCGGGGGCGGTGGTGCGCACGAAAGTCCTGGCGTCGTCCTCGCTCACATACACCCCGTCGGTGGTGCCTGCGTAGAACGTATCGGGACGATCGAAGTCCTGCGCGAAGGCGCGCGTCCTGCGGCTCACCGAGGGGATGCCGAGGACCTTTGTCCAGGAGGCTCCGGCGTTGCGCGAGCGCCAGATCCCCGTGCAGGCGGTGGCGAAAACGGTGGCGGGCTCACGCCGGTCGAGGGTCAGGGTCATGACATCGGAGTCACTGATCATTCCCTGCTGGATCGGACGCCAGGAGACGCCTCCGTTGTCGGTGCGCCAGGCGAGGTGGGCGGTGCCGACCAGAATGGTGTTTTCGCTTCGAGGATCGATCGCGACCGAACCCACGAGCTTCAGGTCATTGTGCGACTTCGGGGAGATGCGGGTGAAGGACTCGCCCGCGTCGGATGAGCGGAACACTCCGGAGCGGGTCACGGCCACGAAGACCGCTGGGTTCGAGGGCGCCCGGGCCAGGCCGCGCACGGACTCGCCCTCCAGCGAGGCGCCGATCATGCGGAAGGTCACGCCATGATTCGAACTGCGCGCCACCCCGCCCCCCGAGCCGTCGATCTTCCAGAAGGAGACGAACAGGTCGCCCGTCTCCGTGACCAGGATGTCATCGAGGCTCGCGCCGCGCATGGGAAAACCTGGGTCGAGCCGCGACCAGGAGGCCCCCGCGTTGAGGGAGGTGTAGAGGATGCCGTCGACCGTGCCCGCATACACGCGACGCGGGTCTTTGGGGTCCCGGGCGAGCGAGCGGACGTCGCCGCCCTGGGGGCCGATGGCGCTGAAGCGCAGGGCCTCGGCACGGGCGGCCTCGCCGAAGACGAACACGGCGAGAAGGCCGAGCCAGAGGCGGATACCCGAGAGCTTCATCCTCATGATTCGAAATCGAGTGAAATGGTGGTCCTGCTGAGTGCTTACTCCCCGTTTGGAAGGGGTGAGGAGCGGGGAAAAACGAGAGGCGCGGAGATCGACATCGAAGTCGAGATCCGCGCCCCTTTTGGCGGCCGGGCGACCCGAACGAAGGGTCTTGGCTCCCGGAGTTACATGGGCATGTCCGCGCCGTCCGGCACGAAGGTGAGCTCGGCGCGCCGGCCTCCGCCCGCACCCGCGCCGCGGGTGACAATGCGGGAGGCATCGATGCCGCGCTCCTTGACGATGTAGGCCTTCACCGCCTCCGCGCGCTTGCGCGAGAGGACGTCGGGATTGGGCTCGCCCTTCTCCGCGTGACCGATGATGAGGAGGCGGCTGCCCGGATCCTGACGGAGTCTCGTGGCCATGTCGTCGAGGACGGACTTGTCGACGTTGTTGAGGCGCGTGCCTCCGCCCACCCGGACGCTCGGGAAGGGGCCGACCGAGCGGGTCACCGTCTGGGGCTTGGGCTTCGCTTCGATCATCACGTGGCGGGTCGCCGAAGCCGAGTGGTCATGGCCGTCGTTCACGGTGACGGTCACGGCGACATCGGTGCCGGCGGGCAGGCAACCAGGCTCAAGGGTGACGTTGGCGCCTTCGCCCACGGTGCGGCCGGCGGAGGTGGTCCATGCGTAGGTCAGAGAGTCGCCGTCGGGATCCGAAGCATTCGCACGGAGGCGGACGGTGTCGCAGGTGATCGCGTTGGTCTTGTCCGCGTCGAGAGAAACCGTGGGCGGGCGATTCTCGACCCGAGGCGGCGCGGGCGGCGCCGGGGGAGGCGGAGGAGGCGGCACGTAGATGGAGCGGCCGGCGGCCGCACCCGCGAAGCCGATGGACAGATTCATCCCGCTCGAGGTCTTGTAGGTGCTGCCGCTCACCCCCTTGAAGTTGAAGTTCCGGGAGTAGGCCGGGCGGATGAAGAAGCCCTTGCCGAAGTACACGACCGGACCGACCACGAAGTCGACGGGGTTGATCTGTTCGAAGTCGGCGTTCGAGTAGTTCGAACCCGTGACTTCCGCCTGCATCTGGAACTTGCGGTACACCGGGAAGGAGAGGCCGGCGCCCCACCGGAACGCGTTCGCGAGATCGAAGCCCGAAGGATCCGAGTTGACCTTGTAGCCGACCATGCCGTGGATCTCCGCCTGGCTGTTGAGGCTCTTCGAGAGGATCAGGTCGGCGCCGAAGGAGACCTTGCCGGTTCCGAGACCGTCGTCGAAGGACGCGGTCGGGAGCTTGATGGTGGGACGGATGGCGAGGCCCACGCCGTCGCCGTTGTAATCGTCGAGGAGCTTGAACTTCAGGCCCACGATGGCGTCTCCCGCGCCGGTCTGCCAGCCGGGCGAGGTGGTCTGACGGCCCGCGCGGGGGAAGTCGTTCACGAAGCCGGGCTCGGTCAGGCGGTCGACATCGTTGCGCTGCAGTCCGAACGAGCCGAAGATTTCGACCTTGTTGGAGACACCGTAGCTCAAGGTGAGGCCGTGGGTGGCGGCATCGAGATCCTTCGGATTCCGGTCCAGGTTCATGCGGAACAGGCTGAAGCCGGTCTTGCCCTTGGCGACGGTGTAGGCGGAGGGAAGATGGAAGAGGCCGGAGCTGCCCGAGAACGACGGCGTCAGCGGACGCGCCTCGTATTCCTTGCCATCGACATTCATGATCCAGGTCTTGACCGCGGACTTTTCGACGGTGCCTTCAGGGGCGGTCTGAGCGAGGGCGGCGGTCGACAGAACCGCGAGGGCCAGGGCACTCAGATAACGCAAAGCATTTTGTTTCATTGAGATTTCTCCACGATTCAGAATGGCGGTCGACAGAAGAATTTGCCCACAGGGGCTCGGGTCAAGGATAGCGCGGGGCCGCCTTTTTTGATGTGCGCTATCGAACATTTCCCCTTGGGCTCAAGGGGTCGAACGCGCCTCGATCTTTTCGAGATCGCCCATGTAGGGACGCAAGACCTTCGGAATCAGCACCGAGCCGTCCTTCTGCTGATAGTTCTCGAGTACCGCTACCATGGTCCGCCCCACCGCCAGACCGCTGCCATTCAGGGTGTGGACGAAGCGGGGCTTGCCCCCCCGTTCCTTTCGATACCGGATCTGGGCCCGCCTTGCCTGGAAGTCCTTGCAGTTCGAGATCGAGGAGATTTCACGATAGGCCTTCTGACCGGGGAGCCACACCTCGAGGTCGTAGGTCTTCGACGACCCAAAACCCATGTCGCCGCTCGCGAGCAGCACAACCTGATAGGGCAGCTCCAGTCGCTTCAGGACCTCTTCGGCGTCGCTCACCATGCCCTCCAGCTCGTCCATCGAACTCTCCTCGGTCGTGAGCTTCACGAGTTCCACCTTGTGGAACTGATGCTGGCGGATGAGGCCGCGAACGTCCTTGCCGTACGAACCCGCTTCCGAACGGAAGCAGGGAGTGAAGGCCACGAACTTCTTCGGCAGATCCGTTGGCTCGAAGATCTCGTCGCGGTGCAGACAGGTTAAGGGAACCTCCGCGGTGGGGATGAGATACAGCTCGCGATCGGTGGTGCCGGTCTTGAAGAGGTCACCCTCGAACTTGGGGAGCTGCCCGGTGCCGACCAGGGTTTCGGGCAGGACCAGATAGGGCGGAATGATCTCGAGATAGCCGCGCTCCTTGGTGTGGAGATCCAGCATGAACTGGATGAGGGCGCGCTCGAGCCGGGCGCCCAGGCCCCACAGGCTCGAAAAACGGGCTCCCGAAATCTTGGCCGCGCGTTCGAAGTCGAGGATGCCGAGAGCGGCGCCGAGGTCGCCATGCAGCTTCGGCTCGAAGTCGAAGACGCCCGGCGTTCCCACCTTGCGGACCACGGTGTTGGCGGAGGCGTCGCCCCGCGGCACGCTCGCATCGGGAAGGTTCGGCAGAAGCAGCATGAGGGTGTTGAGCTTCTGCTCGGTGACCGCGAGTTCGGCGTCGAACACCTTGATCCCGTCGGACACCGTCTTCATCTCGGCTTTGAGGGCAGCCGTGTCCTCCTTCGCCTTGCCGCGGCGCGCGATCTCTTCCCCGGCCACGCGCTGCTGGTGCCGCAACGACTCGACCTTCTGGATGATCTCCCGTCGCTTGCCATCGAGCTCCCAGGGATCGGCTTCGGCGAAAACCCGGGCCGGGTCCTCGCCCCGATCCCGGATCATGCCCAGAATGACGTCCTTGTTGTCAGCTACGTAGCGAAGTTCGAGCACGATGTTCCTTCCTGGAATCAGCTCCCCGCTTGGACGGCCGCGCCGCGAATGACGCGTTTGGGTGGAGCGATGCTATTTTCCTCTCATGAGCCGCAAGGTCCGAAAGGTCGTCATCCCGGCCGCCGGTTTGGGCACCCGTTTCCTTCCCGCCACCAAAGCCATGCCCAAAGAGATGCTGTGCGTGGTCGACAAGCCCATCATCCAGTACGCGGTCGAAGAGGCGGTGGCCTCGGGCATCGAGCACGTCATCGTCGTGACCGGCCGGTCGAAGTCGACCATGGAAGACCATTTCGACGTCGCCTACGAACTCGAGGCGACGCTCAAGGAGCGGGGCAAGCACGAACTGGCGCACGAGGCGCGAAAGGTCTCGAACCTCGCCTCCGTGTCCTACGTCCGCCAGAAGGAGCCGCTCGGCCTCGGTCACGCCGTCCTGACCGCGCGGGGCCTCGTGGGCGACGAGCCTTTCGCGGTCATGCTCCCGGACGACCTGATCGACGCGCCAGGAAAGCCCGCGCTGCTTCAGATGATCGAGATCTTCGAGCGCACCGGCGATCCGGTGATTGCGCTCCTCAAGGTGGCGATGGAGGACATCTCGGCCTATGGCGTGATTCGCGGCGACGAGGACCCGCGCGATCGGCGGGTGCGCGTCCTCCGCGAGCTCGTGGAAAAACCCAGACGGGAGGAAGCTCCCTCAGACCTCGCGATCATCGGCCGCTACGTCCTGACCCCCGACATCTTCGACGACCTCGCCACCACCGCCCGGGACAGAAGCGGCGAGATCCAGCTCACCAACGGGCTGCGCGCCCTCGCGGCGAGACGACGCCTGCTCGGCTATGCCTTCGAGGGCACGAGGTACGACGCCGGCCAGAAGCTCGGATTCCTGAAGGCCACCGTGGACCTGGCACTCAAGCGCGATGACCTCGGCCCGGGACTGCGCGAGCACCTCAAGTCGCTCGGCCTCGGCTAAGGCCAGAAGGGCCGCCCTCGCGCGCTAGTGAACCCGTACGGGGGTGACGCTCGAAACGCCCGTTCCCAGGCTCACGCGCAGGCCGTACTCGCCTTCGCCTACATCCTTCGGGGCGAGGGTGAAGACCACCCGATCGAAGCCGTCGGTGTCCCGATTCACCTTGAGGCCGTCGATCGATTGCGCCTTCTCGACGCCATCGGCCCCGATGAGCACGGCCTTGAGGTCCTTCGCCTCCCCGGTGGAAGGCGTCTTGAAGACGCAGATCTCGCGGCCCGAGCCGCGTTTGAGAATGGGGGCGGCCTCGACGGTGAAGGGCCGGTCTTCGATCCGGAAGGGGATCTCGCGGCCGGGGCGGCGCTGGGTGACGGTGGGCAGAGCCACTCGTGCGAAGGGGTCGTCGGTCACCATGGGCGCCGAGAGGAACCGGGCGGTGGGGAAGGCGGGAATCGAGACTTTCAGACGGAGCGCTCCGAACTTCGGAGACTCGGAATCGCGGAGGAGCAGGCGCACTTCGAAGTCGCCGGGGGCGGCCGCGAAGGTGGTGAGAATCTGAAGGCCGCTCGCCTTGATCTTGGGCCCGAGGGCCACCGGGTCGAGGCTCGGCGAGGTCTTGAAGAAGTCGCGGATCGTGCCCTTGTCGTCGACGAGGTAGCCGAAGAGCTCCATGTTGATCTGCTTGCGCTTCAAGGCCTCGGCAAAAGCCTCGGCGGGAATCTGAATGACCACGGGCAGGCCGATTCCCGCCTGGGGCGAGCGATAGGGCAAGGCGTAGGCGGCGAGCAGGATCGGTCCTCCGGATAGGCCCTTGGCGATCATTTCCGAGGCCTGCAGGGCCTGGCGGGAGGCATCCGGTTTCTTGGGATCGGGCACCAGGTAGGCCGGGCGATGATTCACCTTGAGACCGGGTCGCTTCACCTTGATCTTCAGCTTGCGCAGTTTGCCCACTTCGGGGGCGGTGGGCTGGAAGGCGATCACGTAGTAGTCCTTGGTGGCGGCGGCGATGTCGCTCAGGGCCGAGCCCACATCGGTCACGCCCTTCATGAAGCGCCCGCCGGTGTTGGCGGCGAAGGTGGCGAGCGAATCCACGGTCGACGTGGTGGAGCCCACGTTCTCCTGCGAACTGAGGTTCATGCTGTCGGCGCCGGCGCTCCCGAGGTCGATCGCATGGATAACCACGTCCGACCCGCGCATGGTGGCGAAGAGGTTGGTGAGCGCGCTCAAGCCGGTGGCGGAGCCGAAGTAGGCATCTCCATCCACTTCCCACAAGGCGCCGGTGGCGACCGAGTTGCTGCTCATCTGACGATCGACGCCCTGGGCTCCCGAGACGATGGAGGTGTCGAACCCCTCCGAGAAGAGGAGGATGTTCTTCCGTCCCCGGATCGCGTCGAGCTGTCTCGCCAGAGCCTGGAAGCCTCCGAGGAAGACGGTGATCTGTTGAGCGTAGGCCTGTCTTTGCTGGCGCATCATCATGAACGCCCGGTCTCGCATCTCTTCGGCCGCCGACGCCTGCCCCGTACTTGCGTCCGCGGCCACGCTCGCGGTGGCGTCCGAGTCAACTCCGGTGTTGAAGATGATCCCCAGAGGATCCCGGCTTCGTCCCATGTCCCCGCGACCCACCGCATTGACGGCCTGCGTCATCTGCACCCGATCCGGGCTGAGGCCGAGGAGAATCTTCATGCCCTGCGGCGTCGCCGCCACCACCGAGACGAGATCCCTCGGGCGCACCTCGGTCTCGATGAACTTCAACGCCGCGGTTCGGGCCCGTTCGATGACGAGGGCGCGCGAAAGTGCGAGGTCGAAGAGAAGCACGAATTGACGCCGGGCCGAGAGTCGGGTCAGGTTCGAGACGCCGTCCGTCGGAACGCCGACGTCACCATCGCCCGATACCGCGAGGAACCCCTCGACGGAGGCGGGCTTCCCGCCGTCTTCGATCTCGAAGTCCTGGGCGGTAAGCCCCGACACGGACTTTCCGTCTTTGTCGGTTACGAAGACGGGGACCGCGATGAGCGAGACCTCGGCGCCGAACGAGAGCGGCTCCTTCTTCGCGACCTGGCCCGAGGCGATCTGAGGAAAGGTGACGGCGAAGGCCAGCATGGCCCAGGGGAAACGCTTCATGTGAACCTCCATTCCGAGCCGGCGATGAATCGCGGTCGGGTGTGAACGTGAGTGAAGGCTACACGCAGGCGGCGGATCGCGGGGTTCTCCAGCGCGCCGAAATCGCGCTAGTTCAGAGCATTGAATTTCCGGCCGACGAGCCCCGGCCCGGTCCGCCGGACGAAATTCGCGAGAAGTTGCGACCCTTCCGGCGTCAGCACCGATTCGGGATGGAACTGAACGCCGAAGAGAGGGCGCTCCGCGTGAGAAAGCGCCATCACGACTCCGTCCTCGGTCCAGGCGCTGACCCGCAGTTCGGGGGGCAGGCTTGATCGCCGAGCCACCAGAGAGTGGTAGCGACCCGCCTTGAAGGGCGAGGTCAGTCCCTCGAAGAGTCCGGTCCCCTCGTGCTCCACGAGGGAAGCTTTGCCGTGCCGCAGTTCGTCCGCTCTCACCACTTCCCCACCGAACGCAACCGCGATGGCCTGATGGCCGAGGCAGACACCGAGGGTGGGGATGGTCGAGGAAAGCTCGGAGATGGCGGCGATGGTGATTCCGGCGTCCTCCGGGCGACCGGGCCCGGGCGAGAGGACGAGAGCATCCGGACCAAGAGATCGCAGGCCGGCCACGTCGATGGCGTCATTGCGGAACACCCGGATCTCCTGGCCCATGGCGCCTATGGCCTGCACCAAATTGAAGACAAACGAGTCGTAGTTATCGATGACGACGATCATTTCTTTAGCTGGGGGGCCGCAGATCCCAACGGTGACGCCGTGCTCTGCCCCCCAGACCCCCGCGCTCCGGCCGAAGCAGGTTCGACCTGCGCTTGGGGCGCGCTCGAAGATTGGCACCGCTCCAGGGCGCGTACCAGGGCTGCCGCCTTATGCCGCGTTTCTTCGTACTCGCGCGCGGGGTCGGAGTCGGCGACGACTCCCGCACCCGCCTGCAGCAGCACGCGTCCGCGATGGACCACGAGGGTGCGGATGGCGAGGCACAGATCCATGCGCCCCGCTGGATCGATGTAACCGATGGCCCCGCCATAGAGGCCGCGGCGCACGGGTTCGAGCGAATCGATGATTTCCATGGCCCGGATCTTCGGCGCACCGCTCACCGTGCCCGCGGGAAAGGTGGCCCGGAAGAGATCGAGCGCGTCGTACTCGGGACGGAGGCGTCCCTCCACCTCCGAGACGATGTGCATCACCCGGGCGTGCCGCTCGATCTCGAACTGTCGCGCGACCTTCACCGAACCGTACTCGCAGACCCGGCCGAGATCGTTCCGCGCCAGATCCACGAGCATGACGTGCTCGGCGCGCTCCTTCTCGTCCGCGAGCAGCTCGCTCGCGTGCGCGGCGTCTTCTTCCTGCGACGCGCCCCGTGGCCTCGTGCCCGCGAGCGGGCGGGTCATGGCGCGCGTTCCCTCGAGACTCACGAGCACCTCGGGCGATGAACCGAGGACGGCGTGATCGAGGCCGAGCTTGAGGAAGTACATGTAAGGCGAGGGATTGGTCTCGCGAAGCACGCGATAGAGGTCGAGGGGATCGGAAGCGAAGTCCGCCTCGAAGCGCTGGGAGAGGACGCCCTGGAAGATGTCGCCCGCGCGGATGTGCTCGAGGATC
>CAZYEA010000088.1:0-5198 GCA_964646485.1 uncultured Acidobacteriota bacterium
CAGCAGGGAGACGGCCGAGGTCATCGAGGCGGCGCTGCGATGGGCGTCCGTGAGTAACGGCCGGTTCGATCCGGCGATCGGCGCCGCCTCCGAACTGTGGGACGTGACGAATCGTCACGAGCCGCCTCCCGCGAAGAGGGTGGCGAAGCTCGCCGGACGATCGTTCTGGCGTCACGTCGAGGTCGAGCGGCGCGCGGGCAGGTGCGCGGTGCGCTACCAGGACCCCGACCTGCATCTCGACCTCGGGGGCATCGGCAAGGGCTACTCCATTGACCGCGCGGTCTTCAAGCTCCGCGAACTCGGCATCCGCCATGCCATCGTGAACCTGGGCGGAGATCTCTATGCCCTCGGCGAATCTCCCGAAGGCGGGCCGTGGCGCGTGGGCATCAAGTCTCCCGAAGACCTCGGAGCGGTGGCTCGGACCCTGGAGGTGAGCGATCGTGCGGTGGCGACGTCCGGCGACTACGAGCGCTTCTTCCGCTATGGAGGCGAACGCTTCCACCATCTGATCGATCCGGCCACGGCCGCGCCGCGCCGCACCGATATCCGCAGCGTGACCGTGCTCGCCGATCGCTGCATCGACGCCGAGCCGTGCGCCGTGTCGGTGTTCGGCCTGAAGCAGGACGACGCCCTGGGTTTCGCCCGCGCTCAGCTGCGCGGCGCGGACGTCATCACTCTGACGTAGGGCCCAAGAGCGTCAGGCCGCGCTATGCGGGCGGCCGGCTACCTTGGGGTCGCGGAGCCCGGCTAGTGGACGCGCGGGTCGGGCCGGACCGTCAGCGGTTGGGTGAGGGTCGTCCCGTTGGCGGTCAGGCGAATCGAATAGACGCCGGGCAGGACGGGGGCCGCTCCGCCGCGACCTCCTCCTCCGCGCGCCCCCGAGGCCGCCGGTGGTTGAGGCCGGAAGTCCCAGACGAATCGGTGCATGCCGGCGCTCGTGGCGAGTGACTCCTGAGGGCGCTGCCAGACGGCCGCGGTCACGAGCCGATTGGGATCGGCGGGAGGGACGGGATCGGCGCTCGAGTAGTGACGGATCACCTTCGACGAAGGGTCGAGAACCTCCAGCAGGACGGGACTGCTCGCCGCCGATCTCAGGAAGTAATCGATGATCGCCCCGGCGGGCGGGTTCTCCGCGAAGGGCTCGTCCTTTTGCGTGGGGGTTCCGTCGTCGGTGGGCTGGGGGAACTGGATCGCTTCGTCGGGGGTGTAGAGGTACGCGTCGCCTTTGACCAAAGCGGCCTGGCGCAGGGCCGCGATGTCGTCGAGGATCCAGAACCCGCGCCCGTGAGTGGCCACGATCAGATCGTTGTCCTTGAAAGCGACGTCGCGATTGGAAGTGGGCGGGAGGTTGAGCTGCAGCGATTGCCAGGTGTCGCCGTCGTTGAACGAAACGAACACGCCGAGTTCGGTGCCCGCGACCAGAAGCCCCTGACGTTTCGGGTCCTCCTTGATGGTTTGCAGGTACACGCCGCCAGGAAGCCCCGCGGTGATCTTCTGCCAGGTCTTGCCGCCGTCCTTCGTGCGATAGATGTAGGGCTCGTTGTCGGTCAGGCGATGCCGGTCGATGGCCGCGTAGGCCTCGTTCACGTCGAAGTGGGAGGCCTCGATCATCACCACCTTGCTCCAGGGAGTGAGCTCCTTCGGAGTCACGTCCTCCCAGATTTTCCCGTCGTCCGGGCTTCGCTTGATGAGACCGTCATCGGTCCCGATCCACAGAAGCGAAGCGAGGAGAGGCGACGGAGAAATCGAATAGATGACGCCGCCCTTGCCGCGCTGTGGATCGAAATCCTTCGCCGTGGTCTCGTCGAGGTTTGCAGGAGCCACGGGATCAGGACGGGTGAGGTCGTCGCTGAGGCGCGTCCACGACTCGCCCCCGTTCGTGGTCTTGAGGAGAAACTGGTTGCCGTAGTAAAGCGCCCTCGGGTCGGCGGCGGAGAAAACGAGGGGATTCGTCCAGGTGTGGCGCGCGGGGGCGGGCAGATTGACCTCGGGAGTGACGTTCCTCCGTTCGCCCGTCTCGGTGTTGCACCACTCGACCGTGCCCCCGAAGACGATGTCCGGGTGAAGCGGGTCGGGTGCGGTGTAACCGCTTTCGCCGCCCGCGCACAGGGGTTCCCAGTCGCGCATGGTGATGGTCGCGAACTTGCCGCGCGAACGGACGCGCACGGCGCCGCTGTCCTGCTGCGCGCCCGTGACCCAGTAGGGAACGTGGTAATCCGGAGCCACGCGGTAGATCTCCGCGATCGACTGGTTGAGCCACGAGGTCCAGGTCGGATGGTCGGCGAGGCCGTCCACGCTGATGACCGCACCTTGATCGCCGCCGAGGATCATGCGATTCCCGTCGTCCGGATAGATCCAGAGCTGGTGATAGTCGTCGCCGCCCGGCGACCCCTTGAACGGCTCGCCGAACGTCTTTCCCCCGTCGCGCGAGCGATAGACGCCGGTGTTCGAGACGTAGAGGAGGTCGGCGTTCTTCGGATCCACGGCCACCTTGCCGAAGTACCAGCCGCGGCCCCAGATGCGGCTGTCGTTCGACGCCCTGGTGAAGGTGGCGCCGGCATCGTCGGAGCGGTAGAGGCCACCCTCCTTGGCGTCGACGATCGCGTACACCCGCTTCGGATTCGTGCTCGGCACCGCGATGCCGATCCGGCCCAGGCCCTCAGTGGGAAGGCCGTTCGTAAGCTGCTTCCAGGTTGTGCCGCCGTCGGTCGACTTGTAGAGGCCGCTGCCCGGACCATAGGACGGGGGATAGACACTCCAGGGCGGTCGGCGCGTGTTCCACAGCGAGGCGTAGATGGTGCGCGAATTCGTCGGATCGAAGGCGAGATCGATCGCGCCGATGTCATCGCTCTTGAAGAGGACCTTCTGCCAGGTGGCGCCGCCGTCTCGGGAGCGAAAGACGCCGCGGTCGGGATTCGCGCCATAGACGTGACCGAGGGCGGCCACGAAGACGAGATTCGGATCCTTGGGGTCGACCAGGACCTTACCGATCTGCCGGGTGTCGTCGAGGCCGATGTGGGTCCAGGTCTTTCCCGCGTCGGTGGACTTGTACATGCCGTTGCCGTACGAGATCTGCGACCGCATGTCCGCCTCGCCGGTGCCGACGTAGACCACGTCGGTCCGCGACGGCGCCACCGCGATGGCGCCGATCGAGGCCACGGGCTGAGAGTCGAAGATCGGGAACCAGGTGCGGCCCGCGTTCGTGGTCTTCCACACCCCGCCCCCGACCGAGCCCATATAGAAGACGCTCGGCTGGCCGGGCACGCCGGTCACTCCGTTCACACGGCCGGAGCGGAACGGTCCGATCGATCGCCAGCGCAGACCCGAATACGTCGAGGGATCGACCGCGTCCGAAGCGAACGCGCGGGGGGCCGCGCTCACTACTCCGAGCAGTACGGCGAGAACGACACAGGTGCGCCTGAGGAGGCTCTTCATAGCCGCATCTTAGCGACCGCGCGACCGCCCGGTCCTCCGTGGCCTCTCTCGCGGGTGGCGCGATCGCACCTGGGGCAGCTATAAAGAGTCTCCCCATGAACGACCACGACCGCAGCCAAGGATCCCACAACCTCCGCTCTCTTGCCGCCGTCGCGGGGACCGCCCTTCTTCTGGGCGCTTGCGCCACCACGACAACGCCGAGGCCGAAGCCGCAGCCGACGCCGGCTCCGCGCCCAAGGGCAATGGCCACCCCGAGTCCCGCCCCTGGCCCGTCCGCGGTCCCAGCTCCGTTCCCCGCCCTCGTCCCCCTGCCCGCCTCGGTGCGCGTGGTCGAGGGCCCGGCCTTCACGATTACCCCCGCCACCGCGGTCTTCATCCAGTCAAACGATTCCCGAGCGATCTTCGTCGCGGAGTTCCTGGCCGGCCTCCTCACCACCGTAGGCCCCGTTGGACCGTCGGTGACCCAGATGGGGAGCGCCATTTCGGAGGGCAACATCGTCCTCTCCCTCGACGGAGACAAGGCCGCGGGCGAGGAGGCGTACGAGCTCAACGTCAGTGCGAGCGGAGTGTCGCTCAAGGCCTCCTCCCCCGCCGGCCTCTTCTACGGCGTGCAGACGCTGCGGCAGATTCTGCCCTTCGTCCTCGAGCACGACGCGGCTCGCCCTCGTCCGATCGCCATCCCCGCGGTCCAGATCGCCGACCGGCCCCGCTTCGCCTGGCGGGGGGCCATGCTCGATGTCGCCCGTCACTTCTTCGACCTCGACGAGATCAAGCGCTATCTCGACCTCATGGCCCTTCACAAGCTCAACCGTCTCCACCTGCACCTCTCCGACGACCAGGGATGGCGGATCGAGATCAAGAGCTGGCCGAACCTCAGTGCCATGGGCGCGCGGACGGAAGTGGGAGGCACCGTGGGCGGCTTCTACACCCAGGCGCAGTACAAGGACATCGTGGCCTACGCGGCCGAGCGCTTCATCACCGTCGTCCCCGAGATCGACATGCCGGGCCACACCAACGCGGCTCTCGCCTCCTACCCTGAGCTCAACTGCGACCGCCTCGCTCCTCCCCCCTACACCGACATCAAGGTGGGTTTCAGCAGCCTCTGCGTCGGGGATGAGCTCACTTATTCGTTCATCGACGACGTGGTGCGGGAGATCGCGGCGCTCACCCCGGGTCCGTACTTCCACATCGGCGGTGACGAGGTCAAGAAACTGACCGAGGCGGAGTACAACGCCTTCGTCAACCGCGTGGAGCAGATCGTGCAACTCCGCGGCAAGCGGATGATCGGATGGGATGAAGTCGCTTCCGCCGAGCTTTCTAAGGAGTCCGTGGTTCAGCACTGGCGGCCGGGCACCGCTCTCGCGTCGGTGGCCGCGCGGGGCGTGAAGCTCATCATGTCTCCCGCCAACCGCACCTACCTCGACATGCAGTACGACACCTCCACGGTGCTGGGCCTCTTCTGGGCGGGACGCATCGAAGTGAGCGATTCCTACAACTGGGATCCGGCCACCCTGATGGAGGGCGTTCCCGAGGACGCGGTTCTGGGCGTGGAAGCGCCGCTCTGGTCGGAGACGCTCGCCAACATCCGCGAAGTGGAGTGGATGGCGTTTCCGCGTCTTGCTGCTATCGCCGAGATCGGCTGGACGCCGCAGCCCGCGCGCGGCTTTGACCACTTCAAGGTCCGCCTCGGAGGCCAGGGCCCGCGCTGGCAGGCTCTCGGCCTGAACTTCTATCGCTCGCCCCAGATTCCCTGGAGGCCGTGA
>CAZYEA010000088.1:5298-7589 GCA_964646485.1 uncultured Acidobacteriota bacterium
GTCAGTGCGTTCGTTCGTCCGGGGTCTCGTCCGTCTCGTCCGTTTCGACCGCGTCTTCCGCGTCGCCGCTGGGTCGGCCCTTGCGGGGCGCGATCATCCGATGGCGCTTCAGCATTTCGTTCAGGGTGGTTGGCTTCACCCCGAGGATCCGGGCCGCGTCCTTCTGTATCCCCCGGGCGGCCTCGAGCGCCACCAGGATCATGCGCTGCTCGAACTCGGCGGCCGCCCGCTTGAGATTGAAGCTGTCGCGGTCCATGGCCGCCCCGGCCTCCCCCGAGATTCCGGCCCCCGCGGGAGGCGGCGTCCGCACCTGAGGCGGCAGCTCCGTCTCGTCGATCCGATCTCCCGCCGCGAGCACCACTCCTCGCTCCACCGTGTTCTCGAGCTCGCGCACATTGCCCGGCCAGTCGAAGTCGATGACCTTCTCGAGCGCGGCGCGGGTGAAGCCCGAGACGTTGCGGCCGTTGTCCTTCGCGTACTTGGTGACGAAGTGCTGGACCAGGGCGGGGATGTCTTCCTTGCGCGCGCGGAGGGGCGGAAGGTCGACCGTGATCACGTTGAGGCGGTAGAACAGATCCTCGCGGAAGCGCCCCTCGGCCACCGCCCGGCGGAGGTCGATATTGGTGGCGGCGATGATGCGCACGTCCACCTTGACCATGTCCGTGCCCCCGAGGCGCATGAACTCGCGCTCCTGGATGACGCGCAGGAGCTTGGCCTGGGTCTCCATGCTCACGTTCCCGATCTCGTCGAAGAACAGCGTGCCCTTGTCAGCCAGTTCGAAGAGGCCCTTCTTCGAGTAGAAGGCTCCGGTGAAAGCGCCCTTGACGTGGCCGAACAGGTTCGACTCCAGCAGCTCGTGGGGGAGCGAGCCCGAGTTCACCACGATGAAGGGCCGGTCGGCGCGCGGGGAAGAGGCGTGGAGCGCTTTCGCCACCAGCTCCTTGCCCGTACCGCTCTCCCCGTTGATGAGAACGGTGGTGCGGGCCGGGCCCGCCTGCTGGATGAGCGCGTAAACCTGCTCCATCTTCGGGCTCTTGCCCACGAGGCCGAGGAAGTTCCCCTGTGGACGGATGGCCAGTTTGAGGGAGCGGTTCTCGTCCACGAGGTCGCTCTGCTGGAGCGCCTTCTGCAGAACGATCAGCAGCTCGTCGTGCTTGAAGGGCTTGGTGACGTAGTCGAAAGCCCCCTTCTTCATGGCCGCGATCGCGGTCTCGATGGAGGCCTGCGCGGTCAGCATGAGGATGGGAAGATCCGGGTCCGTCTTCTTCATGAGGTCGAGAACCTCGAGCCCCGACATGCCCGGCAGCATGAGGTCGAGAATCACCGCGTCCACCGGGGATTCCCGGAGTTCGGCGATGGCGTCGGGCCCGGTGGCGGCGAAGCGCACGGAATAGCCCTCGCCCCCGAGCACGCTGCCCAGGACGTCGCGCATCACCTCTTCGTCATCGACGACAAGGATCTTGGGGAGGTTGCTCATGATCGGCGGATGGGTGAAGGGAGGGGCTAGAGGGCGCGGGCCATGGCCGCCCGGCGCTCGATGGGCAGGCGCACTTCGAAACGCGAGCCCTGGCCCTTGGCGCTCTCGGCCCTTATGGTGCCGCCGTGCTCCTGCACGATGCCGTAGCTCACGGCGAGGCCGAGGCCCGTGCCCTGGCCCACGTCTTTGGTGGTGAAGAAGGGGTCGAAGATGCGGGGCAGGTCGGTTTCGGCGATGCCGAGGCCGGTGTCGCTCACCTCGACCACGATGTCGCGCCCGTCCATGAAGGTCTTGAGCGTGAGCCAGCCTCCGCTCGGCATGGCGTCGCGGGCGTTGAGGATGAGGTTGAAGAGGACCTGCTGGATCTTGTTCTCGCTCCCCACCACGGTGGGAAGCCCGGTGGCCAGTTCCTTGACCACGCGCACGCGGGCCTTCTCGAGCTGGTGGTCGACGAGAGAGAGGACATCGCTCACCACCTTCGAGACGTCGAGGGAGGCGTCGTCGCTGCCGCCCGCGCGCGCGAAGTTCAGGAGGTTGCTCACGATCTTGGCCCCGCGGAAGGTCTGCTTCTCGATCTTGTCGAGCCACTCGATGCGCGCGTCCAAAGGATCCATCTGCGAGCGCAGAAGCTGGGTGTACGAGGAGATGCCGGTGAGGGGCGTGTTCACCTCGTGGGCGACGCCCGCGGCGAGGAGACCGACCGCCACCATCTTCTCGGTCTGCTGCACCTGGCGCTCCAGGGCCACCCGATCGGTGACGTCCTGGAAGATGAGAACCGCGCGCGCGCCCCTGCCCTGCGCCGCGCTCATCGCGC
>CAZYEA010000088.1:7599-16017 GCA_964646485.1 uncultured Acidobacteriota bacterium
CCCATGCCCGTGCCGCTCGCGAGCGACGAGTCGAAGGGTGCGGCGTTCACGTTCACGGTGATGGCCCGCCCGCTCTGGAGGGTGAGCATGACCTTGTAAAGGTGCTCGGCCTCGCCGCCCGAGTCGGGAAGAATGGGGGCCAGAACCGCGGCCGCATCCTTCGAGAGGGCCTCGCCGAGAGTCTTGCCGATGGCGTCGCTCCGGGTCACCCCCGCGAGCCGCTCCATCCCGCGGTTCCAGCGCTGGATGCGCGCGTTGTCGCCGATAACGACCACCCCCGCCTCCATGCTTTCGACGATGTTGGCGTGGTAGTCGGTGAGTCGGGTGAGTTCGCGAGCCTTCTCCTCGAGGCGCTCGTAGAGCCGGCCGTTCAGAATCGCCGTGGCCGACACCGCGCACAAAGAGCGGATGAGCTCCGCCTCGTCGTCGTCCATGGTCTGCGGAGCGAGCGGGTCGCCGAGGCCGAGCACGGCGACTACCTCGCCGCGGGCCACCAGAGGGAAGTAATGGGCGAAGAGGCTGGAGGCGAGGTCGAAGCCGCTCGTGACCGGGCCGAGGCTCGAGTCGGAGAGGTCGATCTGGAAGGCGCGCTGGAGCGAGGGGTCGCTCTCCACCGTGGGCGAAGCGGAGAGGCCGAAGTGGCGCACGGTTTCGAATCGACCTCCCGTGCGCGCGAAGAGCGCCCCGCGGGTGACCCCGAGCGCCTGCCTCGGTCCATTCAAAAGGCGCTCGGCGAGGCGGTCACGATCGAGCTCGGTGGACAGCTCGGGCGAGAGGCGGAGCAGAGCCTGCCGCGAGTCGTAACGATCCTTGAGGGCCAGCCGGTCGACCGCGGCCTGGATCTTGTTCTTCAGGGGGAAGAACAGGAGGGCGACGAGGCAGATCACGACGATGAGGGGCGCGGCGTCGGTGCGGTCGACGTCGCCGAGCAGGCCCAGCACGAGCAGGCAGACCCCGAAGACCGAGGTGACCGCGATCAGGGACACCAGGAGGCGCCGGAAGAGGAAGCCGATATCGACGATGCGGTTCTGGATGATCGCGTAGGCGAGGGAGAGAGGGAGCAGGGCGAGAGGAATGTGGCCGAAGAGTTCGGGCACCGTCCCGCCCGCACGGCCCAGGGCGAAGGGCACCGCGTAGAAGGCGAGGAAGGGGCCGATGCCGGCCGCGGTTCCAAGGGCCAGCGACCGCATGCGGCGGCGTTCCATGCCGACCCGCGCGTGCGAGGACGCCCGCCACAGGGTCACGAAACCAGCCAGGAAGAACAAGCTGAAGTACACCGGGCCCAGCCGATCGGTCCAGCCGAGGACGGTCTCTGCGATCGACACCGAACCGAGGCCGAGGATCCCGAAGAACTCGAGAGCCATGAAGGCCGCGGCCGCCCCGTAGACGCGCAGGGTCATGGCGCGCGAGTTCGTGCGGGTGAGCTTCAGGCAGAAGTGCAGGTAGCAGGGCGGGAGCAGGGCGATCCCCGCGGAATCGAGGAGGAGCAGGCCCCAGTCGACCGCGTCGAGGCGGCCGGAGTCGGAGATCGCGTAGACGATGAAGAAGAGCGCGCACAACGCCGCGAAGTGCAGCCGAAGGGGCTCGCCCGGACGCCGCATGGCCACCAGCGCGCCGAGGCCGAGACAGAAGAAGCCCATCAGCGAGAGATAGGTGTAGAGCCGCCGGTCGCCGGTGGGGAGGGTGATGGGCTGGAGGTGGTGGCTGGTCTGCGCCCCGTTACGCTCCACCCGGTATTCAACGTCGTTGCCGAACACCACCGAGCGCTGCAGTTCGAGGGCGACGTCCTCGGGGGTTGAGACCCGGTGGTCGGCGACCGCGATCAGCCGGTCGCCGCGCCTGATGCCGGCCCTCGCCGCGGGCGAACTCGAGACCACGGACTCTGCCACCAGCTGGCCGTTCACCACCCGCCAGGAAACGCCGTCCTCCCGCCACTTCGGGCCCAGCCGCTCGACCAGGCTGAGGACCCCGATCGAGGCGAGCAACGCGGTCGCCATGAGGATCCGATTGCGGCGCGACACGCGACGCGTGAAGCGCTTCCTCAGCGACTGCCAGGTCTCGGTGGGAAGGGTGAACACGGTGCTGGGATCCCTGCCCCTGGCTAGAACTTCACCCGGATGCCGCCGGTGACCCGGCGAGGAGGTGCGGCCACCGCGAATTCGTCGACGGCGCGGCGGTCGATGTCGTCGTAATAAACGTTCCGCAGGCTCACCAGCAGGGCCATGTCGGCGCCGATCATGGAGGGAATGTAGGGGACATCCTGCCGAAGCTCGACGAGGTACCTCTGGGCCCGCTCGCGCGGCCGGTTCTCGCCCTCGTAGGAAGCGACCGCGGCGCCTTCGTGGAAGCGGTGGAAGATGGCGATGCCGGTGCCCGATCGGCGCAGGTACGCATCGAAACGGGTGGTGATCTGGTGGAAGTCACGAATGCGGCTCGGATACCGCTCGTCGGCCTCGAAGCGCCCGTAGCCATATTCGAATGCGGTCTGGGCCTGGCCGTGCGCGAAGGTCTTCTCGACGAGCACCGAGCCGATCTGTGCGCGATTCCTGAGGCCGTTCTGCACGAAGGGAGCGCCCGCGAGGGAGGACGGCATGAGGAGAAGCGCGTGAGTCACCGACTGATCCTGCACGCGCGCTTCCAGGCGCACGCCGTCTTCGCGATAGCCGATGGCGCCCCCGCGGTTCCAGGTGCGCTGGGCCTCGAAGCCGCGACCGAGGAGGGGCAGGCCTTCGGCCAGGGCGATCACGTCGTCTCCGCCGGTGACCACCTCGAGTCCGGGGAAGAGCGTGTCGCCGGCGACATCGAAGCGGACATACATTCTTCCTCCGCGCCGGCCCGGGGCCTCCTCGACGAGGACCGAGAACTCCGGATCGACGGAGCGCGAGGAGTGCAGAAAGGGAGCGTCGATGAAGCGCCCGCCCGCCCGGGTGGTGACGGTGTCGGAGAGTTTCAGCGCGTGCACCAGGCGGACCGCGCCCACCGAGCGGCGGTCGATTTCTCCGCCCACCGGCGCGTTGGTGGCGTTGAAGCGCGAACCATAGACGGCGCCCACTTCCACGGTGTTTCGGTCGCCCGCGGCCAGCTCGAACTCGGCGCCCGCGCGCCACGTGGTGGCGGCGCTGTCGGCGGCGAGGCCAGTGAGGGCGAAGTGCAGGTCGTTGGTCAGGTAGCCCGAAACGCGCACGAGCCCGGCGCCGCCCGGGAGCAGACTGTCGGGCTGTCCGTTGATGGCGGCTCCCGAAGGAAGGGTCAGGAGCTCGACCCGGCCGGAAAGGCCGGAGGGATCGAAGGCCGCGTCGGTGTCTTCCGCGACCGTGGTTCGCTCGACGTCGTTCTCGCGATCGTTGAGCACGGACTTGCGGCGCTGGCGGAGGAGCACTTCGCGGCGGCGGCTCGCGGCTGCCGTCTGGTCGATGGAATTCAAATCACCCGGGCTCACCACGTCCGAGGCATCCACATCAGGGGCCTGGAAGGCGGTCAGGGTCTGGGCGGCGAGGTCCTGGGCGGCCACTCGCAGCGCGGCCCGCAGGGGCGAGAGGGGCGAGAGGAAGAGGAGCCGGGACGTTCCAGAAGCATTTCCGAAATAAGAGGAAGGCAGCGCGGGCAGAAAGCTCGCGAGGGCGGGCGAGGTCTTGGCGGCGAGCGGGGACGAGGTGGTGTTGACGAGGGCGGGGCGCGACCACGCGGAGGCGGGAATGCTTCCGATCAGGACCTGCGCGGCCTTCTCGTCACCGGCGAGGACAGCCTGAGCGCAGCCCGCCGAGGCGACCATCACGGCAACGGAACGAAACCTGAAAATCATCGATCACCCTCCCGTTCACAGGGAAGAATTCCTGAAAAATCGAAGCCGCCCCTGGACCGCCCGGGGTCCTTGGCTTCATCAACCCCAAACGTAGCACGACCGGGCGGCTAACGTCTTTTGGCAAGAGGGAATAATGTTCGCGCGGCATGGCCCTTCCGCCTCTGAGCGAAACTCCGTTTTCGGCGGCATCGCGCACCGTCTCGACTCGCCTTGCTTCGGGCCTGACCATGACCCTGCTCGTCCTCCTCGCTTCCGGCGGCGCGGCGGCGCGGCCCGATGGCGTCGCCCTTGGCCTGCCATCGGCTGGATCCCTGGCTCTCGCGGCTGCCGCGGGGGCACTCACCTGGACGTTGAGGGTCACCGCCCTTGGAGGCTTCCTCCTTCCCGCGGGAGCGGTGGTTCTTGGAGCGCTCTTCTTTCCCGCCCTGGCCTCGCTCCTCCTCTTTTCGGGCCGACCCTTGTTCGCTTTCGCTCTCGCCGGACTGACCATCGGTGTCGCCGCCGTCGGACGAAGGCCGCCGCGATTTCTCCTGCTGCCGTTCTTCTTCGCCCTCTTTGCCGCGGTCGCTTACGAGGCGCAGTCTCGGGTAGGACCCGACGGCGATGAACCGCAGTACCTCATGGTCTCGGAAAGCATCCTCCGCGATCACGACCTCGTCCTCGATCAGGACTTCAAGGAGCAGCGATACCTGGCTTTCTTCTCCCGGCCCCTGGGGCCGGATTTCCGCATCCGCGGGCCGCAGGGTCAGGTCTATTCGCTCCACGCGATCGGCCTCTCTGTTCTGATCCTGCCCGCCTATTGGCTCTGTGGCTATGCCGGCGCCTCCTTCTTCATGGCTTTTCTGGCCGCACTTCTCGTGCGCGAACTGCGTCGTTTCGTGGCCGCCCTCACCGGAGACGAGACCCTGGCGGAGGGTGTGGCCTGGCTCGTCGGACTCTCGCCGCCGGTGATCCATTTCGCCGGCCTCATCTTCACGGAGATTCCCGCAGCTCTTCTCCTTTGCATCGGCCTTCGCACCGCCGCCCTCGGGCGTGGGCCAATGGCCTCGCTGGTTGCGGCCTTGTGCGCCTCGGCCCTGCCGTGGCTGAACGTGCGCTACGCCATCCTGGCGGTTGCCGTGGCGGTGGCCCTTGCCTTCCGCCTGATCCTCGAGGGTCGTTCAGGATCCGAGGGCAGGTCGATCGCCCGCACTCTGGCCGGCCCGGCCGCGATCCTTGCGGGCTCGGCCGTTCTCCTCAGCCTTTACCACCACGCGCTTTGGGGCTTCTTCGATCCCCGACGGGTCTACGGGAGGCGGCGCGAGTTCAGCCTCGACATCCTCCCCGAGGGACTTCCCGGCCTCTTCTTCGATCAGGAGTTCGGTCTGTTCGCCTATGCGCCGATCTTCGTGCTTTCGATCGCGGGGTTCGTTCATCTGTGGCGCCAGCGCAAGGGGCTCGCCCTCGCCGCACTCTTCGCCGTGGCCGGGGTGGTCGCCACCGCGAGCGTGTGGCCGATGTGGCGCGGGGGGTTCAATCCGCCCGCGCGGTTCCTCGTGCCCCTCGTCTCCATCCTCGCGGCCACGCTCGCGCTCGCTCTGAGGCGCGGCTTTCGAGCGTCGACCGCGCTGCTTGCGGGCTGGAGCCTGTGGTGCGGCCTCTTCGGGGCGATGAACATCGAGACCGTGCATCGCGATCGCGACGGGACCGCGCCTTTCTTCCGCACCCAGTCGGGTGCGCGCGAATGGACGGCCGCCCTGCCCTCGTTCGTTCTTTCAGAAGATCGACCGACCCGGACGCTCGCGGTGCCCTGGGCGGCCCTGCTCGCCTTACCTCTCGTGGGCGCGCTCAAGCGCGCGAAAGACGGGACGAGTTCGATCCGCAATCGCGACACCCTGCTCGCCACCGCCGCGTTCCTCGCCGCCGCGATCACTGCCGACCGCCTGAGCCCGAGGATCCGCTCCCCTGAGCGCGACGCGGTTCGATTGACGGGATCGCCCTCCCTCCTTCTGCCCTCGATGAGATTCGAGTCTTCGACCGCGGCTTCGTGGCCCATCGACCTCTTCTACGAACCCCATCGCACGCCGCTCGGACAGATCCTTGCCCAAGCCGTTCCTCTTGGCGCCTTCGCCTACGAACTCACCCTCGACACGGTCGATCCGGTGGGCTCGAGCCCGCCCGTGCTGATCGTGACCGACCACCGGACTCAAAAGCGCACGCTCGCGCCTCTTCAGGGTGAAGGCTCGAAGGGCCGGTCTCTGGTCGCCAATTTCACCGTCGACGCGGCGGGGGAGTTCGACCTGACGCTTTCAGGTGGAGAGCCGCTCGCCCTGCGCCGCGCGGGATTGCGCAGAGCGCCTTGAAGGATCAGTCGTTGCCGCCGCGATCGGTGGGCAGGCCCTGCCGCACCACCAGCCGGAAGGCGTTGGTGGCCACTACCCTCTCCTGCGCCTTGAGCGCGGCCCGGATGTTGTAGCTCCCTCCCCGCGAGTAGTAGTGCTCGGAGGAAAAGCGCCGCTCGATCTTGGTGCCCTGCTGATAGGGCTCGCAATCGGAGTCCTGCAGGCTCTTGCTGCCGTCATCCCAGTCCCACTCGATGGCGAGGCAGTAGAAGTCTTCGCTGTCCTCCCCGCCGCTCAGTTCAGCCATGGCGAGAACGGAGACCGGGGAGAAGGCCATGCGCGGCGAGACTCTCACCCCCAGGGTGGGGCGTTTGGGTTTGGCGCTTGCGGGCACGCCGAAGACAAGACCTCCCGCAAGGGCGAGGAAAAGGACTCTGGATAAGGACAGGCGGATCATGAAACCTCCCGCTCAGGAAAGAATTGATCTTAGATCCGAGGACCTACAATTCTGCAAATGACCGAACCCTCCCAAAGGATCGAACTCCCGGAGGGAGTGACTCGGTGCGGCGACGCCCTCAGCGCCGCGGGCGGACGGGTGTTCCTGGTGGGCGGCGCGGTGCGCGACGCGCTCCTGGCCAGGCGGGTGAAGGACTACGACCTCGAGGTGTTCGGCCTGTCCGGCGAGGCGGTCCTCGCCGCACTTGCGCCGATCGCCCGGGTTGAGCCCGCCGGCGATGCGTTTCCGGTGTTCAAGGTCGCGGGGCTTCAGGGCATCGAAGGGCAGCTCGACGTGGCCCTGCCGCGGCGCGACTCGAAGAAGGGTCCGGGGCATCGCGGCATCCACGCCGAGGCCGACCCCTTCATGCCCATCGAGGAGGCCGCGCGCCGGCGCGACTTCACCGTGAACGCGATGATGCTCGACTTGAGGGAGCGTCGTCTGGTCGATCCCTTCGCGGGTGCTCGCGACCTTGCCGACCGCGTCTTGCGCCTGGTCGATCCGGGGACCTTCGCGGACGACCCGCTGCGCGCGCTGCGTGCCGCCCAGTTCGCGGCGCGCTTCGAAATGACGGTGGAGTCGGACACCGCCCGCGCGTGCGCCTCGATGCGGCTCGACGAATTGCCCGCGGAGCGGATCTTCGGGGAGATCGAGAAGGCCCTGCTCCAGGCCCGTCGTCCTTCGATCGCCTTCAGGCTCCTCTTCGACTGGGATCAGTTGCGCGCCATCGCTCCCGAACTCGTGCCCCTCGCCGCCACTCCCCAGGATCCTGAGTGGCATCCCGAAGGCGACGTGTGGACCCACACCCTCCTCTGCCTCGACGAAGCGAGGCGTCTCATCGACGATCTCGATCCACCGCGCGCGCTGTCGGTGATGCTCGGGACGTTGTGCCACGACCTGGGCAAGCCCGGCACCACGAAGTTCGAGGACGGGCGCATCCGGTCGCGGGGCCATGAGGAAGCGGGAGTGGGGCCAACCCTCTCCCTCCTCGATCGCTGGAACGTCCACACCCGCGACTCCTTCCCGGTGCGCGATCAGGTGGTGGCCCTCGTCCGCGACCACCTCAAGCCCGGCATGCTTCATCAGGCCCGCGAGGAAGTGAGTGCGGGCGCCATTCGAAGGCTGGCCCGAAGGGTGGAGGCCGATCTTCTCTATCGCGTAGCCCGGGCCGACTGCCTCGGTCGCACCGGAGACTTTCCGCCTGTCGCCATGGAGTGGTTCATCGAGGAGGTGCGCAGGCTCGCCGTCGAGCGCCGGCCCCCCGCCCCACTGATCCTCGGCCGCGACCTCCTGGCCATGGGGGTGACCCCCGGCCCGGTGGTCGGAAGGATCCTCGCCGAGGTGTACGAACTGCAACTGGACTCGAAGGTCCAGGACCGGGAGGAGGCGCTCCAGGCGGCCCGGACCCTGGTGGCGGCACTCTGACGTAACCTCTGAGCTTCGTCATCGGGGGCGGAATCCGTTACTCCATTCAAAGGAAATCAAATGAAGTCGAAGTTCTTTCTAGCCGCCGCCTCGAGTCTGCTCCTCGCCGTCACCTCGTTCGCCGCCGACGTCACCGGCAAATGGACCGCCGAAGTCCAGGGGCGCAATGGCGCCATGACCACCACGTTCGTCTTCAAGGTTGAAGGCGAGAAGCTCACCGGCATCGTCTCCGGCCGCGGCGGCGACACCGCCATCTCGGACGGCACGGTCAAGGGTGACGATCTGAGTTTCAACGTCACCTTGAACTTCAACGGCAACGAAATGAAGATGGCCTACAAGGGCAAGGTCGCGGGCGACGAGATCAAGATGTCGCG
>CAZYEA010000089.1:0-15999 GCA_964646485.1 uncultured Acidobacteriota bacterium
ACCCCGGAAGAAGAATGACGATTTCGGGGTGCGCGGCTCGACCCGGAGCAGCGCGTAGAAGAGGTTCTGCCCTATCAAGGCGCGATGGAGAAGCTCGCTGAGGAAGCGACCGGACGAGCGGGAGACGTTGCCGACGGAAATATCGAAGGGATCATCGATGCACGTCAAGGCGTCGAGGTAATACGTGCGGGTGGCGAAGCGAAGGAACTCGTTGTGCCCGGTCGGGCTCGGGGGCAGGCGGCCCGGGAACACATCGGCGAGCGGCGAGGGCATGGGCTCAGCCAGCATGCCCCCGGGGTTGAGGCACGAGATCGCCACCGGCACCGAGTCGCCGCTTGGCGCCCCGAACTGCACGAGCACCCGGCCGAGCAACTGCGAACGACCCGTGGGGTCGCCCCGAAGCTCGGGCGAGTTCAAGGTGAACTTGTCTCCGAACGAGCTGTTGCGCGTGTGGATGGTGTATTCGCGCACGGTGTTCACGGGAATGTCGGGCACCAGGGCGGGATCCACCGGTTCAGGCTCGCGCGTGCTCAGGGCAAGGTGTGGATGAAGCGCCGTTCCGGGGGCAGGGATACTTGCGAACTCCAGCGTCGGTCCGCAGAGCGGCAGCGGGAACCTTATGGGGTCGCCCTCCATCGCTCCGCCCAGGGGAATGAAGGTCGAGCCGTAGAAACTGAAATCGAGCAGGCCATCGTCGCGCTGCTGGAAGCGGGCCCAGGCCGACCCGTACAGGCCAGGGAACTCGATGGGGGCATCGGGCAGCTTCGGGTTGACGCGCACCAGCGCCAGCAGCACGCTGTTGCCGAAGCGCACCGCCCATTTCAGGTTGCTGACCTCTCCCGTCGCGAGGTTGAGATCGCCCGAGGAAATGAGGTCATCGTCGTCCCGCACCTCATTGTGACGCGCGGGGAGCTTGAAGAACAGGGGGGCCGCCAGCGTCCCGTCCTCGCCTTCAAGGCGTCCGTGTCGCACCTCGAAGTGCGCCAGGTCGCCCTTCGGTTCGGAGAAGGTGAACTGGAGTTCGCCGGAGAGATGGCTGTCCAGCAGGGCGAGCCCGCCGAAGAGCAACTCCCGGCCGCTGCCGAATATGCGCTCGTTCTCCTGGCGGCAATTCGCGGCCCGGATCGCGTCTCCGAAGTAGCTCGAGGCCTTGGAAAGAGGCAGGGTCTGCCGGAGGCCGGGCGGAAGCTTGAGGCGCCCCGAAGCGGGCTTTGCCGCCGCCTTGGCGTCGCTCTTGACCCCGCTCTTCTTCGTCGCGCGCTTCGTTCCGGCGGGTGCATCCACCCAGCGGCTGACCGCGTCGGTGACGCCCGTCGTGGCGCGGGAATGCTCGCCGCTCCGCACCGGCCCGCCCGCAGGGCGACATTCGGCGGCGGGGTCGCGCTTCATGACCTGAGCGAGATCGACCGGTCGGAAAGTGGCCCCGTGCGCCTCGTTCAGCTGCTCGATGATGGCGTTGGCGATCACCGCATGACCGGTGGCCCCGGGGTAATAACCGTTGAGGAGATAGAAGCCGCCGAGAAAATCGGCGGTCAGCGTGCGTGAGCCGACCGTGACGCCCTTCTCCGCAACCCGATGCAGGAGAGCCGCCAGATCGAAGACCTCGGCCTTGTGCTTGGCCGCGAGCGCCTTGATCTCGTCGTTGAGGGAGTGGACGCCTTCGCTGATTTGTGCGGCGCCTTTGTGGTTCACGATCCCGCTCAGGGGAACCGCCCCGACCGTGTCGCCCAGGAACTGGAAGCCCATTTCCAGCAGGGCCGGCACGGGAATGAGGTCGTCAGGGGCGAGGCCGAAGGCATCGGCGAGAAGGGATGGCGTGACTTTGAGATTCGCGGCCGCGGAGTCGACGCTCGAAAAGTACGCGGTGTCGAATGGGTCTGGAATGGTGAGAAGGAGAAGCTTGGCTCCGCGCTTGCCGAGCCCCACGACGATCTCCTCGTAATCCTTCCGGAAGACGGCCCGGCTGGGAACATCGTCGGGGCGGCCGGCGAGTGCAGCCTCGAGCACTTCATGGAACCCGAGCTCAACCAAAGCGAAGGTGGGCTCGTGAGCGATCGCCCGTTCCAGTTGAGTGGGCAACTTCTGTTCCCCCTGGACCAGGTCGGGCAGGCCCAGGACCAGATTCGCGAGGGTCTGACGGGCGTCAGACTGATGGACGATCGGCGCCACCGGGCGCAAGCGCGACGCGTCGGCCACGCGGAACCCCGGCACCGAGAGATTCTGGGGGGCGCGAGCGGGCGGGAACTCATTGAGAGCCGATGTCTGCATCAGAGCCGGCACCACTATGGGAAGGCTCGGGAAGCCGGGCGCGTTCCCGATCCCCGGCGACTCGATCAACGGCTGGGTGAAGTCGCGACCCATCTGCGCTCCCAGGTGCGCGGCGAAGCTCTCCCGCTGGAATTCCGCGGCGAGAGTGAAGTCGCCGAAGCCCGCGGCGAGGCCCTCCCCCAGGACCACCAGGGTGCGGGTGTCGAGGTCGCCGGAGCGCTCGGCCGCCGGCCGTTCTGCAGGCTCTTCTGGTTCCGAAACCGCCGCGGAAGGCGTCGCTTCCCGCGCTTCGGAGCCGAGGACCTCGCGCTCAAGACGAACCCCGCGCTCGAAGAGATCTCTCGTGGCCCCGTCCATCTGAGCTTCCATGGCGTCACTGACTCTCGTGAAGTCATCCGCCAGCGAGCGGCTGTCACCCGGCTTCCGCCAGAGGTCCTGGGCTTGCTTCGCCGCGAGCGCCGGCATGGCCACCGACAGACGCACCATCGACTTGATCAGATCACGCATGCCCCGGCCTCCCGGCCGAACCCTGGCCCTCGAATTTCAAGAGCTTCCCCAGGGTCGTCTTGGCGCCCTGGGCCGCCGTGATGAAGTCGATCAGTCGGTCCATGGCCTGGGCAGGCGACATTTGCCCCCCGCTCAACGCGTTCAGGGTCCGGAGATAGGCAGTCAGGAATTCGTTCACGACACCTCCTGGGTGCATAAGGACGCGAGGCCGCGCCCCCCGGGTCTAAAGGGCACGCGGGTGCCACTCGAGGCGGGCGTGGAAATCGGACCGCGAACCGATTATGCACCAAAAGCGCGGGCTCAAGACCCGCCAAAGGCGGTGTAGACGCTGGGGTATGCTTTCGCCATCCTAGTTGGTCTCTTAGTGCGCTTCTGCGGAGCGCGGCGTCCGGTCCGGAAGGAGGGGTAGGTGTCGGCTCTCGAATCGATGGAGGCAGGCCGAGTCGAGCAGCTCTCGAAGATCCCGCCGCTCGACCTGCTGGCCCCGGACGAACTCGCCGAAGTGCTCGGGGTGTGCGAGGAGATCTTTCTGGAGAAAGGCGCGATCGTCTTCCAGGCGGGCGACCCCGGCGACGCTTTCTTCGTCGTTCTGTCGGGCCGTCTGAATGTCTGGAGCGGTGGTCTCGAGGGCGGTCAACTCGGCGAACTCACTCCCGGCGACCTCTTCGGCGAGCGGGCCCTCATTCTCGCTGAGCCCCGCTCCGCCACCGTGGAGGTGGCGGAAGACTGCAAGCTGCTCGTCTTGCGTCGGGAGGCGTTCGAGCGTTATTTCGCCTCCAACCCCAAGACGCGGGGCTACCTCGAGGCCGTGCGCCGCGAGCGCACCATGGAGACGATCGCCAGGAACCCGCTGTGCAGTCTGCTCGATCCTTCGGCTCAACAGGATCTGGAAAGGGTGCTGGAGACGCGGCTGTACGAGCGGGGGGAGGACGTGTACCGCTTCGGCGACCCTTCGGACGCCCTGTATTTCGTGGTCAGCGGGGAACTGGAAGTCTGGATGAACCAGGAGCCGCAGCCGGCGGGCCGGCTCGGCCCTCCGAACTCATTCGGTGAACTGGGACTGCTCTTGAAGCGCCCGCGGATGGGCCGGGTGCACGTGCTCGAGCGCGCGCATCTGCTGGTGCTGAAGTCCGAGCACTTCGAGCGCCTCTTCCTCGGAAACGAGAAGGCCCTCGCCTACTTCGAGGACATCCGGTCGGACGGCGCCCGGCGGATCCTGGAGCGGATCCCGTTGTTCAACTACCTGAGCGCTCCGGAGCTCGACACGGTGCGGGGCTTGTTCACCGAGGTCTCGTTCCAGAAGGACGACGTGGTGTGCCGCGCGGGCGAAGAGGGGGATGCCTTCTACGTGGTCCGCAGCGGCGCCCTGGAGATCTGGGGCGGCGAAAAGGGCCGCGAGCTCCTGGACACGATCGGCCCATCCGGGTTTTTCGGAGAAGAGGCCCTGATCCTGGGCGAGCCGCGCGGAGCCACGGTCAAGGCCTCCGAGCCGACGTATCTGCTCATGCTCAAGAAGGACGCGTTCGAACGCTTCTTCCTGCACAACCCCAAGGCGGTCGGCTACCTCGAGGAGGTCAGGCACCGACGACGCGCCGCGGCGCTCGAGCGCATCAGCCTCTTCAACCTGATCAGCCCGGAAGAACTGGCGGCGGTACAGAAGGACTTCGTGGAACAGACCTTCCGCAAGGGCGAGGCGGTGTGTCGGGCCGGGGAGGAGAGCAATACCTTCTACATCGTCCTGAGCGGCGAACTCGACGTGTGGAGTTCCGCGGAGCCCCCGGCGCGCCTGGCGCGACTCGGAACCGGCGACTTCTTCGGGGAGTTGGCGGTGATTCTCGGCGAGAAGCGCTCCGCGACCGTGGTCGCGTCCCAGCGCACCCAGGTGCTCGGCCTCCCCAAGGAGGCCTTCACCCGGCTGTTCCTGCGCAACCCGCGCTCGCTCGAGTACTTCTCCCGGATCATGTGTCAGCGTCTGTCCTCGGCGGTGACCGGGGAACGAGTGGGCGAAGGGCCGGTGCAGGTGGGCGTGATCGGACCCAAGGGGCTGTGCGGCACCAGCATGGTCGCGAAGGCTCTCGCCGCGATGCTGGCCGAGCTGACCGGCGCCCATGTGCTGCTGGCCCGCCTCCAGCGCGCCTTGCCCCACGAGCGCCTCGAAGGAGCGCACCTCCACCTCTCGACCATCGACCGGACCATCGATTCCCTTCGTCGGGGCTTCGAGGAACGTTCGAACAAGCCTGTCGAGCTGACGGTCGGGTTCGAGCCGAACGGGACCGCGGAGCAGTACGGAGGACAGCTTTCGGATCTGGTCAACCGGGTAAGAACCGACTTCTCCTACCAGGTCTTCGACCTGCCCAGCGACCCGCCGGCATTGTCGGCCTCCGCCACCTGGTTCGCGGACGTCATCGTGGAGATCGTCGAGAACGGGAGGCCCCAGTTCCCGGCTCCCGCGCACCGGAGCGGCGTGGTCGCCCACTATCCGGTGATCAATCTCAAGAACCCGCAGTCGCGCCGCATGCCCATCAGCGCCTGCGCTCCCTTCGTCATTCCCGACCAGCCGGGCCTGGGAGTGGAAGCGGTGCTCGCGTATCCCCGTTCGCCCGCCGCGATCCCGTTGTGGCGACTGGCCCGCAAGATCCTCGGCCGCAGCGTAGGCCTCGCCCTCGGGGGCGGGGCGGCGTTCGGCATCTCCCATCTTGGAGTCCTGCAGGTGCTGGAGCGCAACAACATCCCGATCGATGTGATCGTCGGTTGCAGCATCGGCTCGCTGGTCGCGGTCAGTTACGCGTCGGGCTTCCCTATCGAAGAGATGATGGAGAAGGCCCACGAGATGGGGCAATCGAGCTATGTGGCGAGCGGGCTCGACTTCACTTTCACCAAGCCCGGCGGCATTCTCGGCGGCGATCGCCTGAAGAGCCGCTTCACTCCCCTGCTCGGCTCGCACAAGACCTTCGACGACCTGCTCATCCCCTGCCGCACCGTGGCCACCGACATCCGGTCAGGCGAGCTCGTGAGCATCGGCCGCGGCCGTCTGGAGGACGCCTACCGCGCGAGCAGCTCCGTTCCGATGGTGCTCTCCCCCGAGGCTCTGGATGGACGCGTGCTCGTGGACGGCGGTGTTGCGGACCCGGTCCCGGCCGAGACGGTGCGGCACATGGGCGCCGACTTGTGCATCGCCGTCCCGGTGGTGCCGCCCCTCAAGAAGGGCATCGAGACCGCCATCTCGAAGTGGAGCCGAAGGCTGAACGTGATGAACCCCTTCGCGTACCTGAGCAGCGGAAGCGACATGCCCAACGCTTTCGACATCACCATGAATTCGCTTCAGACCCTTCAGCACGAGCTGGGCCTGTACAAGGTCATCTCCGCGGATGTCTCCATCCTGCCCGAGCTTTCCGACTTCACCTGGACCGATTTCGATCGATCCAAGGAGCTGATTGAGAGGGGTGTTGAGGCCGGCGAGGCGGCGCTGCCGGCCCTGCGCAAAATGCTTCGCCCCTGAACCTCGCTGGCTCAGCGGTAACGAAACAGTTCGCTCACGCGGCGAAGGTCGTCGGGTGCGCCCGAGAACGTCCAGCCCCCCGCCGCCTGCTCGAAAGGCGCGCGCACGAATCGCTCCCATAGGGACCGCCTTTCCGGCGCGGCCACGTGGGCGATGACCTGGCGCAGTTCCCTCGACCCGCGCGTGGTCTCGTGCCAGAGCAACAGAGCGGAGAGGATTCCCTGGGCGGCCGGGTCGCTTGGTTCCCGGGTCTCGAGATGGTGGCTCAGGAAGCTCTCCACGACCTCGGGGCGACGCAGGTTGACCAGAGTGATCGCCCAGGAAAAGCCCGCGACCGCGTTCCTGCGGCCAGACTCGGTCTGCGGCTCCGAGCGGCACATGTCGAGCCCGGCCCAGGGCGCGCTGCGACGCGGGGCCAGATTGGCGGGCAGAAAATACACTCCCCGCCCGACGCCATGCCAGAACAGATCGGTCCAGGGCGGTCCGATTCGATCGAGCTCGGCCCCGAAGGCTTGAACCAGATCCGGCCTTAGAAGTCGCGTGACGAGGCCGAGGGGCTCGAAGGCGAGTTCCGCGTAGTAGGGCCGGGCCGCTTCCTGGCAGAGCCGGAGGTATTCGGCGAGCGGCTCTCGCGGCGAGCCTGAAGTCGCGGACCGCATCCGCTCGAGCCAGCTCTCGGCGAGGGCCATCCCCATGCCTGTATGGAGGACGGTCCAGCTCCCGTCCGGCACCTGGTCGGAAGGACCCGCGAACAGATCATTCGCGTTGCGGCCCGACCGGCGGCGGCGCTCGAACAGTTCGTAGCCGACTCCCTCGCTCGCCCAGACCGCCTGCTCGTGACCGAGTCGACTCTGAGCACTCCGGATCGCTTCTTCGGGCGTGAGGGTCGAGGCCTGAGGCTCGAGATGGGCCACTTCCGTTTCGAAGAAGTGGAAGGCGCGGACCTTGTTGTCCAGTTCGACATATCCGATGGCGGCCTGTGGGCCTTTCCAGAGAGTGTCGATGAGTTCGGACCCGAAGCGCGCGGTCAGGAGACCGGCGCGAGTGAGATGTCTGGGATCGAGCACGCCCAGGGGGCCGCTCGGGCCATTCGTGGGCACAGGCTCGATCGAGGCGGCGAGCCTAAAGGCAGCACGCGCCACCTGCCGGACATTCAACATCGGGTCCGCCTCGTCGGGCGGCGAGGAGTGCGGAAACACGCCTCTTGCGACAGCCTGACCGTCATTTGACCGAGCCGATCGGGGTCACATACACTGCTTCATCTTACGGAACATCGCCTTGAACCGTGGCCTCCGAATTCGGCAGAGCTTCGATTTCACGACCTGTTCTGTCCCCCTATTGGGTTCTGAAGGAGTGGAGGAATACCGATGACCACGACCTCGCTGATCGACGACGCGCAGCAGCAGATGCGGGACATGAGCCAGGCCATGATGCGGCTGTCCTGGGCCATGACGGTTCTGGGCGCCCAGCAGGCCGCGAACATGGTCACGCCCTCCAAGATGGCCAAGTCCGGAGAGAGCCTTGCGACCGCGCTCGACGCGGTCACCAAGGCCATCGAAGGGCAATTGGGCAGCGGATTGAAGAACGCCTACAGGACCGGGGCCGCCATCGCACTCTCGCCTCTCGATGGGTTGCCGAGCTACGAGCTCAACCAGGCGATGCAGACCTTCGCCATGCAGCCCATGGTCTTTCAGCCCATGAAGCTCGTGATGCCCCAGATGGCCGCTTCCGTGGCCGCCTTCATCCCCGGTCAGGACGCCGCCCTCGTCCGGCAGGAGTGCGAGGCGAAGATGCAGGTGATGCAGCTCGTCCTCGACGTTCGCAAGATCTGCCCGGACAAGAGCGTCTACGTGCCGCTCACGGAGACCGTGGCCAAGGCGTACGCGCTCGGCAGCTTCCCCGCCCTGTGGGCCGTCGAGGGTGTCGGTCACGACCTCGTCGAGAGTCGTCATCACCGGGGAGAGTCCTTGACGGAACTGCTGACCTCCGCGGACGTTTCGGGACTGCCGGAGGGGAGCCTCACCATGCTTCACGCCGGCATCGGCCTGGGCCTGGCTGAACTCGCCCTCAAGGATCTGCGGCCCGACTCTCCCGTCGACCAGATGGACGCGGCCCTCGAGCGGTTCGTCAAGGGGTGCACCAGCGCTTCACGACCGGCCTATCTCGGCTGCGCCCTTGAATCGCTCGGCCTCGTGACCCGGCACTTCTACGGCCACTCGATGGTTCTCGCCGTGGACCGGCGCCTCGAGACCCTGGACGCATCGCTGCGCGCCTTCTTCTGGCACGGCGTCGGTCGGGCCGTCTACTTCTCCCCCGAGAACATGGTGCCGAGCCTCAGTTCGCCCTGGCCGGTCGTGGCCATGTGCGGTCGCCTCGCGCCCCACGACCTCGCCCGCGAGAACATGATCGCAGGCGTGGCCTGGGGCCTCACCATGGTCAACCTGAAGCAACCGGTGGTTCTGGCGGGCTTCCTCAAGAAGCACGGCACGGGCTTCGGCGACACGGACGCCTTCGCCAACGGCGTCGCCTCCGCGCTGATCATGCGCAAGGACACGACACCCGACGAGGCTCACATTGCGTCCTTGGTGGCCTACGAGCCGCCCAAGGAGGACGCGCGCCTCGAGGCCTTGTGGAATCGCATCTTCAAGCTCTCGGCCGCGAAGGCGCTCGACGAGTACTACCCGGCCATCAAGCAGAAGGGGCGCCTGGGCGAGATCTTCCGCTTCCAGTCGCTCGCCGAACTCGCCCGCTGAGCTCGCCCTTTGCCCTCGGGGTGGCGCCTTTGAACCAGGCGCTCCCGCCGGAGCGTTGTCCCGAATTGGGGCCTGAACCTCGGGCCACAGACGTGCGGCCGCGGTCACTCTGGAGCTGGGCGACGGTCTCGACTTCGAGCTAGAGTCGCCTCGTGCCCAGTCTGCGCCGCGCATTCGGGATCAGCCGGATCGCCGCTCGCCAGCTGGTGCTTGCGGGAGTCCACCGGCTCCTCCACCGATGGCCGAGGGTGGCCGCGTGGATCGCGGGACCCGAACAGAGCGGCCCCCAGCGGCTCAAGGCTTTCTTCGAACGGGCGGGCGGCGCTTTCATCAAGCTGGGACAGCTGCTGGCCCTGCAACCGGACGTTCTTCCGCTCCGCTACTGCAACGAACTCTACGACCTTCTGGATCGGGTCGAGCCCTCTCCCTTCGAAGACATCGAAGCGGTATTCGTGGCCGAATTGGGCCGCACCCCCGCTCAGGTCTTCGATCGCTTCGACCGCGAGCCTCTTTCGACCGCTTCGATTGGACAGGTGCACGTCGGCTACCTGGCCGGGCGCAAGTACGCCGTCAAGGTAAGGCGTCGGGGAGCCGACGAGGAGTTCGCCGAGGACATCCGGCTGATGGATGGCCTGCTGCGGCTCCTGGAATTCCTGCGCGCCGAGAGCTTCTACTGGCTCCGCTCCCCCATCACCGAATTCATCGACTGGACCTCAGAGGAGCTCGACTACCGCCAGGAAGCCCGTTACATGGAGGAAATCCGGCGCAACAGCGAGGGTGATCCCCGCTCCGTGGTGCCACAGATCTCCTGGCCGCTCACCACTCGACGCACCCTGGTCGTCGAGTTCTGCGAGGGCACGACCGTACTCGACCTGCTCCGTTCGTTCGACGCCGGGAACGTGCAGGTGCTGCGCCGGCTGAAAGAGCAGGGGTTCGATCCGAAGAAGGCGGCTCGAACCATCATCGACATCTTCTTACGGGATGCCTTCATGTACGGGATCTTCCACGCCGACCTTCATCCCGCGAACCTCCTGATCATGCCCGGGAACGTGATCGGCTATGTCGACTTCGGCATCACCGGCACGCTGAGCGTCACCACGAGGCGGCGCCTCGCCGGACTGACCATCGCCTGGTCCCTTGGGGACCTGGACCAGATCTGCGAGACCTTCTTCCAACTCTCGACCGCACCCTCCGAGAGCCAGAAGCAGGCGTATCGCCAGGGGCTTTCGGAGATGGCGGCCGGCTGGTATCAGATCGTCGAGGGTCAGCGTCGGCTGACCCGGAGCTTCACCCTGGTGATGCTCGAGATGCTCGCACTGTCTCATCGCACGGGCATCATGCCGGACCGTTCGGTGAGCCGCTACCTGCGTTCGGCCATGGCCACGGACGGACTGGTCAAACGCTTCGCCCCGGGGCTCGATGTGGCGGTGGAACTCGAAGCCGGCTGCCGGCGCTATCTCACGAGCATGCTCCTCAAGGACTTCTTCTCTTTCGAGACCCTGGCCTCCTGGTCGTCGCTGATGGAAGCCTTCCTTGACCAGTCGACCCCCGCGAGCGCTCCGGCCCTCTCTGCTGATTCGAACCGCCCGACGCCAAAGGCGAGCGGCGCGCGACCCGGGAATCTCCCGCGCACCTCCCGACTGGCCGCGGTCGCCTTCGCATTCGCGGCACTCGGGGCGCTCACCCCTGGAGAATCGAGCCTCCTGGCGGCGGAGCTCGGGATCTCACTCGTCGCAACTTTGCTGGTCGCGGTTTCGCTTGGAAGGTCCGGCTAGCCGCGCTCTTGAGGCGAGACCCGGGCGCGTCCTCAATACACTGGGATCAGAAACCTCGCGACGTAGTCGATGCCCGGCGTCTCCGCCTTCACTTCGAGCTCCCAGTAGCGACGCGGGGATTCGAGGAGGCGATTCGCATACTCCTCGCCCGCAGGCAGCCGGATGCTGATGGGAATCTCCGCGGCCGAACCGCCCGCGTCGAACTGCCCGGCGTTGAGATCCTGCTTGATCTCGTGGAGGCAATAGAGCACCGCCGTGGTGCTGCGGTTCTTGCCCGTGCCGTGAGTTTCCATCACCTCTTCGATGAAGCGCAGGGTGAGAGCGATGGAAGGCGCCCTGAGCATGCGCCGACTCGCTTCGAGGCCGCCTTCGAGGGAACTGCCGGGACGGAAGGGGAACCGACCGAAGTGGAGCCGGCTGGTGCCGTACTTGAGGTACTGGAAAAGTGCGTAGAAAGCCCCGAAGAGAACCAGCAGCGCGATCAGATCGAACAGGACGACGATGAGCTTCACCGGCAGCGGCCCGTCCTTGGAGAAGAACGCCCACCAGTTGAACATCGACAGGAAGGCAGCCAGGAAGGCGAAGAGCACGAAGCCTTGAAGGGCTCCGCCAATCCCCCCTGACTCCGCCCGCCGAGTGTCCCAGGCGTGGTCCCAGAACCAGGGCTCGGTCGGGTGCTCTTCCTTTCTCTTGCGGGCCGCGCGTTCGCGGAAGAGGCTCGAGACCCCCACCCCCGCCACCGCCAGGCCGGCAAAGGCGAAGACGCCTCCAAACGCCGTGAGCATCCACCTTGGGCCGTTGACCCTGGCCTCGTCGAGGGGAAGGAGACCAAGCGATAGCGCGGTGACGAAGGCGCCCACCGCCACGAACGGCATCCCGAAGAGGATGAGACACCCTCCGCCGGTCGAGGTCGATGGGATCGTGGGGTGAGCGACGAGCCGGGTCCGTTCCATGCCGCCCTCGGCCGCTCTAGTACACCCAGACGATGTCGTAGCGAAGGAGCTTGGTCGAGGCCTTCGCGGGCACGACCGTCTTCTCCTCGAACCTCGCGGGATCGATCTGTGAAGCGCCGGCGATTTCCGCCTCGATGGCTGCGATCTCCTGCTTGAGCGCCTCCACGCGCGCCTCTGCGTTGTCCTCCATGCGGTTCTTCGAGGTCACGCCGCCCATCGCGGAAGCACCCTTCTTGATGGTGGAGATCGCACTCGACCGGCGCCCGCCGAAGAGGGAACCGAGCATGGACGCGCCCACCTCGAGGGCGCCCCGGAACATGGCCGCCTGCTTCTCCTGGGAACGGCCTTCGAGGTCCTCAGTCGCTTTCTTGAGGTCGAGGCTCTTCTTTTCGAGCTTCGCCTGGAGAGCGGTGGTCTTCGCCCCCGCGCCCGCGTCGGACAAGCGCCGGGCGAAGTCCTCCCGCGACTCCCCCGCCTTCGATTGCGACTTCGTGACCGCATCCACAAAGACCTTCATCGCGAGCTCGTCGGCGAGCCGGTCCTTCGCCGCTTTCTCGAGCCCCTTCGCCCCGGCCGAGGCAAGGAACGCGGGCAGGTCGCCATAACGCACCGAGGCCGGGACGGTGGCCGACACCTTGGAATCGTCCTCGAGGTCGATGTGCTCGCCGTCGAAGATCTCGGCCGCCGAGTTCGCGCCGAGCGGATACAAGCGCGCGCCGATGGCTTCGTCCTGATCCTTCAGCCGATATGCGTACTTGACGAGCAGATGAGCCTCGGCCTGGGCCGCACCGTACTTCGCGTAATAGAGATGCTTGAAGGGCGGGGGAAGCACGGGCGCCGAAGAGACCTCGTCCCGCGCCTCGGCGGCGCGTCCAGCCGTCGCGGGAGCCGAACGGCCCTCCATCAGCCGGGCGATCTCCTCACGGGTGATCGGGCCGCGCAGGTAGGACATGGCGAAGCGCGAGGCCAGCAGGCACGGTTTGTTGCGATGCACATCGTGAAGGAGAAAGACGCGTTTGCGGGCGGCGCCGAGCAGGGTGTCGACCGCTCCCGCGTCCACGCCCGCGCCCACGAGGCCGTCCCGCAGGCGAGCGCGATCGTTGTCGGTCTGCAGGCGTCCCACCAGCCACGTCCCGATGTTGCCGAGGCCCTTGTAATCGAGGTCGATCGGATTCTGGGTGGCGAGGACGATGCCCACGCCCTGGGCGCGCGCCTGCTTGAGCAGGGTGAGAAGCGGTCGCTTGGTGGGAGGATTCGCGGGGTGGGGGGGGAAGTAGCCGTAGATCTCGTCCATGTAGACGAGGGCGCGAAGGGAGGTGGTCCCGGACTGCCGCCGCATCCACGTCTTCACCTTGTCGAGGATGAGGGCGGTGACAAAGAAGCGCTCCTCCTCGGAGAGATGCGCGGTGTAGATCACGGAGAGCCTCGGGCGGCCGTCCGGCGCGTAGAGGAGGCTTTGGATATCGAGGGGCTGCCCCACCCGCCACGACTCGAACTGCGGGGAGGCGAGCAGATTGTTGAGCGACATCATCAGGGCCTGGCGCTGCTTCCGCGGATACACGCTGTCGAGGGGCAAAGCGCCGATCTTGTCGAACGGCGGATCGGCCACCGCGGCGATGAGCGATTCGAGGGTCAGGCTCTTCCCCGACTTCCAGGCGTTCTCGATGATGTTCGCGAGCAGGATGAACTCCTGCGACTGAAGCGGATCGGCTTCGATCTTCAGCAGACCGAGCAGGCCGCTCACGATTCCCGCGATCTCGTCGCGCAGATCCTCGGGCGCTTTGTCGAAGCTGACGGAAGGAGCTTCGAGCGATTGGAGGACGTTCAGCTGGATTCCCGAGGACGACCCCGGGGTGTAGATCAAAGCGTCGCGCTTCGCCTTGAGATCTTTGATGTCCGCGGGCCCGAGGCCCCACTCGGCGAGCCCCTTCGTCCAGGAAGCGGCGGCCTCGGCCGCCACCGCGGCCGGTGTCTTCCCCTCACGCCGCGCCGCGTCCTGGTCGACCCAGGGCTCGAACGAGGAAGGCGATAGGTCCTCGAACAGCAACAGCAGGTTTCCGAGGTCGCCCTTGGGATCGATGGCGATCACGGGCACGCCCTGCCGCATCACTTCTTCGATCAGGGCTATGGCGAGGCCCGTCTTTCCCGACCCGGTCATGCCCACGATCAGGCCGTGGGTCAGGAGGTCGGTGGAGTTGAGGTCGATTCGAGCGCCGAGCGTGTCGCCCGAAACCGGAGCTTCCTTGCCGAGAAACAGTCCTTGGGCCATGCGCTGAAGTATAGGAGCCTGAAAGAGGTGGTCCGAATGAATCATTGACCGGGCAAAGGGCGGTCCCTAGCCTGCTCTCCATGCTGGACCTGCTCACCCATGGCCGCGTGGACGAGCTTCGTTTCCGTGGCCTCAAGAACATGGTCGGCAACACGCCGCTCCTGGCCATCCATCTGCTCTACCGCGGCGAACCGCGAACCATCTTCGCCAAGGCGGAGAATCTGAACCTCACGGGCTCCATCAAGGACCGCATGGCCCTTCACATCCTGAAGAAGGCGGTGCATTGCGGCCTGCTGAAGCCGGGGGGATACATCGCCGAGGCCACGAGTGGGAACACCGGCATCTCCTTCTGCGCGGTCGGCCGGGCCCTCGGGCAGCGCGTGCGCATCTTCATGCCGGACTGGATGAGCCAGGAGCGGAAGGATCTCATCCGGACGTTCGGCGCGGAGATACAGCTCGTGAGCCGCGAGGAGGGCGGCTTCCTCGGAAGCATCGCCCTCGCCGAGGCCTTCGCGAAGTCGACCCCGGGCGCTTTCCTGCCCCGGCAATTCTCCAATGAGGAGAACGCCCAGGCCCACTACGAGAGCACGGGGCCGGAGATCTGGTGGCAGCTCGATGCCCACAACCTGATTCCCGACGCCTTCGTGGCCGGGGTCGGCACCGGCGGCACGGTCATGGGCGTGGGCCGCTTTCTGAGGGTCCGGAACGCCGGCATCAAGGTCCACCCGCTCGAGCCGTCGAACTCCCCGACCCTCACCACCGGGCACAAGGTGGGCAAGCATCGCATCCAGGGAGTCTCAGACGAGTTCGTGCCGCCCATACTCCACCTCAAAGAGCTCGACGAGGTGCTCTCGGTGGACGACGGCGATTCCATACTCATGGCGCAGAAGCTCGCCTCCCAGCTCGGTCTCGGGGTCGGCATCAGTTCCGGGGCCAACCTCCTCGGCGCGCTCCAGGCCCAAAATCGACTGCATCGGAACGCGGTGGTGGTGACCGTGCTGCCCGACAGCAACAAGAAGTACCTCAGCACCGACCTCCTGCGCGAGGAGCCGGTGAAGCCCGGCTTCATCAGCCCGGACGTCGAACTGGTGAGCGCCGAGGCATTCCGCCGCGTCTGCATCACCTGTTGACTCAGGACTAGACCTTTGGCGGACGCTCCTCGGTACGGTGGAGGTGGACGGCGACGGCGAGGAGACCCAGGACGAGGAACAGCAGGATCCAGGAGGCTCTCCAGTCCGGCTCGAGCAGGGGCAGGGTCAGCAGGCCGGCGCCGAACACGGCCGCGAAGACCGCAGCGTGTCGGAATCGCTTGCTCATGATCGAGAGGTTACGCCCGGACGCCCTGGCCGGGAGCCTCGATTTTCGAGGCGTCCGTGGCAACATGAAGAGGCGCCACGGCACGATTCGTGAATTGGTTTGACGCCTGCCTCCCATGACCCTCCCCCCGAAGACCTCCCCCGGCAGGACCCACCCCTGGCTCGCCCTGCGCGTGCGCTTCCTGGTGTTCTTCGTCGTGGCCGTGACCCTCGTCGCCCTGACCACCGAAGAGGTGGGCGCGCGCTTCCGCCGGGATGCCCTGGAAGACGAGGCCCTCGCGGCGGCGGGGGCGGCCGCCCTGGGGGTGGCCGAGGATCTCTCCGACCAGGCCGCCCTGCCGACCGCACCCGAACTCGAGCAGCTCCTCGTGAACTACCAGCAGCTCGTGCCCACCCTGAGGTCGCTCTCCGTCCTCGAGAACCAGTCCGGCCGCCTCAGCCTCATTGCCAGCACCACTCTTCAACCCCAGGGAGACATCGTCGGGCTCGCGGCCCGTGCGGTCGCGACCGAGAGCCCGTCGATGGACCTCACGAGCCACGGTCCGGAGGCCCTGCGCCTGGTGGCCGCACCCCTCGAAAGGAAGGGACGCACCTACGGAGCGGTGGTAGTCGGAATGTCGATGCGCGAGATGGTGCGCACCCGCGACCGGATCCGTCAG
>CAZYEA010000090.1:0-13175 GCA_964646485.1 uncultured Acidobacteriota bacterium
CCGGCAAGGGCGCGCAGATGGTGCGGACGGCGGGCGGGTTCGCGCAGCTCATCGCCAAGGAAGGCGACTACGCGCAGATCAAGCTGCCTTCGGGCGAGATCCGCAAGGTCCACGTCCGCTGCAAGGCCACCATCGGCCAGGTCGGCAACGCCGAGCACAAGAACGTGAAGCACGGCAAGGCCGGGCGCAAGCGCTGGCTGGGCAAGAAGCCTCACAACCGCGGGGTTTCCATGAACCCGGTCGACCATCCGCACGGCGGCGGCGAAGGCCGCACCTCCGGCGGTCGCCATCCCGTGACCCCCTGGGGCAAGCCCACCAAGGGCTACAAGACGCGCCGCAACAAGCGCACGCAATCCATGATCGTGAAGAGGCGGAAGTAGGACTTCAATGGCTAGATCAACCTCCAAGGGCCCGTTCATCGACGGCCACCTCCTCAAGAAGGTCGAGGAGCAGAACAAGACCAACGACAAGAAGGTCATCAAGACCTGGTCGCGGCGCTCCACCATCTTCCCGGAGATGGTGGGGAACACCATCGCGGTCTACAACGGGAAGAAGTTCGTCCCGGTGTATGTCTCCGAGAACATGGTCGGGCACAAGCTCGGTGAGTTCTCGCCCACCCGCACCTTCAAGAGCCACTCCTCCAAGGTCGAGAAGGTCGCCAAGACGGCGGCAGCCGCGGCCCCCGGCGCAAAGGCCTAACCCCATGCTCGAAGTCAAGGCGGAAGCCAAGTACATCCGCACCTCGGCCCAGAAGACGGGCCTGGTGCTCGCGACCATCCGCGGCAAGTCGGTGAGCGACGCCATCGCCACTCTGCAGTTCTCCGAGAAGAAGGTGGCGAAGAGCGTGGAAAAGGTTCTCCGCTCCGCGATCGCAAATGCCACTCAGGAAGCCGAGCGCGTCCAGCAGCGTCGGCTCGACGAGGACGACCTCGTGGTTTCGCAGGCCTACGCGAACCAGGGCCCCTCCTTCAAGCGCGTTCGGCCCGCTCCCATGGGCCGCGCGTACCAAACGATCAAGCGCACCACCCACATCGTGGTTCATCTGGCGGAAAAGGAATAACCGACCATGGGTCAAAAAGTTCACCCTACGGGCCTGCGGCTCGGATACAACAAGCCCTGGCGCAGCCGCTGGTTCGCCGCCTCCGACTACGCCAAGCTCCTTCATGAGGACCTCAAGCTCAAGAAGGACCTGAAGGCCCGGTTCCAGCACGCCGGGGTCGCCAAGATCGAGATCGAGCGCGCCACCAACAAGCTGAAGGTCGGCATCTTCACCTCGCGTCCCGGCATCATCATCGGCAAGAAGGGCCAGGAAGTGGAGAAGCTCAAGCAGGAGCTTCAGAAGAGCACCGGCAAAGAGGTCTTCATCAACATCCAGGAGATCCTCAAGCCCGAACTCGACGCCCAGCTCGTGTCCGAGTCGGTCTCCGGGCAGCTCGAGAAGCGCATCGCCTTCCGCCGGGCCATGAGGAAAGCGGTCGAATCCGCTCTCCGCTTCGGGGCCAAGGGCATCAAGATCCGTGTCTCCGGCCGCCTGAACGGCGCCGAGATCGCGCGGTCCGAGTGGTACCTGCACGGCCAGTTGCCGCTGCACACCATTCGCGCCGACATCGACTACGGCTTCTCCGAAGCCAAGACCACCTACGGCCGCATCGGGGTGAAGTGCTGGATCTACAACGGCGAATCCGAGCCGGTTTCGGCGCGCAGCCGCAACCTGGCCCAGGCCGGTTCGACGCTCGGGGCGGGGGTCTAAAACCATGCTGATGCCCAAGAAGGTCAAGTACCGCAAGCAGCAGCGCGGAAAGCGGGCCGGCAAGGCCTGGTCGGGCAGCGCGGTGTCCTTCGGCGACTACGGTCTCAAGTCCACGGAAGTGGCGTGGGTGACCGACCGCCAGATCGAAGCCGCGCGCATCGCCATCTCGCGTCACGTCAAGCGCGAGGGCCGCATGTGGATCCGCATCTTCCCGGACAAGCCGGTCACCAAGAAGCCGCAGGAAACTCGAATGGGCAAGGGCAAGGGCGCTCCCGATCATTGGGTTGCGGTGGTGAAGCCCGGTCGCGTCCTCTACGAGATGGAAGGCGTGACCGAGGAGATGGCGAAGGAAGCCTTCCGCCTCGCCTCCCACAAGCTCAACGTGAAGACCAAGTTCGTCCGCCGGTTCGAGATGGAAGTGACGAGGTAATCAAAGCCCGTGAAAATCGAGAAACTCAGAGAAATGGGCCCCGAGGCCCTGACCACCCTGGAGAAGGAGCAGCGCGAAAAGATCTTCAAGCTGCGCTTCCAGCACTCGATGGGGCAGCTCGAGAGCTCCGCCTCCAAGCGGACCAGCAAGCGCGACCTCGCCCGGACCCTGACCATCGCCGCGGAAAAGCGTCGCGCCGCCAAAGCGTAGGAAATAAATCATGACAGCCCCTCAAACCCGATCGACGTCTGAGCAGACCGCTCCGGCCGAAAAAGAGCGCCGCCAGAACACCAAGGTGGGCGTGGTCATCTCCGACAAGATGGAGAAGACCCGCACCATCGCGGTGCAGCGGTCCATTCGCCATCCCTTCTACAAGAAGATCATCCGCCGCACCTCCACCTTCCACGCCCACGACGAGAAGAACGTCTCCAGAGCGGGGGACACGGTGAAGATCGTGGAGACCCGTCCGCTCTCCAAGCTGAAGCGGTGGCGCCTGGTCGAGGTCCTCAACAAGGCGAGGGTCACGGAGTAAGCCATGATTCAAATGAGAACCGTTCTCGATGTCGCGGACAACTCAGGGGCGCGACGCATTTCGTGCATCCTGCCCGTGGGCAACGCCACCGGGCGCTACGCCGGCCTCGGCGACATCATCACCGCGAACGTCAAGGAATCCACCCCCGAAGCCCCCGACAACGTCAAGAAGGGCAAGGTGGTGAAGGCCGTGATCGTGCGCTGCAAGAAGGAGTCGCGGCGCAAGGACGGCTCCTACATCCGCTTCGACCGCAACGCCGCGGTCCTCATCAAGGAAGACAACGAGCCCGTGGGCACGCGCGTATTCGGTCCTGTGGCCCGCGAACTGCGCGACCGCAAGTTCATGAAGATCGTCTCCCTCGCCCCCGAGGTCCTCTAGACCCGAACCCAAGGGTCAAGGCTTAATCAAGAAACACTATGGCATTCAGGTTTTCCCGTAAGAACGGCCCCCAGAAGGTGGAGAAGATCCGCGTTCGCAAGGGCGACCTTGTCGAGGTGCTCACCGGCAAAGACCGGGGCAAGCGCGGCAAGATTCTCGAAGTCGATCGCGCAAACGGACGGGTGGTGGTCCAGGGCGTGCAGATGATCATGCGCCACACCCGGCCGAACCCCCAGCGCAACATCAAGGGCGGCATCGCCGAGCGCGAAGGCTCGGTGCACGCCTCCAACGTGATGGTGGTGGCTTCCGAGAACAACAAGCGCTCCCGCATCGGCTCCAAGCTGGTCGAGGGCAAGCGCGTGCGGGTGGCGAAGAAGACTGGCGAGGTACTCGACAAATGAGCGCGCGTCTCAAGGAAGCGTACGTGAAGACCGTGGTCCCCCACCTCATGAAGGAGGGCGGCTACAAGAACGTCATGGCCGTGCCCCGGCTCAAGAGCGTGGTCCTGAACATGGGCGTGGGCGAAGCCACCCAGAACATCAAGATCCGCGACGCCGCGGCGGAGGAGCTGGGGCGCATCGTGGGACAGAAGCCCGCGATCCGACGGGCCAAGAAAGCGATCGCCGCGTTCAAGGTTCGCGAGGGCATGCCCATCGCCGCCACCGTCACCCTGCGGGGCGACCGGATGTTCGAGTTCGTCGACCGCCTCTTCAACATCGCCCTGCCCCGCGTCCGCGACTTCCGCGGGGTGTCCAACAACGCCTTCGACGGGCGGGGGAACTACACCCTCGGTCTCAAGGACCAGATCATCTTTCCGGAGATCGACTACGCCAAGGTCGAGAAGCTCCGCGGCATGAACGTCACCTTCGTCACCACGGCGAACACCGACAACGAAGGCAAGGCGCTCCTCAAGGCGCTTGGCATGCCCTTCCGTAACTAGGACTCTAGGAGACATCTCTCGTGGCCAAGACCTCGCTCATCGCCAAGGCGCTCAAGAAACCGAAGTTTGCGGTTCGGGCCTACACGCGCTGCCGCCGCTGCGGCCGCCCGCGCGGCTATCTCCGGAAGTTCGAAATGTGCCGCATCTGCTTCCGTCAACTCGCCCTTTCCGGGGACATCCCCGGGGTAGTCAAGGCCAGCTGGTAGGACTCTTAAGGTAAGCAAAAGCTCATGAATACGACCGACCCCATCGGGGACATGCTCACCCGCATCCGCAACGGCGTGCGGGCGCGCGCGCCCAAAGTCGACGTGCCCGCGTCCCGCCTCAAGACGGAGATCGCGAAGATCCTCAAGGAAGAGGGCTACATCGCCAACTTCAAGGCGGCCGATCCGAAGCCGGTGGCCGCCAAGCCGCCGGTGATCCGCATCTATCTGCGCTATGGACCGAATCTCGAGAAGGTCATCACCGATCTCCAGCGGGTGTCCAAGCCCGGCTGCCGGATCTACTGTCGCAAGGACGGGATTCCCCGTGTCTACGGCGGCCTCGGCATCAACATCCTCTCGACCCCCAAGGGCCTCATGACCGGTCGCGCCGCCACCCAGGCCGGCGTGGGCGGCGAGATCCTCTGCAACGTCTGGTAACTATCCAAATGTCCCGCATTGGCCGCAAACCGATTTCGCTTCCCAAAGGCGTCACCGTCACCGTCGCCGCGGGCGCCGTCACCGTGAAGGGCCCGAAGGGCTCGCTCCAGTCGCCCCTTCCCCCCGGCATCTCCGCCGAGGTCAAGGGCACGGAGCTCACCTACGCCCGCAAAGAGGACAACCGTCAGCAGCGGGCGTTCCACGGGCTCGCGCGCGCGCTCGGAAGCAACGCCATCAAGGGCGTGACCGAGGGCTTCACCAAAGAGATGGATATCGTCGGCGTCGGCTACCGTGCGCAGGCCGAGGGCAAGAACAAGGTCGTGTTCTCGCTCGGCTACTCGCATCCGGTCGAATACGTCATTCAGGACGGAGTCACGGTTACCGTCGACAAGCAGACCCATCTGGTCGTGACCGGAATCGACCGGCAGAAGGTCGGCCAGGTGGCGGCCGAGATCCATGACCTCCGTCCGCCCGACCCCTACAAGCAGAAGGGGATCCGGTACGTGGGCGAGGTGCTCAAGAAGAAGGCCGGCAAGGCCGGCGCCACCGGCGCCAAGTAGGAATAGACCGATGAAGCGAACCAAAGAGGACATCAGGACCAGGATCCACCGAAGGATCCGGAAGCGCATGAACGGCACCGCCGAGCGGCCCCGCCTTGCCATCTTCCGGTCGCAGGCCCACATCTACGCCCAGGTCATCAACGACGAGTCCGGCACCACCGTGTGCACGGCCTCTTCGCTCGACGAGGGCCTCAAGAAGCAGATGAAGCGCGGAGCCACGGTGGCCGCGGCCAAGGCGGTGGGCAAGCTCATCGCCGACCGGGCCAAGGAGAAGAAGGTGGAGCGCGTGGTGTTCGACCGCGGCGGCTTCCTGTACCACGGCCGTATCAAGGCGTTGGCCGACGCCGCTCGCGAGGGAGGCCTCCAGTTCTAGCCATGCGCAAAGGCATCGAAAAGATCGATATTCAGAGCCTCGACCTGAAAGACCAGGTCGTGGGAATCAACCGCGTCACCAAGGTGGTCAAGGGCGGCAAGAACATGTCGTTCGCGGCCCTGGTCGTGGTGGGCGACGGGGCCGGCCATGTCGGCTACGGGATGGGGAAGGCGCGTGAAGTGCCCTCCGCCATCAAGAAGGGCATCGAGGCGGCGAAGAAGAACGTCATCCGCGTCTCCATGACCAAGGAAGGCTCCACCATCCCGCACACCGTCACCGGTCACTTCGGCTCCGGGGCCGTCCTCCTCAAGCCCGCCTCCGAGGGCACGGGGGTCATCGCGGGCGGCGCGGTGCGCGCGGTGATCTCCGCGGTGGGAATCCACAACGTCCTGACCAAGAGCCTCGGCAGTTCGACCGCGCACAACGTGGTCAAGGCCACCATCGACGCGCTTCAGCAGCTCAAGGATCCGCAGGCGGTCGCGCGGCTGCGGGGCCGCGATGTCTCGGAGTTCCTGGCCGCGCCCAAGGTGAAGGCCAAGGGCAAGGTCGAGGTGAGCGGCGCGGTTTCCTCCGCCCCGTCCTCTCCCGCCCCCGCCGCTCCCGAAGCCGTCTAGTCCACTAAGAAGAGTCCAGGAAGCATCGAATCATGGCGTCCACCAAAACCACCAAACCCAAGGCGACCGGGACCTTCAAGGTCGAGCTGTACGGGAGCCTGATCGGCTCCACCGAAGGACAGCGGGCCTGCGTCCGCGGTCTCGGCCTGCGCCGCATGCGTCACGTGGTCGAGCGCGCGGATACCGCCGAGAACCGCGGCATGGCCAAGAAGGTCCCGCACCTCGTCCGCTTCGTCTAGCCAAAGCTCAAGAATCAAGGAACTACCGACGATCATGACCACCGGTCTCAGCGATCTCCGGCCCCACCCGGGCGCCACCAAGAACCGCAAGCGTGTCGGCCGCGGGCCGGGCAGCGGCAGCGGCAAAACCGCGAGCCGCGGCGAGAAGGGCCAGAAGAGCCGCAGCGGCTTTGCGCGCAAGCCCGGCTTCGAAGGCGGCCAGATGCCGCTCTTCCGTCGCCTGCCCCGTCGCGGTTTCAACAACATCTTCCGCGTCGAGTACGCGGTGCTGAACCTGCAGCAGCTCGAATTGTTCCGCGCGGGCGGCGCCGTTGGCCCCGAGGACTTCGTGGCCAAGGGCTTCATCGGCAAGAACGAGACGGGCGCGGTCAAGGTCCTCGGCAAGGGCAAGCTGTCGAAGGCCCTCACGGTCAAGGCCCACCGCTTCTCCGCCTCCGCCAAGGAAGCGATCGAGAAGGCGGGCGGCAAGGTCGAGCTTCTCGGAGTCAAGGCGGCCGCGTAAGCGGCGCTTCACCCCTAAACCCATCTTTCGGAATCAACAGCTAAGCACGGTCGAGGCCAGATGAACATACTGCAAAGCCTCCGCAACATTTGGGACGTCCCGGATCTGCGAAGGCGCGTGCTCTTCACGCTTTCCATGCTCTCCGTGTACCGGCTCGGGTCGCACATCCCGACCCCCGGGATCAACTCCAAGTCGCTCGTGGAGTTCTTCGAACAGAACAAGAGCAACGTGTTCGGCCTGGTCGACATGTTCTCCGGCGGCAACCTCGGGAACTTCACGATCTTCGCCCTCGGGATCATGCCGTACATCTCGGCCTCGATCATCCTGCAGCTGCTCACCGTGGTCTGGCCCTACCTCGAGCGCATCAGCAAGGAAGGCGAGCTCGGCCGCCGCAAGATCACCCAGTACACCCGTTACGGCACCGTGCTCCTCGCCATGGTGCAGTCCTTCGGCATCGCCTTGTGGCTGGAGCGGACCACCCTCACCCAGCAGTTCAAGATCGTAGAGACCCCGGGCTGGGGCTTCCGCCTCTTCGCCTGCCTCACCATGACCACGGGCACCGCTTTCATCATGTGGCTGGGCGAGCAGATCACCGAGCGCGGCATCGGCAACGGGATGAGCCTCATCATCTTCGCGGGCATCGTGGTCGGCTTCCCGCGATCGGTCCTCGACACCTTCTCGAAGATCCAGCGCGGCGAGCTCTCCCTCATCACCGCCATCGTCCTCGTCGCCCTGATGGTCGTGGTGGTGGCCTTCATCGTTTTCGTCGAGCGCGGCCAGCGGCGGCTCACCGTCCAGTACGCCAAGCGCGTGGTGGGCAACAAGATGATGGGCGGGGCGTCCACCCACCTGCCCCTGCGCGTGAACACCTCGGGGGTCATCCCCGTGATCTTCGCCTCCTCCATCATCGCGTTTCCCCAGACCATCATCCAGATGTTCGCCCCGAACAACGTGTGGATGCAGTCGGTCTCCGAGCAGCTTCGCTGGGGCATGCCCCTGTACAACCTGCTCTACGTCACCTTCATCATCTTCTTCTGCTACTTCTACACCGCCATCGTCTTCAACCCCGAGGACGTGGCCGAGAACATGCGGAAGGCCGGCGGCTTCATCCCCGGCATCCGCCCGGGCAAGCGCACCGCGGAATATCTGGACAAGGTGCTCGGGCGCATCACCTTTGGCGGCGCCATCTATCTCGCGATGATCGCGCTGCTTCCGGAGTTCCTCATCACCGGCTTCAAGGTGGCGCCCCTGCCCATCATCGGGCCTTCGCTCGATGCCTTCCTCACCAACAACGGCCTGTCCTGGATCACGGAAGGTCTCGGACTGACCTTCCTCTTCGGCGGCACTTCGCTCTTGATCGTCGTCGGCGTGGCCATGGACACCGTGGCCCAGATCGAGGCCCAGCTGGTCATGCGTCATTACGATGGCTTCACCGGTCGAGGCCGGAGGATTCGTGGGCGCCGCTAATGCCCAGAAGAACCGCCCTCTGTGCTTCCTCCTCCTGGGCCCTCCCGGCGCAGGAAAAGGAACTCAGTCGGCGATCATCGCGCGCCGGACGGGCGTCGCTCGCATTTCCACCGGGGAAATGTTGAGGGAGGCGATCGCGCGCAAGACGCCGCTCGGCGAGCAGGCGGCTCCCCTCATGGACAATGGGAACCTCGTTCCCGACTCCCTGCTGGTGGCCCTGATCGCGGAGCGCGTGACCGAACCCGATTGCACCAACGGCTTCCTCCTCGACGGCTTCCCCCGCACCGTGAACCAGGCCGAGGCCCTCGACCAGCTGGTCACCAACCGGGGCATGGAGCTCGTGGTCATGAACTTCGACGTGCCCCGCGCCGTGCTCCTGCGCCGCCTCTCCGGCCGCCGCTGGTGCCCGAACTGCCAGGCCACCTACCACCTCGAGACCTCGCCTCCGAAGAAGGCCGGACGGTGCGACAACTGCGGCTCCGCCCTGATTCAGCGCGCGGACGACCGTGAGAACGTGGTGGCGAAGCGTCTCGAGGCCTACGAGGCCCAGACCGTGCCCGTGATCCAGCACTACGAGAAGCGCGGCCCGGTGCACCAGGTCGACGGCTACCGCGACGTGAACGAGGTCTTCGCCGAGATCGAGCCCTTCCTCACCGGGGCGAAGTCATGACCACCCTTCGCTCGTTCTCCGAGATGGAGACCATGCATCGCGCCTGCAGCATCGTGGTGGAGACCCTCGCTCTTCTGGCCGAGCAGACCCGGCCCGGGATCACCACCAAGGATCTCGACCTGATCGCCGCGGAGAACCTGAAGAAGCGCGGAGCCAAGCCCGCCTTCCTCGGCTACCACGGCTTTCCCGCCACCCTGTGCGCCTCCGTCAACGACGAGGTGGTCCACGGCATCCCCGGCAAGCGCGTGCTGAACGAAGGCGACATCATCGGGCTCGATTTTGGCGCCATCGTCGACGGCTACTACGGCGATGCCGCCCGCACCGTGCCGGTGGGGAAGGTCTCGCAGGAGGCCGAACGGCTGATGCGGGTGACCGAGGAGTCGCTGCACCGCGCGATCGAAGTGATGCACCCGGGCAAGCGTCTCGGCGACATCGGCCACGCGGTGGAGAGCCACGCGGTGAAGCACGGCTACAGCGTGGTCCGCGAGCTGTCCGGCCATGGCATCGGCCGGAAGCTGCACGAGGATCCCCAGGTTCCGAACTACGGCCCCCCCGGAAAGCGCGAGCGGCTCCAGGCCGGCATGTGCCTCGCCATCGAGCCCATGGTGAACGCGGGCGGCGCCGCCACCCGCACCCTCGACGACCGCTGGACGGTGGTGACCGAGGACAAGTCGCTTTCCGCGCACTACGAGCTTACAATTGCGGTCACGGAACACGGTCCGTGGGTGTTGTCCGAGCCGTATCCCTTCGCCAGCAGCGTGCGTCATGCTTAACCGGTATGGCCAGGAGCGAGCGAATCGAGATGACAGCCAGGGTTATCGAGGCGTTGCCGTCCTCCCTGTTCAGGGTCGAGACCCTCGGAGAGAGCGGGAAGGTTCGCCAGCTGACCGCCCATTGCGCCGCCCAAGACGCCCTGCGCGTCCGGCCGGGCGATGTCGTGGTCGTGGAGTTTTCACCGTTCGATCTTTCGCGGGGGCGCATCGTTCGATGCGTCTGACCAAGAAAGCCGAGCGGGCGATATTTGAAGGAAACGGAGTTTCAAAGAAGTGAAGGTCCGATCGTCGGTCAAGAAAATCTGCGTCAAGTGCCGCGTCATCAAGCGGCAGGGCGTCGTGCGCGTCATCTGCGCAAACACCAAGCATAAGCAGCGGCAGGGGTAGAGAATGGCTCGCATCGCAGGCGTCGACCTCCCTCGAACCAAACGGGTCGAGACGGGTCTCCAGTACATTTACGGCATCGGCCCGCACCGGGCGGGGAAGATCCTCGCGGAAGTGAAGATCGACCCCAACGTCCGGGTCAAGGATCTCTCCGAAGAGGAGGTGAGCCGGATCGCCAAGGCCATCGAGGCCCAGGGCGCGGTGGAAGGCGACCTGCGCAAGCAGGTGTCGCTCGACATCAAGCGCCTGATCGAGATCGGCTCCCACCGCGGTGGGCGCCACCGGCGCAACCTGCCCGTGCGCGGGCAGCGGACGAAGACGAATGCGCGAACCCGCAAAGGGCCCCGCAAGGGCGCGCGCACGGTCAAGAAGTGACCCCTCAACGAGACTCCTAGGACAAGAACAGCATGGCAGCCCCAACCTCAGCCCAAGCCTCCGCGACCACCACGCCGGCGAAACCCGAAGCCGGCAAGAAGGCCCGCAAGGAACGCAAGCACGTGCCCCACGGCACGGTCAGCATCCAGGCCTCTTTCAACAACACCAAGATCACCATCACGGATGCCGCCGGCAACGTGATCGCGTGGTCGAGTTCGGGGAGCCTCGGCTTCAAGGGCTCGCGCAAGGGCACGCCTTTTGCGGCCCAGCAGGCGGCCACCACCGCCGCCACCAACGCCAAGGACCACGGCCTCAAGTCCGTGGACGTCCGCATCCAGGGCCCGGGCAGCGGTCGCGAGTCCGCCATCCGCGCCTTCACCGCGGTGGGTGTCGAGGTCAAGTCGATCCGCGACATTACGCCCATCCCTCACAATGGCTGCCGTCCGCCCAAGCGCCGCCGCGTCTAATTTCTAGAGCAATCTAAGGCAAGCACACACACATGGCTCGATATCTTGGACCCACCGGGAAACTCTCCCGCCGCGAAGGGATCAACCTCTTCCTCAAAGGCCGCCGCGATACCTCCGGCAAGGCGGCCATTGAAAAGCGCAACTATCCGCCCGGCCAGCATGGCCGGAACGCCAAGCCCAAGACCCAGGGCTACGGCCTGCAGATGCGCGAGAAGCAGAAGGTCAAGCGCATCTACGGCCTGCTCGAGCGCCAGTTCCGTCGCACCTTCGACCGCGCCTCCCAGCAGAAGGGTGTGGTGGGTGAGACCCTGCTGATCCTCCTCGAGCGCCGCCTCGACTCCGCGGTCTTCCGCATGGGCTTCGCGGCGTCCCGCGCCCAGTCGCGCCAGCTCGTCGGCCACGGCCACGTGAAGGTCAACGGCAAGAAGGTCGACATTCCCTCCTACGAGGTGAGCCTCAACGACGAGATCTCGCTCTCCGAGCGCGCGACCAAGCTCCAGTTCGTGGCCGAGGCCATCGAAGACGCCAAGGGCCGCACCGCCCCGCGCTGGATCGAGCTCGATCCCGCGGCCCGCAAGGGAAAGGTGAAGGCTATGCCGTCACGCGACGACGTGAACTTCCCGATCCAGGAACAGCTCATCGTCGAGCTCTACTCCAAGTAGAGACCCAAGGAGCGCCGCGGTCCTTTGCACCGCGGCGTCTCCCCAGATTCACTTCGTTTCACCCCTTTACCTCCAGCAACCCAGCACCGACCGATAAGGAAACAAAACCAAGATGCTTTGGAAAGGCTTTCAGCGCCCCCGCCACCTCGACATGGACGACGAGGTTTCGAACGACACCTACGGTCGTTTCTTCGCCCAGCCCTTTGAACGCGGCTTCGGCACCACGGTCGGGAACGCCATGCGCCGTGTTCTGCTCTCGAGCATCGAGGGTGCGGCCATCACCGCGATCCGCATCGAGGGCGTGCTGCACGAGTTCTCGCCCATTCCCGGGGCCACCGAGGACGCGACCGACCTCATCCTCAATCTCAAGAAGCTCTCCCTGCGCCTGAACGTCGACCATCCGAAGACCATCTACCTCAAGACCTCGGAAGCGGGCGAGATCCGGGCCAAGCACATCACTCCCGACGCCGATGTCGACATCCTCGACCCCGAGGCGTACATCGCCACCCTCTCGGCCGGTTCTTCCCTGAACCTCGAGATGGTGGTGAAGCCGGGTCGCGGGTATCAGCCGGCGGAGAAGAACTTCGACGAATCGCTTTCCATCGGCTGGATCCCCATCGACTCCGTTCACTCGCCGGTGAAGAAGGTGAACTACTTCGTCGAGGCCGCACGCGTGGGCCAGGCCACCGACTACGAGAAGCTCACCCTCGAAGTGTGGACCAACGGCGTCACCACTCCCCGGGACGCCGTGGGCCTCGCCGCCCGCCTCATCCGCGAGCACATGCTGATGTTCCTGAACCTGCCCGAGCAGGCCGAGGCCCTGCCCCAGGCGGCCTCGGAAGCGGCACCTCTCCCGGTCGGGGACACCGACCGCGAAGCCCTGCGCGAGAAGCTCGGCCGGAAGATCGACGACCTCGAACTGCCGGTCCGCGCCTACAACTGCCTCACCCAGATCAACGTCAAGACCGTGGGCGAGCTGGTGGTGCGCACCGAGAGCGAGTTGCTCCGGATCAACAAGTTCGGTCAGAAGTCGCTCAACGAGACCAAGGATCAGCTGCGCAAGTGGGGACTTTCCCTAGGCATGCGCATCCAGCCCGATCTCCTGCTTCGAGACTAGTCACAGACCACGAAGAAGCAATCCCAATGACCTTAAGACCATGAGACATCGAGCCGCCGGACGAAAGCTGGGACGCACCACGGCCCACCGCATCGCCTTGCTGCGCAATCTCGCGACCGCCCTCCTCCGCGAGGAGCGCATCGAGACCACCCTGCCCAAGGCGAAGGAGCTCCGGCCCTTCGTCGAGAAGCTGGTGACGCTCGGCAAGCGCGGCGGGCTGCATGCCCGCCGGCAGCTCATCGCGACGCTGCAGGACGAGGCGATGGCCTCGAAGCTGCTGACGGTGCTGGCCGACCGCTAT
>CAZYEA010000090.1:13185-15926 GCA_964646485.1 uncultured Acidobacteriota bacterium
GAAGGAGCTCCGGCCCTTCGCCGAGAAGATCATCACCCTGGCCAAGCGCGAGGGCACGGCCGCGCAGCGCGTGCATGCGCGCCGCCTGGCCGCCCGGGACATCCACGACCCCCTCGTGGTGAAGAAGCTGTTCGACGTGATCGGGTCGCGTTTCCAGACCCGGAGCGGCGGCTACACCCGCATCGTCAAGCTCGGCCATCGCCCGGGCGACAACGCGGACACCGCCTTCATCGAACTCGTGGGCTATGAATACAAGGCGAAGGAAAAGGCCGTGAAGGGCGAGAAGCCCGCGGAAGCCCCCGCAGCCAAGTCGTAGCCGGACGCTTCAGCCGGAAAGACGTCGGGCGGTCCCGCCAATCGGGGCCGCCCTTGTTGTTTGGGGGCGCCTGCCTCTCCGGTCCCGGCGGCTCAGGAGACGGGCGCGCGCTCCACCCGTGCCACCGACCGCTCCGTCCCGAACTTGAAGGTGGCGATGAGATGCAGGCGATCGATGGCGGTGCGTCGGAAGAGCCACGTTCCCACCGCCTGCTCCGAGGTCTCCTTCAGGAGATCCGGACCTTCGGCGGAGTGGACCGTCACCTTTCCGGCGAGGTCGACCGAGAAGCGCACCACCACCTCGCCCACCACGTTGCCGAGACGCGCCAGGGGCGGCCAGACGGGGCGGCGGCCTCGCACCAGGTCGGGAATGTTCTCGCCCAGGATCACGTCCGCAACCGCCGAAGTGCCCTCCTCCTTCGCCGGGGGCTCAGGGCGGGCGGGGATGACGTCAGTCTCGACCTCAGCCGCGGCCGCGGGAGATGCAACAGGCGGGGCCGCGGGCGCCGGCCCCAGGCTCTCGGTGGCGGGGGCGGCGGGCCGAGGAGCAGGGGCTTCGACCGCCGGTGTGCCTGTGGGTCTTGCCGGCCCGGCCGACGCGGCGGCCTGGGACCGCGGGTCGGTGGCCTTCAGCACCAACGAAGCCGGCGGCCCGGGCGACCATTCGGCCTTCACCGTGAAAATGAGCGGGCCGGCTTCGGGCGAGACCAGGAAACGCCAGGCCCTCACCGCGCGGAGAAGGGCTTCGCTGACCACGGGATTCCCCTCGACCACGGCGGCCTCGCGCACTTCGCCCTGGGACCCGAGGGCGATCATCACCGACGCGGTCTCGGGGGTGGTGAGGGTGGCGGGGACGGGAGGCGCGCCCCCGCTCTTCAATTCGGGAATTCCCGCGGCCCGCTGAAGCTCGGGCAGCTTCAGCGCGAACGTGATGGACTGTGAGAGCTGGACCTTGACGCTCTTGCCTGCGACCTTCGACGGTTCATACTCCCAAAGCCTGACCGCGGCCATGGCGGCCTCGTCGAGCCCGGGGATCGAACGGGTGACCCGCGTGCTTTCCACCCGGCCGTCCTCGCCGATCAGCACCTCGAGGATCACGATCCCGCGGATGCCCTGGGCCGAGGCCTCGGCGGGGTATTCAGGCGCCACATACTTCCGGCGCGTGGGCACGGGCACGTCCTGGCCGGCGATCTTGACGTTTGCCGGGCGGGCTTCGGCGGTGGGTGAGGGGCTCGGCGCCACAGGCGGAGTGTCCTGGGCGCTCAGGACGGGGGTCAGCAGGGACAGGAGGGACGGGAGGGCAATGAGGGCGGTCGTCTTCACCAATGAATTATTCCTCTTCCTTGGAGTGTTCTCCGGGCCGATGCGACCGGATCTCGGCCGCCACCTTTTCGAGAAGGTGGCCCGGAACCTCATCGTACCGGATGAGCTCCATATGGAAGGAACCGCGTCCGCCCGTCAGTGACGTCAGGTCCTGATCGAAGGTCTCGAGTTCGGCGAGCGGTACTTCGGCCTTGATCTTCTGGAGGTCACGGTAGGGCTCCATGCCCTGCGGCCGTCCGCGCCGGCTGGAGAGATCGCCCATGACCGCGCCCGCGAATTCTTCGGGCATGACCACTTCGACGAGCATCATGGGTTCGAGCAGGGTGGGCCGGCACTTCGCCACCGCGTCCTTGAAGGCGAGCGACCCCGCGATCTTGAACGCCATTTCGGAAGAGTCCACGTCGTGAAACTGTCCGTCCGTGACCTCGACCTCGAAGTCGACCATCGGGCAGCCCGCCACCACGCCGCGCTTGCGTGACTCCTGGATGCCTTTTTCGATGGCGGGGATGAAGTTCCGTGGGATGGAGCCGCCGAAGGTTCCGTTGACGTACTTGAAGTCCTCGCCGCGGGGCAGCGGCCGCATCGTGATCTTGCAGTCCGCGAACTGGCCGTGGCCGCCCGTCTGTTTCTTGTGCCGCCCGTGACCGTCGGCCGAAGCCTTGATGGTCTCGCGATAGGGGATGGTGGGGCGCTTCAAATTGACTTCAACTTTGTAGCGCTTGGCGAGCTTCGACACCACGGTCTCGATGTGGAGCTGGCCGAGGCCGCGCAGCAGCAGTTCGTGCGTCTCCGTCGCGTGCTCGAGCTTCAGGACCGGGTCTTCCTCGATCAGGCGGTTCAGCGCCACCCCGATCTTGTCGTCGTCGCCCCGCGTCTTGGGGGCGATCGCGAAGGTGGTGAGGGTCTCCGGCCACTCGATGGGGGGGAAGGTAATCGGGCGGGCCTTGTCGGACAGCGTGTCGCCGGTGTGGGCCTCTTTGAGCTTCGCGATCACCCCGATGTCGCCCGAGTGGAGCCAGCCCTCGGAGTCGAGCGCGTTCTTGAACGCACCCGACATCGAGCCGTGATAGGCGGGCGAACCCAGCACCAGGCCGTCGCACCGG
>CAZYEA010000091.1:0-4067 GCA_964646485.1 uncultured Acidobacteriota bacterium
CACCATGTTCGAAACGCTTCTGGCCGATATCCGCTACGCCTTCCGCTGGCTCCGCAAGAGTCCGGCCTTCACCCTGCTCGCGGTCTCGTCCTTCGCCATCGGCATCGGCTTCAACACCGCCCTCTTCACCCTGGTCGACGCCCTGCTCTTCCGGCCTTTGCCGGTGGAGCGTCCCGACCGCCTGGTCGACATCTACACCAGCAGCAGCGACGGCGACACCTATGCGACGAGCGCCTATCCGGACTTCGTGGACTGGAAGACGCAGAACACCGTGTTCAGCGACATGATGGCCTACAGCCCCACCCTGGCGGCCATGAGCCTCTCCGACCGCTCGCGCCTGGTGATGGGCGAGATCGTGACCGGGAACTACTTCCAGATTCTCGGAGTGACGCCCGCCCTCGGCCGCACCCTCCTCCCCGAGGACGACGTCAAGGGCGCGGCCCGGGTGGTGGTGCTCTCGCATCGCGCCTGGACCCGCGACTTCGGCGCGAGCCCCACAGTCCTCGGCCAGACCCTGCGCATCCACGGCCAGGCGTACGCGATCGTCGGAGTGGCGCGCGCGGGCTTCACCGGCATGCTGCCCATGCTCTCGCCGGAGTTGTGGACGCCCATCGCTCAGATCGACGACGTCGAGCCCATGGGGATCCAGGACAATGTGCCTTCGCCCACCGGCAACAGCCGCATCGACCGCCGCGGCCAGCGCTGGCTCTTCGCCAAGGGCCGCCTCAAGCCCGAGGCCACGGTGGAGCAGGCGGCCGCGAACTTTCGGCTCCTCGGCGACCAGCTCATGACCTCGTATCCGCAGACCAACAAGAACCGGAAGCTCTCGGTGGTGCGGACGAGCGACGTGCACATCCACCCCGACGCGGACAAGACCCTGCTTCCCATCGCGAGCGGCCTCATGCTGGTGGTGGGCATGGTCCTCCTGATCGCCTGCGCGAACGTGGCGAGCATGCTTCTCGCCCGCGCCTCGGGGAGACAGAAGGAGATCGGCATCCGCCTCGCCATCGGCGCGAACCGGGGACGGATCATTCGCCAGCTCGTCACCGAGAGCCTGGTCATGGCGGCCCTCGGCTCGGCGGCGGGGATCGGTCTCGCCTGGATCCTGTTGCGCGGGGCCATGGCCCTGACCCTGCCCATCCCCATCCCTCTTACCTTCGGGCTCCAGATGGACACCCGCGTGCTCGCCTTCTCCATGCTCGTCACCATGGTGGCGGGCCTCGTAGCCGGCCTCGCCCCCGCGCTCAAGGCCACCAAGGTCGACCTCGTGGGCGAACTCAAGGGCGACGTGGCCGTGGTTCCAGCGAGCCGGCGCCGCTTCACCCTGCGCGACAGCCTGGTGGCCTCGCAGATGGCGGTCACCACCGTGCTCCTCGTGGTGGCGGGCCTTCTCTCCCGCTCGCTCGTGAGTGCGCAGAAGCTGAACATCGGCTTCCGATCCGAGGGCATCGCCGTTCTCTCCACCGAACTCGACATGATCGGATACTCGCCCGAGCGCGGGAAGGCGTTCTGGGATCAGGCCGTCCCGCGGGTGCGCGCGATTCCCGGGGTGGAGTCGGTGGCCCTCACCGAGCGGTCGCCCTTCTCCATCAACTACAACCGCAACTCCATCTTCTTCCCCGAGCGCGCGGTGCCGGATGACCGGGGGACGCCCATCGACGTGACCCGCGTGACCCCTGAGTACTTCGAGACCCTGCGCATCCCCATCGTGCGCGGCCGCGGCTTCAATACCTCGGATACGCCCTCCTCCCCGGGAGTGGTGGTGGTGAACGAGGCCTTCGCGCGCAAATACTGGCCCGACCAGGACCCCATCGGCAGGCATTTCCGCACCCGCGGCGTCGACGGCCCCGAGTTCGAGGTGGTGGGTCTCTCCGCGAACTACCGGGTCAACACCATGGGCGAGCAGGCGACCCCCTACATCCACTTCGCCGCGACCCAGCGCCCCTCGAACGGTTACGAGGTGTTGGCCCGCACCGGCGGCGATCCCGCCCGGCTCCTCGCCGCGGTGCGGAAGGAACTGCTCTCTATGGAGCCGAACCTCGTCTTCCTCCAGAACCAGACCATGCAGAAGCAGGTGGGAGCCACGTTGTTCCCGGCCAAGGCCGGAGCCTGGGCGGTGAGTGCGGTGGGCCTCGTGGCCATGCTGCTCGCCGCCATCGGGCTCTATGGGGTGATCGGCTACTCGGTCTCGCGACGGACCAAGGAGATCGGAGTGCGCATGGCGCTCGGCGCGCGTCCGGGCGATGTCTCGGGCCTGGTCATGCGCCAGGGACTGCGGGTGGCGGGAAGCGGAATGATCGTGGGCGCGATCTTCGCGGTGATGGCAGGCTTCGCGATCTCGGGCGCGCTCTATGGGATCAGCCCAGTCGACCCCATCGCCTGGCTCGGCGCCACCGCGCTGCTGCTTGGGGTGGCGGCCCTCGCGAATCTCGTCCCCGCCCAGCGCGCCGCGCGGGTCAAGCCCTGGCTGGCCCTCCGGACGGATTGAGGTCGGGGCCCAGGCCGGACGGCTCGTGACGATACGACCGCAGCTTCGTGGCTCTTGGGAAAGCGCCCGAGAACGTCTCCGCCGCGATTCCCGCGCCGACGCGTCGAGACGCTTCTAAGCGCGCGCGGCTCGCGGCGGCTGCCCTCGGGCAGCGACGATCGACGCGATCGCCGCAAGGGCGAGCGGGATGAGGGGAGCGGCCCATACCGCTGCGACCGCGGCGCCGAACGACACGTCGGGCCGGATTTCGACGAACCGTACGAGCGACAGGGCAAGACCATTCACGAGCCACGCGCCCACGAAGAGAACTGCGCGACGCTCGAATCGCGCGAGGGACGCGGCCATCAGAACGAGCGTGAACGAGAGCAGGGGCAGGGAGAAGCGCCTGTGTCGCTCGATCGCGAAGCGCTGAGGTCGGGCACCGCCGCACCCCGTCGAGGCGGCTGCCTGCGCGCATGTCGTCGGGTCGGAATCGATCCGGGCGCTGAGCTGGCGCAGGCTCATTTCACGATCGCCGGGTGCCAGGTCGGAGCGTCCCGTCGCGGTCCGGAACGCCGCGACGCGGTAGGCCTGATTCGTCTCGGGAACAACAGTGTCCATGAACGCGAAGAGCAATAACGCGCCCCCGAACCCGACGGCCAGGCTTGCGGAAGCGTTTTCTCGATGTCGGATCAACGACAAACCGACGCCGAGCGCAATAGCGAACGGCGCGATGATCACGAGGTTCGCCGGGGCCCGAAGGAGAACGCCGTAAGCGCCGAGACTTCGCCCGAATGTCGGCGGATCACTGAGGAGGAGGGTGAGCAGGACGACGCTGGCGACAAGGATCCGCGGCAGCGCGTCGCGCAGAAGACGAGGGCCGGGAGCATCCAGCCGCGACCAGTTGACGCGGATCTCGCGCATCGGTGTCGCGGCCGCGTACATCAGGGTGGCGGCCCCAAGCGACCAGATTCCGCGCGCCAGCACGCGCGAGCGATCGGGGCCGCGCGCGGCCTCCATCTCGACGCGCAGATCGGAGACAGCCGGCTCGAGCACGGAATCCGCCAGACGTGTGAGGCCGAGGGCTCGCGCCGTCCACAAGATCGTCGTTCCGGGATCAGGCATGGCGGGGGCTCCTCGACAGGTGGGCGGCGACCATTGACCAGGCCTCCAGAACCTTCGCGCCGAGCGGCGTGGCGCGGTAGAGGCGGCGAGGCATTCCTGGGTGGGTGGCCTCCGCGTCGGTGCGCCATGCGACGAAGCCTTTCTCCTCCATTCGACCGAGCGTCACATAGACGGTTCCGCGCTTCAGAAGACCGTCCGACTCGTCCACCAGTTCGAGACCGTACATCTCGCGGGAGCGCAGCAGATCGAGGATGACGGCCTCGATCGAACTGAGTTTGGAAGCTCGCGCCCGTTGCATAGGTGTAGTCTTACAAAATGTAAGACTCGATGTCAAGGCGCCTTCTTGAGCGTATGCGATTCGAGGGGGGCGCCAGTCTCTTCGCCTGAGTGCGGAGCCCGTTTGGCATTCGACGCCTCGGGCGGGCCCGCACGCCTCGGCTCAACGGGGGGAGGCCGCGAAAAGTGGCGGTGGTGA
>CAZYEA010000091.1:4167-15887 GCA_964646485.1 uncultured Acidobacteriota bacterium
CCGGCCAGAATTCCGCGCTTCACCCCCTCGATGGTGCCCATCGCCTGCATTCTGGGAGGCTTGACCCCGGCCGCCTCGAAGTACCTCTGCAGGGCCTGGTGGTAGTTGCCCCCCGCGTCGCACATGTAGAAGTCGTTGCGAGCCAGCACTTCCGCGGTGGCGGCGGTGCGCAGGACCGGGTGGCCGCGGGCGCCGAGGACGAGCAGGCGCGCCTTCGCCAGGATTTCTCCGCCTCCGGAGCCGGCCTCGGGCTCGAGCACGAGACCGAGGTCGCTCTCACCCGAAGCGACGCGTTCCCGAATCTCGCCGCAACTGCCGGTGAGAACCTCCACTCGCACCGCGGGCCAGCGCCGGCCGAGGGCGGCGAGTCGCGAAGGCAGAACGTAGGCCCCGATCGATTCGACCGCGGAGACCACCAGCGTGGCCTTCACGTGGGATGAGGCGCCGGCGAGGGCGCCCGCGAGTTCGTGGCTCAGGGCGGACATGCGGCGCGCGTAGTGAAGCAGGACTTCGCCGGACTCGGTCAGGGCCAGGGCCCCCTTCGGCCCTTTGCGGAACAGCTCGAGACCGAGGGCGCGCTCGAGGGCGCTCAACGTCTCCGACACGGTTGACTGCGAGAGTCCGAGCGAACGAGCGGCGCGGGTGTGCGTTCCCGCCTCGACCACCGCCGCGAAGACGCGCAGGTGCCGCAGTTCCAACTCGGTCTTCATGCGGGGACCATATATCGGCCTCGCCGATGGGCGAGATCGGCGCTTTGGCAACGGGTTCGTCCGCGCCTACGGTGCGCCATGCTTTCAACCAAACCAGATCGGACCACCCTGCTGGTCGTCGACCTCCAGATCGGCTTCGACGAGAAGCGATGGGGCCGACGCAATAATCCATCCCTGGAGCAGCGTGCCTCCGAACTCGTGCGCGCCTCACCGGCCGCGGAATCGTGCACGTGCGGCACATGTCGACAGATCCGCTCTCCCCCCTGCGGCCCGGCCAGGCCGGGAACGAGTTCAAACCCGAAACGGCTCCCGGCCCGGGCGAGGCGGTGATCGAGAAGCGCGTGAACAGCGCGTTCATCGGAACCTCCCTCGAGGCTGACCTGCGGCGCTCCGGATGTCGCGGACTGGTGATCCTGGGACTCACGACCAACCACTGCGTATCGACCACGGCGCGCATGGCCTCCAATCTGGGCTTCGCGACCTGGGTGGTGTCCGACGCCACCGCCGCCTTCGATCGCGTCGGTCCCGATGGCGTCGCGTATCCGGCCGAACAGGTTCACGCCATGGCGCTATCGGACCTGCACGAAGAGTTCGCCACCGTCATCGACACCGCGGCGCTACTCGCTACCCTGAAGGCCCGCACTTCCGCGAGGAGGGCGTCATGAGCCGGAGGAGGCTTGTCGCCTTCCTCTCCCTCGCTTCCGTCGCGGCGGCGCCTTTGGCGCAGAGCCAGGTCGTGAAGGGCATTGAGCGGGAGGATCTGGATCGGGCCGTGAACCCCTGCGACGACTTCTATTCGTTCGCAAACGGGGCCTGGCGCGCGTCGAACCCGAACCCGAAAGGCATGGAGCGCTGGAGCCGGAGGGCGGCTGGTCGCGAAGCCAACCGGCTTCGCCTCGAGAGGCTCCTGGAGGAACTCGCGGCTCGGCCGGATCGACCCCGTGGAAGCATCGAACAGCAGCTCGGCGATCAATTCGCCTCGTGCATGGATGAGCCCGCCATCGACGCCCTGGGCGTGGCGCCGCTGGCCCCTCTCCTCGCCGACATCGCCTCGATCCGGGATGTGGGCGGCGTGCAGCGCGCGATCCGCAGGCTGCACGAACTGGCCATTCCCGCGCCGTTTGCCGTCACCGCTGCCTCGGACTATCGCGATCCCGAGAGTGTGGTGGCGAACCTCGCGGCCGGGGGCCTGGGGTTGCCGGGCCGCGACTACTACCTGAAGGCCGATCCAAACTTCGCGGAGGCGAGAGACAAGTACCGCGCCCATGTGGCGGCCATTCTGACTCTCGCCGGTGCGACGACCCAGGCCGCGGCGAAAGAGGCAGAAGAGATCCTGGCCCTCGAGACGCGTCTCGCCGAGGCGAGTCTTTCCCCCGATGAAGCGTCCGATCCGGCCGCGACCGCGCACAAGATGACGTTCGCACAGCTCGGCCGGCTGGCGCCTCGCTTCGACTGGGAACGCTACTTCGCCGAAGCCGGCCTTCCGCGGATCGACGTGAACGTCGCCGAGCCTGCCTTCCTCGCGCGCGTGAATCGCGAACTCTCGACCACCCCCGTGGAGACGTGGCGAGCGTACCTGACCTGGCGTCTGCTCGAGTCGGCGTCTCCGTGGCTTTCGCGTCCATTCGCCTCCGAATCCTTCGCCTTCAAGGACCGTTACCTCGGCGGCGTGGTCGCCCCCCGACCTCGCGCGAGGGTCTGTCTTGAAGCGACAGAAGCACTCCTCAGTGAGCCTCTCGGCCGCGTGTACGCCGCGCGGCACTTCCCTCCGGCCGCCAAGGAGCGAGTGAAGGCCATGATCCGCTCGCTGCTCGGAGTGATGAAGGACGACGTTCGCGCGCTGAAGTGGATGTCCGACGCAACTCGGAAGGAGGCCCTTTCGAAGGTCGAGGGCTACGAGGTGATGGTGGGATACCCGGACAGGTGGGTCGACCATTCGAGTCTCGTCATCCGCCGCGGCGCCCTCTGGGCGAACGTGGCCGCGGCCCGCCGCTTCGGCGTCGATCTCTCTCGCAAGAGGATCGGCGGGCGAACGAGCCGGTCCGTCTGGCCCCTGCCTCCCTCGTCACCCGACGCATCCATCGACATCCAGCTCAACGTGATGACCCTGCCCGCCGGCTTCCTGGAGGCTCCTGCCTTCGACCTCGCCGCCTCGGACGCCGCGAACTTCGGCGCCATCGGCGTGGGCGTGGCGCACGACATCACGCATGCGATCGACGCGCTGGGAAGAGACTTTGACGCGAGCGGACGGCCGCGGAACTGGTGGACCGAGCCTGATCTCGACGCGTTGGCGAAGATCGGCCAGTGCACCGCCGATCAGTACGACGGGTACGAGATCGAGCCCGGCCTGCACCTTGACGGCAAGCGGGTCCTCGGCGAGGCGCTTGGGGATCTCGCGGGTATGCGACTTTCGTTTCGCGCTCTGAGGAAGTGGATGCTCGATCACCCCGCGCCCGTGATCGACGGCTTCACCCCCGAGCAGCAGTTCTTCATCAGCTGGGGCCAGTTCCGGGGCGCTTCCGAGAGCCTGGAACTGCAGCGGCGGATGGCGAAGACGGATCCGCATCCAACCGCGAAATACAGAGTGATCGGGCCGCTGTCGAATTCGGCCGAGTTCCAGGAGGCGTTCGCCTGCAAGGAGGGATCGTCCATGGTGAGATCCAAGCAGCAGCGCTGCGGGGCGTGGTAGAGCCCGAGGTCGGCTACTCCCCCTCGGCCTCGTGGTGCGAACGAAGGTAATCGATTCCTGTCTTCAGGGTCACCCGCCAACACTCTTCGATCTCCACCGTGAACTCCGGATCGTGCGTTCTCGCCGCCTCCAGGAGGTGGTAGAGCCAGAGGTCGTACAGACCGGGACGAATGTCGAGGTGATCCCGGTCGTGCATCGTGGCGAGGCGTGACATCTCGGTCCAGGCCGGACTGAACTCGTCCGTATCCTGAGGGGACTGGGCCGCGACCGCGAGCATGTAGAGCGAGTCCGCGAGCACGCGGTATTGGCGTTCGAGGTCCGTGTTCTCGAACTTCAGCCGTACTTCCTCCGATGAGCTCAGGAGCCGGTGATAGAACTGCGGCAGGAAGTCCCCGTCGGCGAGGCAGCGCCTGAGGCTCGCGAGGAATACTTCGACCTGAGTGTTCATTCGTGGTTCCGTTCGGTTAGACGCCGGGGAGACAGAGGCAGGCCGATTTGATCTTCATGTCGGCTTTCGCCCACGCTTTCGCGAACTGCTTCTCGATGACCGCGGCCTCGGCGTTGCGCTTCTGCAGGCGCAGGGAGCGGGCGAGGCCGAAGAGACTCCAGCCGTTTCCCGGCAGCTTGAGCAGGTCGGAGCGGAAGACCGCTTCCGCCTCGCCCAGCCGACCCGCCTGCAGGAGTGCCGCTCCGAGCGGATGCCTCACCGGCTGCAGCCAGTCCGGGGGCTCGTCGTAGCGGAGCCGATCCTCGCGAGCCACCGCCTCTCGCAGGGCGGCGATGCCCTCGTCCACTTTGCCCGAGCGGAAGAGGATCTCGCCCTTCATGAGGTGCTCGGCCACGTCGAGCAGGTCGGAACCCGAGTTGTTGCCGAAGGTGGCTTCCTTCGCGACCTTCGCGCGCGCAGCCAGGAACGCGGCCTGCTCTTTCTGCGCGTTCGCGAGGTCGTCCATGGCGACGTAGGAGACCGCGCGCGCATAGTGCTGGAGCGAGCGCGCGATGGGCACGTATTCCGGGAACTCCGGAGTGGCGAGGATCTCGTCCCACTTGCCGAAGCGCATCAGCACCTCGAGGGGCGAGGCCATGAGGCCGTCGGCCCACGGGTTCTCCTTGAAGAAGGCGAGGGGGATGTCCGCCACCATCTCGCGGATGGTCTTGAGCGCGAGCGCGCTCTGTCCCGTCATCATGGCCGCGTAGGTGAGCATGTGATGGTTGTGAGACATGTACAGCCGGTAGAAGCCCTGCTCCGGGGCTTTGGCGGTGTAGGCGCGGTCGGCCTCGATGGCCTTGGCGTTCGCGACGATGCCCTCCTGCCAGCGTCCGCGGCGGATGTCGATGTGGGAGGGCATGTGGACCATGTGGCCGAGCCCGGGCTGCAGGTCGCGCAGGGCGTTCGCGGCCTTGTCCGCGCGCTCCGGGTGAGGCGAGGCCTCCACCGCGTGGATCATCAGGTGGTTGGCGAAGGGGTGCTTTGGGTTCAAGACCAGAACTGCCTCGATGGCGGAAACGAGCTCCTCCGTGCCCGGCTGCGGCTGTCCGTTCGGCAACCAGAGGTCCCAGGGCCGCAGGTTCGCGAGCGACTCCGCGAACAAGGCGCCCACATCGGCGTCCCTCGGATACGACCGCCAAGCCGCGCGCATGGCATCGGCGTAAGCCTGGTTGAGCGAGGTGCGGTCCTTGGGCTGCGGATCGGCGTAGCGCTTCGACAGCGCGTCGATCAGGGTCTTCTCGACCGGGCTGGCCGCGAGCGTCCGGGCCTTGACGAGCGCCTCGAAGGCGGCCTTCTCGCGTTCAGGCGGCACCGCCATGTTGTTGATGTGAGGCCCGTTCGCGAGGGCCAGCCCCCAAAGCGCCATGGCGCAGTTCGGGTCGAGTTCGCCCGCCCGCGCGAAAGCGCGGATCGCCTCGTCGTGGTTGAAGGCGTAGAGGAAGGCGAGGCCCTGATCGAAGTAGGCCTGGGCCTCCTCGGACGACGTGGTGACCTTGCGGTTGAAGGCTCCGAGGCCCTCGTAACGGGGCACCCCGACTGATGCGGGGGCGATGCCTTGCGCGGCCACGGGCGGCGCGGTGGACAGAAGGAAAGCCGGGACGAGCGGGATCCAGAGATGGCGGATCATGGTGAACCTCCTGGGACGTTTGGGGGAACGCGACGCCGGATTCTAGTCCGCGAGCTTCGCCGCGCGTCCGCCACGTCGGGTGCGGCAGCCTCTCACTCGCCCCCGCCCCCATCGCCGCCGCCCCCGTCGCCCCCGGCATCGCCGCCTCCGTCGCCGCCTTCATCGCCATGACCGCCGTCTGAGTCCGAATGATTGGCCGCCTCGCCCCCATGATGATGTGAGTCGTCCCGTTGGTGGGAGCCCTCGGACCAACCCGCGTCGGCCGTCGCCCCGCCATCCCCTCCCTCGGCGGGTTGACCGCGACCCCGGTCGGCACGTGAGAGGGCGAAAGCCGTGAACGCGCCGATGACGATCAGGATGACGAGGGCGAGGATCATGGCGCGGTGGGGACAGCGTCGTCGAGTCGCAGGATCGTCGCTAACAGGACATCGGCGCCCTGGGCGATCTCGTTCCAGCGGGACATTTCGCGGGGCGAGTGCGAGATGCCGGCGACACTGGGCACGAAGATCATGCCCATTGGTCCGAGGGTGGCCATGGCTTGCGCGTCGTGGCCGGCGCCGCTCGGCAGGCGCATGGTCTTGAGCGAGAGAGAGGCCGCGGCTTTCTCGATGGCGGCCTGGATCTCGGGAGTCGCTCTCGCCCCTTGATGCCGGCTGGTGAAGACCACTTCGATCTCCGTGTTCGTGGCTTTCGCGATCTCCGCGCAGCGTTGCTTCAGCGCGTCTCCGAGCCGCGCCACTTTGGCGCCGTCGAGGTCGCGGAACTCCACGGTCAGCTCGACGTCGCCGGGCACGACGTTCGGGGCGTTCGGCTTCACGCTCATCTGGCCGACCGTGCCCACCTGCGCGCCGGCCTCTCCGTTCGCGATCTGCTGCACCGCGAGTACCACCTGCGAGGCGGCCGCGAGCGCGTCGCGCCGTTCCGCCATGGGCGTGGTTCCCGCGTGATTCGCGAAGCCGCGGACGTGGACGTCGTAATCGTCGATGGTGACGATGCCCTCGACCACGCCGATTGGAACTCCCGCGCGATCGAGCTTGCCGCCCTGCTCGATGTGGAGCTCGAGGTACGCGGCGAAGGATCCGGGCGCGCGCTTCGCTTCCGCGATGCGCGCCGCGTCGCCGCCGAGCTTCTTCATGGCCTCGCGCTTGCTGATGCCGTTTTGAACGCGGTCGAATTCGCCGGCCTCGATGAGTCCCGCCGCCATCCGGCTTCCGTGGAGACCGCTGCCGTAGTTCGACTCTTCGGCCGCCCAGACCACGTATTCGAGGGGATGGCGCGTCTTCACGCCTTTCTCGTTGAGTGTGGCCATGACCTCGAGCGACGACATCGAGCCCACATCGCCGTCGAAGTTGCCCCCGCCGCGCACGGAGTCGATGTGCGAGCCGAAGAGGATCGGTTTGAGCCCCGCGACGGTGCCCGGCCGGATGGCTGACACGTTCCCCGCGGCGTCGACCCGCGGTTCCAGTCCGGCCGCGCGCATCTCGCTCTTCAGCCATTCGTGGGCCTGGACATCGGCGTCGGAGAAGCCGATGCGGCTCACGCCATCCGCGAACGTGCCGCCCGCGGGACGCCCGAACCCGCTCAGGTCTTCCAGGCGCTTACGGAGGCGTTCCGGGTTCGTCCGCAGCGTTGCGCTGGTCTGGGCGACCGCGGGAAGCGACGGAGCGAGAGCGAGGAGGGCGAGTCCCTCGGAGAATCGGCGTCGGTTCATGGCTGGAGAGTTGCGGGCCCCGTGACTTCTCAGGCGCCGAAACCGGGAGGGGCCTTTTCCTTTTTGGGGGAGCTCAGGACCTTTTTAAAGCAAGTGATGGTCAGACCCCACACGAACGCGAGGGAGACGATCATGGTGATCCAGCCGGCTGCGGTCATGTTGAAATCTCTCCTCAGTCTGCGGGTTGGTTGTCGTCGATGTCGAGGCCCTGCGCGCGCCAGCGTTGCTCGCCGATTCGCGTAACCACGAGCAGGAACGCGAGGGTGGCCACAATCACGAGGACGCCGACGCGAGACCCGGTGTTCGCCCAGGCCGCGGTGAGCGAAGGACCAAGATTCTGATAGCAGAACGCCACGAAGACGATGATGAGGTAGGCGGGTGCTATGTACTTCATCACGATCTTGAAGAAGGTCGGAATCTGAATGGCCGCTCCGCTGTGGATTTCCTTCCAGCCGCGCTCGATTCCAAAGACCCAGGAGAAGTAGATGATCTGAACTCCGGCCAGCACGAAGATCAGCAGGGTGCCCACCCAGAAGTCGACCGTGCTCCAGAAGGCGCCGCCCTCCGTGAACCACAACGTCAGCAGCGACCCGGCGGTTCCAAGCCCGGCAACCAGGCTGGTGGCCTTGTAGTGACTCCACCCCAGGGCTTCCTTGATGAAGGCCGAGGCCGGCTGATACATGGAGACGGAACTCGTGATGGCGGCGAGGAACAGCATGAAGAACCACGCCGCGCCCACGAGGTTGCCCAACGCGCCCATCTTTGCGAAGACCACTGGCAAAGTCGCGAACCCGAGCCCGAATGACCCGGTGGCGACCGCCGCCGCGGTGCCGCTCAAGCCCAGGAACACGTAGGCGGCGGTGAGTGTGATCATGCCGCCGAAGCCCACTTCGAACAGTTCGTTGGTGGCGGACGCGGTGAGGCCGCTGAGCGCCACATCGTCGTCCTTCTTCATGTACGAGGCGTAGTTGATGATGATGCCGAAGCCCACCGAGAGAGAAAAGAAGATCTGGCCGGCGGCGGCAAGCCAGGTCTGCGCGTCGCCGAGCTTGGAGAAGTTCGGGTTCCACATGTAGCCGAGTCCGTTCAGGACGTTCTGATCCGGGTAGGCGGGGTCGGGAGTGCCCAGGGTGAGCACGCGGGCCAGGACGAACAGCGCGCAGACCGCCATCGCGGGCATGGCGTACGAGCAGAACTTCTCGATGCCCTTCGAGAGTCCGCGAAACACGAGGTACATGTTGATGACGAAGACGAACAGCCACGAGCCGACGGTGAGGAGGCCGTCCCTCGAGAACAAGGATCCATCGGCGCCCGAGCCGGTGAAGGTGTTGTAGAACGCCGTGGATGTGGCGACCTGCTCAGGGACCGACTGCGACGGATTGATGCCTATCCCGCCGGTCAGGTACTTGAGGAAGTAACCGAAGGTCCACGCCTCCAGGAAGGTGTAATAGAAGGACACCGCCAGAGGGATCATGACCCCGAGCACACCGAGGTAGCGCGCCGCCGAGCTCTTTCCGATCAGGCCAATGACTCCCGGCGAGGAGTGCAGGCCCTTCTTTCCTCCGTACCGGCCCATCGCCCACTCGGCCCAGCCGATGGGGATGCCTAGAAAGATGAGCGCGCAAAAGTAGGGAATCAGGAACGCTCCGCCGCCGTTGGCCGCAGCCTGACCGGGGAAGCGCAGGAAGTTGCCGAGTCCAACCGCCGACCCGGCCACCGCCAGAATTACGCCGAGGCGAGTGCCCCATTCTTCTTTGGGTTGTGAAGTGGTGTTCGTCAAGATTCCGCAGAGCGTAAGTGAAGCAGGCCCGATTTGCCAGTCCGTCCGGGCCTTCGGTTGAAGCGGCAGACGCCGCGGTGTACGGTCGGATCATGCGCGCGATCTCAACGCTCCTCTCCCTCGGCCTCGCCTTCTCCGCGAGCGCCGCCGATGTTCCCTATGACGTCCTCATCAAGGGGGGTACGGTCTACGACGGGACCGGCGGCCTGCCGCGGCGAGCCGACGTGGCCATCCGCGGCGCGTCGGTGGCGGCGATCGGCGTATTCCCGAGCAACACGGCGCGCACGGTCATCGACGCCACCGGCCTCGCCGTGGCTCCCGGCTTCATCAACATGCTCTCGCACTCCGAGACTTCGCTGATCGCGGACTCACGATCGCAGGGCGAGATCCGGCAAGGCGTCACCACCGAGGTCTTCGGGGAGAGTTCGATGGGTCCGCTTTCGCCGGCCATGAAGGCGTATCGGGCTCTGCGGATGGGGGATTTCAGGTACGACATGCCCTGGACCACGCTGAGCGAATACCTCCAGCACCTCGAAGGGCGGGGGATCGGTCCCAACGTGGCCTCGTTCGTGAGCGCCGCCACCGTGCGCGAGCACGTCATCGGCTTCGAGAACCGGGCGCCCACCGCGGAGGAACTCGAGCGGATGAAGGAGCTGGTGCGCGTGGCCATGGAAGAAGGCGCCCTCGGCGTCACCTCCGCGCTCATCTACAGTCCCGCTCAATACGCGAAGACCGAGGAGCTGATCGAGCTGTCGAAGGTGGCCTCGCGCTACCAGGGCAAGTTCATCGCGCACATGCGCAGCGAGGGCGACCGGTTCCTCGAAGCCATCGACGAGATGATCCGGATCGCGAAGGAAGCCTCGCTCCCCGTCGAGATCTATCACCTCAAGGCCTCCGGCCAGCCGAACTGGGGGAAGCTCGACGCGGCCATCGCGAAAGTGGAAGCAGCGCGGAAGGCGGGAGTGAAGATCACCGCCGACATGTACACGTACACCGCGGGCGCCACGGGGTTCGACGCGTGCATGCCTCCCTGGGCGCTCGAGGGCGGTTACGACACTTTGTTCCAGCGCCTCGCCGACGCGCCGACCCGGCAACGCATCAGGGATGAGATGACCCGGCCGGGCTCGGCCTGGGAGAACCTTTGCCTCGCCGCGGGGACCACCGACAACATCCTGCTCGTGGGCTTTCGAAACGATGCGCTCAAGCCTCTTGCCGGCAAGAACCTGACTGAAGTCGCGAAGGCGCGCGGCCAGGAGTGGCCGGAGACTGTGATGGATCTGGTGAAAGAGGATCGGTCTCGGGTAGGAGTCGTTTACTTCCTCATGTCCGAGGACAACGTGCGGAAGCAGATCAAGCTGCCCTGGGTTTCCTTCGGGTCGGATGCGGCTTCGATGGCGACCGAAGGCGTGTTCCTGCGCTCGTCCACTCACCCCCGCGCCTACGGCAACTTCTCGCGCCTCCTCGGCAAGTACGTGCGCGACGAGAAGCTGATCACGCTGCAGGAGGCGGTGAGGAAGTTGTCGGGCCTGCCGGCGGAGACCCTTGGCCTCGACCGCCGCGGCCTGCTCAAGGAGGGCATGTTCGCGGACGTGGTGGTCTTCGATCCCATGACCATCGGCGACAAGGCCACCTTCGAGAAGCCGCACCAGTACGCGGTGGGAATGAAGCATGTGCTCGTGAACGGTGTGAGCGTTCTCAAGGATGGCGAGCCCACGGACGCAACGCCCGGTCGTGCTCTGTACGGCCCGGGCCGCGTGTCGGCGCTCACCGCTGCTCCCAAGGACGACGCGGCGGTCGAGAGCCTGTCTCGCGAAGTCGAGCGACTATCGCGCGGATCCGGTGGAGTGGTCGGCGTCTCCGCTTATCACCTCGAGACCGGACGGCGCGTTTCCCTCCGCGGCACGGAGCGCTTCCCGATGGCGAGTTCCTACAAGGTCCCGATCGCGGCCGAACTTCTCCGCCGCGTTGACGCGGGTGAAGTCGCCCTTGAGTCCATGGTGACGCTCAAGCCTTCGGATCTGCATCCCGGCAGCGGGACGCTGGGGGATCTGTTCAACAAGCCCGGGGTGTCGCTGTCGGTGCGAAACCTCCTGGAGCTGATGCTGCTCATCAGCGACAACTCGGCGACGGACCTCGTTCTGGAGCGTGCGGGCGGCGGTCCTGCCGTGACCGCGCGCATGAAGGCGCTCGGCCTCGACGGCATCAACGTGAGCCGGCCGACTGTGAACCTGATCGCAGACTGGGCCGGGCTCAAGACCCTCCCGCCCGTGGGCGAGTGGACGCCCGGTCTGTGGGGTCCGCTCTTCGAGGCGGTGCCCGAGGCGGAGTCGCAGTCGGCCGCCGCGGCTTTCGACAAAGACCCACGGGACACCGCGACCCCTGAGGCCATGACGCAACTCCTGACGAAGATCCATCACAAGAGCCTCCACAAACCCGAGACCGCGGAACTGCTGCTCGACATCATGCGCCGCTGCCAGACCGGAGAACATCGGTTGAAGGGGCTGCTCCCGGATGGCGCGATCGTGGCTCACAAGACCGGGACCATCGGAGGGACGACCAACGACGTGGGGATCCTGACCCTGCCGGGGAGTGCCGGGCACGTGGCGCTTTCGGTGTTTGTCAAGGAGTCCACGAAGCCGGTGGAGGACCGCGAGCGGGTGATCGCCCAGATCTCCCGCGCCGTCCACGACTTCTTCCTGTTCCGGCCGCAGTC
>CAZYEA010000092.1:0-15761 GCA_964646485.1 uncultured Acidobacteriota bacterium
CAGGAACCTTGTATTTTCGCCTGAGAGCGCGGTTTTCGCCAACGTGGGCTCAAGACACCGAGCGCAGTGCCTCTATTTCCCTCGAAATACGCGTCTTTTCGTCCAGAGTCGCGTCGATGTCCTGCCCCGCCCCACCCGTGACCAGGGCTTTTTGGATCTCGGCCAGCCGGCGCTCGAGGAGGAGTTTGCGCAAGGACAAGGCGCACGGGCGCGCGGACATGGCCTCCACTTCGAGATCCTGAACCGCGATTTCCCGGAGCACCCGGCGATCTTCTTCCTCGGGAAGGGCGTCTTGAAGAGTCCCCATCGAGGCCTCCCCGCCCGCCTCGGAGATCCGAAGCAGGGCGGTCAGGATCGAGCCCGCGCGAAGGGACGTAAGGTCGAGGCCTTCGAGCTCGGCGAGCGCGTCCGCGACCTCGGGCAGGCTCCTCAGGGCGAGCGCCACCAGCCACACCTCGGATCGGGTGAGTTCCTGCCTGGCCAAAGGGCTCGGGGCGCGGACGACGGGCGTGAAGGCCTGGGGGCGCACCGCCTGTCTCGAGCCCAGAGAGCGTGCAAGCTCTTCGCTCGCGGCGATGGGATCGATCCTGCCGATCTGGGAGACGCGGGGAATCCAGGCCGCGCGCTCGACCCCGCTCTCGATCCGGGCCAGGGCGGGCAGAAGTGAGTTCATGTACGCGGCCTTTCCGGCCGGGCTCTCGATGTCGTTCTCCCGGGCCGCGACCTTCGCCAGCCACTCGATCGCGGGCTCCGCCGCCTCGACCCGGGCGAGGAACGGCTCCCGTCCCTTCTCGCGGATGAAGGTGTCCGGGTCATGGCCAGATTCGAGGGCCACCACGCGGACGTCCATCTTCTCGTCGAGGAAGATCTCGATCGATCTCTTGGTGGCCTTCACTCCCGCCTCGTCGCCGTCGAAGCACAACACGGCCCGCGGGGCCAGGCGTTTCAGGAGCTTCGCCTGCTGAGGGGTGAGTGCAGTGCCGCAGGGCGCCACCGCCGAGCCTTCCCCCGCCTCGATGGAGCGTGCGACATCGAGATAGCCCTCCATCACGATGGCCCGGCCGGTTCTGCGGATCTCCTCCTTCGCCCAGCTCAGGCCGTAAAGCGTGCGGGACTTCTGGTAGGCGGGGCCTTCCGGCGAGTTCAGATACTTGGGCTCGTCGGCCGGATCGAGGGCGCGCGCGCCGAAGGCCACCACGCGACCGCGGTCCGACAGAATCGGGAAGATCGCGCGATTGCGAAAGCGATCGTACAGACCGCGCTGACCTCGAACGGCAAGACCCGCCATTTCGATGAGCTCCTCGCGGAACTGGACCTTGAGCGCGTTCAGAAGGTCGTTCCAGGAATCCCGAGCAGCGCCGGCCCGGATGAAGCGGAGGGTCTTGTCCGAGAACTTGCGGCCTTTCAGGTATTCGCGAGCCTTTCGACCGGCATCGGCCCAAAAAAACTGCTCGTACTGCGCGGCCGCCGCCTCGAGCACCGGCTCGATCTCGCCGCGCAGCCGGTCTTCGGGAGATTCTTCGCGGGTGTCGGGAAGCGCCACCCCGAAGCGCCGGGCCAGGGACTCGATGGCGTCCTTGAAGGAAAGCCCTTCCTTCAGCTTCACGAACTCCACGACATCTCCGCCCGCGCCGCAACCGAAGCAGTGGAACACGGGCGGATCGGCGCGCACCGTGAACGAGGGCGTCTTCTCCTTGTGGAACGGGCACAGGCCCTTGTGCGACCGCCCCATCTTGCGGAGGACGACGTGCTCCGACACCACGCTCACGATGTCCGCGCGGCTCTTGAGCTCGTCCATGAACGAGGGGGAGAAGGTCATCATCGCCGCAGGTCCACGATGGTAGCGCCCGCCCCGCCTTCGCTGGGAGCGCCATCGCGAAAGCCGATGACGTGTGGATGTGATTTCAGGAGGTCGCGCACCGCGGCACGCAGGCGGCCCTGGCCGAAACCATGGACGATCCGGATGCTCGGAGCATCGGCGAGAAAAGCATCGTCGAGAAACTTGTCGACGAGCGGCATCGCCTCATCCACCCGCAGGCCGACGAGCATCAGCTGGCTTTGAGCGGGGGTCTCGCCGGTCGACCGATCGAGAGCGCCGGTATCGCCCTTCGGCCGCGACTCCGCTGGCCAACGCGGCGGCCCGGACGAAGCCTTCGGATTCTTCGCGCGCTGCACCAGGGTCCGACCGAGGCGTATGCGTTTCCCGCCCGAATCGATCTCGACATCCACATCGGTGAGGGCGGTGATCGAACCGCGCCAGCCCAGGGACGGAGCCTCGACGAAGTCGCCGAGGCCAAGCGCCCCGCCCGCCAGGGCGGGATCGGGGCGCCTTTCACTCTCGGGAGTGACCTTTCCCAGAACCTCGCCTCGCACGCGGGCGACCGCGCGGGGAGTCCCCGCCTTCTTGAGCTTCTCCTCGGCTTCGGCAAAGAGCGCACGGAGGCGTTGATCCTCGGCCTCGCGACGCTTCAAGATCCGATCCCGGGAGTCTTCACGCATGCGCTCCCGTTCGTCTTCGATGCGGGCGAGCCGGGCGGAAAGCGTTTCCCGAAGGTCCCGCGTCTTCCTCTGATCCTCGCGCAGGCGCTCCTGGCTCTCGGCCAGATCAGCCTTCTCCCGCGCCAGGTCGGCGAGGATCGCTTCTTGTCTTCGCGCCGACTCGGGCAACCGCCCCCGCGCCTGCTCCACCACAGCCGCTCGAACCCCCAGGCGGGTCGCGATCTCGAAGGCGAGAGACCGGCCCGGCTGATTGAGGACGAGCTTGTAGGTGGGGGCAAAGGAGGCGGGGTCGTAGGCGAACGAGGCACAGCGCGCGACCGGGGACTCCTGCGCGAACAGTTTCAAGTCGGCGTTGTGGGTGGTGGCGATGACGGTGGCGCCGCGCCGGGCAAAGTCGTCGATGACCGCAGCACCGAGGGCGCCTCCCTCGAGCGGGTCCGTGCCCGAGCCCAGTTCGTCGAGCAGAACGAGGGACGGCGCTCCCTCCGCGATGGTCATACTCGCGATGCCCGCGATCTGGGCGGAGAATGTGGACAGGCCGGAGCCGAGCGACTGGTCGTCACCGATTTCCGCGAAGATCGAATCGAAGAAAGGCAGGACCGTCCCCTCACCCGCGGGAATGGGAAGGCCGCTTCGGGCCATGAGACAGAGGAGCCCCACGGTCTTGAGGGCCACGGTCTTGCCTCCGGTGTTGGGCCCTCCGATGACCAGGATCTTCCGCCCCGCTTCGATCTCGAGATCGAGGGGAACCGGCTCGCGACCGCTCGGCGAGAGTTCAAGGTCGGCGCGGATCGCGTCCATGAGGAGGGGGTGCACGCCCTGCCTGATCACGAGAGAGCCATCGTCCGAGAACTCCGGCAAACGCCCGCCCAGGTCCTTTCCGAGCCTGGCCTTCGCGTGAAGGGCGTCCCAGGCCCGCACGATCCCCTCGGCGCGCCTCAAAGCGGCGAGATCCTCGCGCGCCTCATCGGAGAGGCGTCTCAGGATCTGCCGAATCTCCTCCTGCTCCTCCTCGGAGACCACCACAAGTTCGTTGTTGACCGCCACCGCCTCGATAGGCTCGATGAAGGCGGTCTTCTGCGCGCGTGAGGCCCCGTGGACCACCCCCTCGAAGGTGCGCTTCGCTTCGGCCTTCACCATGAGCACCGACCGACCGTTGCGCGAGGCCACGACTTTGTCCTGGAGAACATCGTCGGCTTTGGGACTGCGTAAGTAGCTTTCGAAGACGAGGTCGAGGTCCTCGCGCAGACGGTGGCCGCGGGCGCGCAACCTTCGCAACTCCGGCGACGCATCGTCGCGCACCTCGCCCTTGGGCCCGATGGCTCGCTCCACCGATCGGACAAAGGACAGTTCGCCGACCCGGGCGAGGTCCTGGGCTTCGGCGGGAAAACGGGAGGAGGACAGGCTCAGGCGAGCCAGGCGGGCCTGGACGTCGCGGCCCAGACTCGAACTCCCCACCGCAAAAAGAGCGAGATGGACGAGTGCGGCGCCATCCAGGTACTCACCCGCGATGGCCAGGGCCGCGCAGATCTCCTCCACCTCCGGAATTCCTGAGAAGGGCAGGGACCCCTCGTCGAGCAAGGCCCGAAGGGCCCCGACCTGAACGAGGGTCGCGAGAACCTCCCCCCGTCCCGCGCTCGCATCCGGCCGGAGTTTCGAGAACGTGTCCTGGTTCACGCTTCGGGTGGACCGGCGGGCCAGAAGGGCGCACACCGATCCCCACTCGAGGGCCTTGAGGCTGGAAGCGTTGGTCAGTGAGGGCGTGGTCAATGCGTTCGGCTCCCGCCGCAGAGTTGACTCGAAGTGACGGCAAAAGAGAAACTGTGGGTTTCGTCAGGCCGCCCCGACCCCATTTCTCGCCAGATGACCGCTTTCGGAACGATCGTTCTCTTCCTGTACTTCCTGGTACTGGTCATCCTGGGCGTGTTCGGATTCCACCGCTACGTGATGGTGTACCTGTACACCCACCACCAGGCGAGGAAGGCCGCCGCCCGGCCCGTCTCGGCCGGCCGCGTTCCCCCGATGGTGACGGTGCAGCTGCCGCTCTACAACGAGATGTACGTGGTGGATCGACTGATCGAATCGGTGACGGCGATCCGCCATCCCAAGGACCGGCTGGAAATTCAGGTGCTGGACGATTCGACCGACGAGACCACCGCGATCGCGGAAGCAGCGGTGGAAAAGGCCCGGATGCTTGGCTTCGACATTTCGTTGATCCACCGGAGGGACCGGGTGGGCTACAAGGCGGGGGCGCTCGAAAACGGCCTGCGGTCGGCCAAAGGCGAGTTCGTCCTCATCTTCGACGCCGACTTCATCGCCCCCGCGGACATTCTCGAGAAATCGCTCGGTCACTTCGAAGACGAGCGCGTGGGGATGGTGCAGGCCCGCTGGGGTCACGTGAACCGGGGATACTCCCTGCTCACCGAACTCCAGTCCATCATGCTCGACGGCCACTTCATCATGGAGCACGGCGGCCGGAACCGGAGCGGACGCTTTTTCAATTTCAACGGCACCGCGGGAATCTGGCGCCTTCAGGCCATCGTCGAGGCCGGCGGTTGGGAGCACGACACCCTGACCGAAGACCTAGATCTCTCCTATCGCGCCCAGCTGAAGGGCTGGAGGTTCGTCTTCCTCGAGGATCTCGTCTCCCCGGCCGAGCTGCCGGTCGACGTCAACGCCTTCAAGAGCCAGCAGGCGCGCTGGGCCAAGGGCTCTGCCCAGGTCTGCCTGAAGCTTCTGCCCCGGATCCTCGCGTCGGACCTTCCCGCCGATATCAAGACCGAGGCGGCGTTCCACCTGACCGCGAATTTCGCCTATCCCCTCATGGTGCTGCTCTCGCTGCTCATGTTCCCGGCCATGGTGATCCGCTACAACATGGGGTGGGCGGAGATGCTCCTCATCGACGTTCCCCTCTTCCTCGGCGCGACCACCAGCGTGTGTTCGTTCTACGCCTTTGCTCAAAAGCAGGCCTTCGGTGAAGGGGCGTGGTCGAGGCGCCTCAAGTTCGTCCCCGGGGTGCTCGCCCTCGGCATCGGTCTGTCGGTGAACAACGCCAAGGCCGTCCTCGAGGGCCTTTTCGGCCGACCCTCTGAATTCGTGCGCACGCCCAAGCTCGGCGTGCTCGCGGCCAGCGACGACTGGCGCTTGAAGCGCTATCGCGGGCTCACGAACTGGGTGCCCTACGCGGAACTCGCCCTCGCCTTCTATTTCTCGGCCATGGCCGTGTACGCGGTCACCCACGGCCTGTGGGGTTCGGTGCCCTTCATCCTGATCTTCCAGGCGGGGTATCTGTACACCTCGGTGCTCTCCTTGATCCAGGAGTTCGAGCGGCTCATTCCTGTTCGCGCCATCGAGGCCTGAGGCCCTCCGCCTCTCTCGAGATCGGGCCTAGAGTTCGCGGCGTTCGCCTCCGCAGCTCTCGCACGGGCACAGCTCGCGCAGCCGCGGAAAGGCCCACAGGCCGGTGTCGTGACCGTCGCTCCAGCGGAACATCAGCGCATAGTTGCCGACGCTTTCGATGCCGGCGAGCGAGAGTCCCTGAAGGTCGAGGTAGCGCGGGACGGGGGCGTGCCCCTGGCAGCCCGCACACGGACACCAACTGCGCAGATAGTCCAGACGGAACTCGGAGAGGTGGCCGTCGGACCACTCGATGGAGAGCACCCGGCGCGCTCGATGATGACGGACCTCGAGCGGTTCGGCGGTTGGGGCCATCGACTCGGTCATCGAGTCGGTCGTCGACTGATTCACGGGCGGCCCGGATTTTTCGGAGGTCAGAGCCAGCCCATGCGCTTGGCGATGAACGCGGCGCCCAGGCCCAAAGCGGCGCCCACGAAGAGCAGGGCCAGGGCGGAGGCGGCGATCATCAGCCAGAACGCGGGGCCCCGGTTCGGCGCCGCCGCGACGGGAGTCGCGGATGCTGGCGGGGGCGAAACCGGAGCGGGCGCTGGGCGGGGCGCGCGCTGGGGCTCGACCCGGGGCTCCGGCGGCTTCGGGGGCGGGGGCTTCAGCACGGGACTTTGAACGGTGGGTGCTGGCTCCTCCGGGGTACGGATGTCGGTCCCGTAGTGGGGCGTCGCCATGTCGTCGGGGAGCGTGTTTCCCTCGAGAACGGTGGCGGAAAACGACGGTGTGGGCATACTGCCCACCATGGTCTGGGCTACCACCAGCTCGTCCTCGGCGATGGACTCGACCGGAAGCTCGTCCCGAACCTCGACTTTGAAGGATGCCGACCCGAAGCGGAGGACGCAGCCGTCCTTGAGGGTGGCATCGACGATCCGCTTCGAGTCCACGAAGGTGCCGTTGGCGCTGCCCTGGTCAACCACGAAGAACACGTCCTGCTTTCGTTTGATCAGGGCGTGCCGCCTCGAGACCGAGGGGTGCGAGACGACTACATTGCAGTTCGCCTCGCGCCCGACGAGAGCCTCATCGGCATCCACCACGATGGCTTCTCCCTTTAGGGGGATCAAGCGCAACACAGACATTGCCCGAGTGTAACACGCAGGAAAGGGTGTTGACTGCGCCCGCCCGGGGACGATACAAGGAGGCACTGAATGGTGACGGAATCCTCAAGAAATGGGGAGGCGTTCGTCTTCGTGGAGGATCTCTCGAAGCGATTCGGCTCCGAATGGGCGCTGGCGCGGGCCAGTTTCACGCTGAAACGAGGACAGCTGGCCCTCCTCACCGGCAACAACGGTTCCGGGAAGACCACGCTCATCCGTTGCCTGTCCACCGCCCTCGTCCCCGACTACGGACGCGCCACCATCGCGGGCATCGACATCGTGGCCGGGCGAGACACCGTCCGCGGCCTCGTCGCCTCCTTGAACCAGCCGCCCGGGTTCTACGGAGGGCTCACCGCACGCGAGAACCTGGTTCTTGCGAACGCGGTCTTGAACCTGGGCCGCGAAAGCGAGATCGAAGCGGTGCTCCAGCGGGTCGGGCTCGGCGCGAAACAGAACATGCCCGTCGACGCTTTCTCCTCCGGCATGAAGCAACGTTTCGCCCTCGCGAGGCTTTCCCTCCTTCGAAGGGATCTCATCCTCCTCGACGAGCCCGAGACCCATCTCGATGCCGCGGGACTGAAGCTGCTCCAGGAATTCATCGCGGAGTGGAAGGCCCGCGGCGCCGCCATCGTGTGCGCCACTCACGCAGACGACCGTTTCCACGGACTCGGGGATCTCGAAGTGGTCCTCGTGGGCGGGCGTCCCACCCATGCCGGAGCCGTGGCATGACCGCCTTCCGCGCCCTCGTGATCAAGGACCTGCGGATCCTCGCGCGTAAGCGCGGGGGCTTCCTCTCCGCTTTCGCCCTCGGCGCCATCATCATGTTGATGGCGAGCCTTTCCGGAGAGGCCACCCCGCAAAGCCTCGGCCAGCGCGGGGCCGCGGCCTTCTGGATGGGGCTCTTCCTCGGTTCGACGTTGTTCCTCTCCGACTCCTTCGAGACCGAGCAGAAGGATGGCGGCCAGAGAGCGCTGATCCTGCTCGGGGCGTCGCCCACCGCCTTCTTCTACTCGAAGGCGCTCGTGAATTTCCTCGGCCTGTTCGTGGTCGGAATACTGCTCACCCCCATCTCCGCCGCGCTCTTCGGCGTCGGGCCCTCACTTGGGGGCGGTCTGCTGATCCTCGCCCTCGGCACCCTCTCCCTCTCGGCCCCCGGCACGCTCTTCACCGCCATCGTCTCGGAAAGCGACAAGCGGCATCTCCTGCTTCCGGTCATGATGTTCCCGCTGGTGGTGCCGGTGCTCATTACCGTCGTGCAGTCCACCCTGCTGCTCACCTTCGGCGACCCCATGGGGCAGGCGAGTGCGTGGAATTCCCTGCTTTCGATCTTCGCCCTGCTGCACTGGCTCCTCGACGGCGCGCTCTATTCGCGAGCGGTCGACTAGCTCTTCCCAAGAAAGACCTCGCTTTCCGTCGCTGGCGCAGCCTGATCAGGCCGTCTGAAAAAATTGCGCCGATCGGGCCCTCGGAGGCTCTGAGATCCGGGCAAACCTGTTTCTTTTCAGTGGGCTGCCTCCCCACGCAAACTTTGATTCATATGGCTCATCCTGCAAGCGCATGGCCCTTGGTAGGCTTGCCGGCAGAACGTATGAACCCAAGAACCCTCGTAAAAGTCGGTGGATCGCTGCTCTTCGCCGGATGCTTGTGGGGCCTCTCCTTTGCGCCCGCGGAAGTCTTCATGGGCGACGTGTACCGGATCTTCTACATCCACGTCCCCACCGCCTGGAACGGGCTCCTGCTTCTCACCGCCGCTTTTTTGTGCGCGGTGATGTACCTGCTCAAGGGCGATCTGATCTGGGATGACCGGCTCGAGGCATCCATGGAGGCAGGGGTGGTCCTCTCCGCCCTCCTTACCGTGCAGGGTTCGATCTGGGCGCGGCCCACCTGGGGCGTCTGGTGGAACTGGGATCCGAGGCTCACCACCACCGCGATCCTGGTGTTCGCTTTCGCGGGCATCCTGGCCCTGCGTCAGTCCCTCAAGGAACCGAGGCGGCGCGCCATGGTCACCGCGGTCGCAACCATCGTGGCCGCGGCCGATGTGCCTCTCGTCTACTTCTCGGTGCGGTTCTGGAACTCCCTGCACCAGATCCAGTCTTCGCCTTCGACCGTGTCGGCGGCCTTCGTGTGGCCGCTGCGGGTCAACGCCATCGCGGTCCTCCTCCTGATGGCCGGCCTGATCCAGATCCGGGCGGAGACGGTCGCCCGCCAGCGCGAGGCGGGTTCGGCCCCGCCGCCCCTGGATCCGAGTCCTGAAGGAGGTGCCCGGTAATGAGCGGTGAAATCGTCGGCGGCTGGGAGTACGTGATCGCGGTCTACATCCTCTCCAGCATCGTGTACGCGGGTTATGCGTATTCAGTCCTGCGAAGGGACAATGCGTCCAGGTCCGCAGCCAAGGAGACAAAGTCATGAGTTCAAACGACGGCAAGAAGCGGGTGGCCCTGGCCATTGGCGCCTGCGCGTTCGCGGGCACGCTTCTGTACTTCGTGGTTGGCGGCATCGGCAACAATCTCGTGTACTACTGGGGGCCCACCGAAGTCCTGGCCGCCGGGCCCAAAGCCCAGGGCGCCTCGATCCGCCTCGGTGGTCTCGTGGAGAAGGGCTCGATCAAGAGGGGCGAGGGCTCGAACCTCACCTTCACCGTGACCGACGGGAAGAAGTCCTTCCCCGTCCGCTGCACTTCCGTGCCGCCTCAGATGTTCCGCGAGGGAATCGGCGTGGTGGTCGAAGGAACGGTCGCAAGCGACGGCATCTTTGAATCCCATCGGCTCATGGTGTCGCACGGAAACGAGTATCGGGCCCCGGATGACCCGGCGGCCATCAACCTCAAGAAGTTGATGGACTCGACCGACGGAATCACCGCCTCCGACAAGCAGTAGGAGTTCTCCACCATGACAGCGTCTATCGGTCGGGGGCTCGTCCTCCTGTCCCTGCTCTGCGCATCGGCAGGAGCGGTGGCCGCCTTCGCCGCTTTCCTGAAGAGACGCGCCGACCTCACCGCCATCGCGGTGAAAGCCTCCTACGCCTTCTCCCTTTCGATGTTCCTCGCGAACCTCTGGATGGTGGCCGGCCTGCTGCGCAACGATTTCTCGATCTCCTACGTCGCCCAGGTGGGCGCCATCAGCCTTCCAACCTGGGTGAAGGTGGTGACGTTGTGGTCTTCGCTCGAGGGTTCCATCCTGTTCTGGGGCGGCGTCCTCGCGATCTATGTGGCGGTCGCGACCCGTGGCCTCACCGATGCGCATGGCTGGGCGAAGCCCGCGGCTATCGGCTGCTGGCTGGTGTGCGCCACCTTCTTCGCCTTCCTCATCGCCGGTCCCGCGCAGCCTTTCGGCACCGTGGTGGATGTTCCGCAGGACGGCCCCGGCCCCAATCCACTGCTCCAGAACCACATCCTCATGGCCATCCACCCGCCTTTCCTCTACGGCGGTTACGTGGGCATGACCATCCCGTTCGGACTCGCTCTCGCTGCCCTCATCACCGGAAAACTGTCGCCCACTCTGCTCGGCACCATCCGCACTTCACTCCTCGCACCCTGGACCTTCCTGACCGTGGCCGTGGTCCTCGGCGGCTGGTGGGCCTACGAGGTGCTGGGCTGGGGCGGCTACTGGGCCTGGGATCCGGTTGAAAACGCGTCGCTCCTTCCCTGGCTCACCGCGACCGCGGCCCTGCACTCGGCCATCCTCACCGAGCGCCGCGGCGTGCTCAAGGGCTGGACCATGAGCCTCATGATCGCGAGCTTCCTGCTCACCATCCTCGGCACGTTCATGACCCGATCGGGAATCTTCAACTCGGTGCACGCCTTCAGCCAGAGCGATATCGGCCCCACCATCCTCGCCTTCCTCGGCATCTCCACCCTGGCGAGCGTCCTTCTCCTCGGCTTCCGGGTCGACCTGCTCAAGCCCGACAACGAGCTCGACCGGGGCGCGTCGCGCGACACCGCATTCCTCGCCCAGAATCTGCTCTTCGTCCTGTTCACCTTCACCGTCCTCATCGGCACGGTATTTCCGCTGATCGTGGAGGCGGTGCGCAAGGTGCAGATGAGCGTCGGCCGGCCTTACTTCGATCGCATGACCATCCCCATCGGCGCGCTTCTGCTCTTCGTCATGGGCGTGGGCCCGGCCCTGCCCTGGGGAACGAGTTCGCGTGAGGAGTTGAAGCGGCGCCTGCTCCCGCCTCTGGGCCTGGGGACGGGCGTGCTTCTGCTCGCCCTCGCCTATGGCGTGCGCTCGCCCTGGACGCTCATCACTCTTTTCTTCGCCGGATACACCGCGCACGTCACCCTCTTCGAAGCCCTTCGGCCCGCACGCACGCGGGCGAAGTTCCGGACCGACGGTTTCTTGAAGTCCTTCTCCCAGGATCTGTTCGGCCCCGGTCGGCGACGCTTCGCGGCTTATGTCGCCCACGCGGGTGCCGTGGCCGCGTTCATCGCCATCGCGGTGTCGAGCACGAGCGCCCAATCGACCGAACAGTCGCTCAAGCAGGGCGAGAGCATGACCCTGGGGCGATACGCACTCACCTTCGAAGGGATCGAACACGCCGAGGAGAGCAACCGCACCTCGGTCATCGCCCGCATCGCGGTGAAGAAGGACGGGGCCGACGTGGGCGGCCTGCGGCCGATGATGAATCAGTACAAGAGCCGGCGGGAGGCGATCGGCACCCCCGACGTGCGCACCGGACTGATCGAGGATCTCTACGTTTCCGCCATGAATATCGATGAGGAGACGGGCACGGTCGGCCTGCTCGTCCTCGTGAATCCCCTGGTGAGCTGGCTGTGGATCGCCACCGTCATCATGGCCATCGGCGGCATCCTGGCCCTCTTCTCGTCGGCGCGCGTGGGAGCGGTGGCCGAGCCGGCCCGCGATCTCCAGGCCGCACCGGTTCGCTGATCGCCATGAACAAAGGCGTGCTCGCGATCGGCCTCTCGGTGACCACACCGCTGATCGGCCTGCTCCTGTGGAACATCCACCGCGATCCCACCACCATCTCGTCCCCCCTGATCCACAAGCCCGCCCCTGATGTCCGCCTTCAGGAACTCTCGGGCGGCGGATCCCTCCAACTCTCGTCCCTCAAGGGACGTCCCGCGGTGGTGAACTTCTGGGCCACCTGGTGCATCCCCTGCGTCCAGGAGCACGCGGCCCTGAGCGCGGGGGCGAGAGCCAACCCCGACGTGACCTTCCTCGGTGTCGTGTATGAGGACACGGCCGAGAACGCCCGCGCTTTCCTCGCCCAGCGCGGCATTGCCTACGGCTCGTATGCAGACGATGACGGGAAGGCCTCGATCGCCTTCGGCGTGTATGGAGTCCCGGAGACCTTCTTCATCGATGCGCAGGGCATCATCGTGGACAAGTTCGTGGGCCCCCTCGATCCGGATTCGCTGCGTCAAAGGCTTTCGGTGATCCGCAGATGAGTTCAAGGTTCCTTTTCCGCGTGCTTCTCGCCGGCCTCGCTTTCACGGCCCCCGCTCTCGAGGCGCAGGAGAAGCCTCCGGCCCTGAGCCCGGAGACGATTTCGATCCTCGGAAGCCCCGACAGTTCGAGCAGTCTCGACGCCGACGTGGTCGCGGTCCTTGGAAAGCCCGAGGGCGACACTCCGGATGATGCCGTCCTCACCGAGCGGTCGGTGGACATCGGCGCCAAACTGCGTTGCCCGGTCTGCCAGGGCGTGTCCATCGCCGATTCCCCGTCGGGAATGGCCACCAAGATGCGCGGGCAGGTGCGCGACCTCGTCGCCAAGGGCTACAGCGAAGAGCAGGTCATGAGCTACTTCGAGCGGTCCTACGGGGAGTTCGTGCGCCTCGAACCGCCGCTCCGCGGACTGAACGTGATGCTCTGGATCCTGCCCGGTATCGTCCTGCTGGGCGGCGCTTTGTTCGTATTCCGCTGGGCAACCTCGTCCCCGCCAAAAGCCGCGCCGATCGCGGACGGGGGCGCGCAGGCGGGGACGAAGGGGGCTGAAGTGGATCCCGAGCTCGCCAAGTACCTGGAGCGCATTCGCCGCGACTCCGGAACGTCGTCGTAGAGGAGAAGCCTTGGCCGCCGAATTCAGCTGGACCCCCCCACTCATCGTCCTTGCCGTGGGCGCCGTCGCCGGAGCGGTGGTGGTGGCCGCGCGGGCGAGGCGCGCGTCGGAAGCGGGCCATGAGCCCTCGAAGGCCTCTTCCCACGGATCCGACCTTCAACGCCGTTATGACGCGCTCATCCGCCGGCTGGCCGAAGGCGTGAGTGCCGAAGAGAAAGCGGCGATCGAGCTCGAAGCGGCTCAGGTGCTGATGGAGATGGAAACCGGGAAGACCGCCTCCGGCACGGCCCCGTCGGCCGTCGCTTCGGCTTCGCCTTCAGGCGACGCCCCCCCCGCCGCCGCCCGGCCCACTCCGGCCTGGCTCGGCTTCCTCTACGGCGTGCTCACCATGGGCGTGCTCGGAGGCCTCTTCTTCCTCGCCTCGCAGGGCTCGACCGAGCGATCCTCCGGAGGGTCGCCCACAGGAGGAAACGGCATGGAGGCAAGGGGCGAAGCCCCGCAGACCTCCGCCGCGGACGACGCCAATCTGAAGGCTCTCGAAGAAGCGGTGCGAAGCTCCCCCACAGACATCGCCCAGCGCGTCGAGCTGACGCGCGCCTACCTGAGGCGGCGGGACCTGATGCAGGTCTTCGAGCAGACCAAGGCCATCCTCGAGATCGAGCCCGGAAACCCTCATGCCTCCACCTACCAGGCCCTCGTGCGGGTCGCCATGGGACAGGCCCCCCAGGCCGAGACCATGCTCATCGAGGCGATCAAAAAGGATCCGCGGATCGAGGACGCCTACATCCATCTCGCCATCGCGCGCCTCCAGCTTGGAAATCGCAAGGGCGCCGAGGAGGCGATCCAGATGGGTCAGAAGGCCTTCCCGGAGGACCAGGAGGAACTGGCACGGGTCTTCCAGGAAATCACGAGCGCGAGCGAACAGAACGCGTCGGAGATTCCCGCTGAACATCCCGAGGTGCCGGCCAAGGGCGCCGCCATGGCGTCCGCGCCCGACCCCGGCCCCGCGTCGGCCCCCTCCGGTTCCTCGGGCGCCTCCATCGTGGTCGTGGTCGATCTCCCCAAGGGCATGGCCGTGCCCCCCACCGCGATCCTCTTCGTGATGGTGCGTGAGGCGGGGATGGAAACGGGCGCCCCGGCGGCGGCCAAACGTGTCCCCGCGGTCAACTTTCCCATCACCGTGACCATCACCGACAAGGACTCGATGGCGGGCGAAGGCCTCCCCGGCCTGGTCCGGATCGACGCCCGCGTCGATCGCGACGGTGACGCCCTGACCAAGGATCCAAGCGACCCGACCGCCAGCGAGGAGAACGTCCGCCCCGGCGGAGGCCAGGTTCTCCTCGTGCTCACTCCGGGCAAGAAGTAGGAGAGACACGCCCGAAGCGGCGTGGTGCGGTAATTTCTCAGGGAAGCCCCAAGGGACGCCCCTTCGGTCTGAGACCTCAAGGAGAAATGAAATGAAACACGCCACCGCGCTCGCTCTGCTGCTCGCCGCCTCGGTTTCGCTCGCGTCCGAGGAGACCATAGCGTTCAAGAGCGGAACGGAGAACGTCACCGCCTTCCTGGCCAAGCCCGACGGCCTGGGCCCGTTTCCGGCGGTGATCGTGCTGCACGAGTGGTGGGGCCTCGACGGCTGGATCAAGGATCAGGCGCGCGCCCTCGCGAGGGAAGGGTACGCCGCCCTCGCCGTCGATCTGTACCGAGGCAAGGTGACCACGAGCCAGGAAGAAGCGCATCAATTGATGATGGGGACGCCCATCGACCGCCAGACCCGCGACATGAAAGCGGCCTTCGCCTATCTGGCCGCGCGGAAGGACGTGACCCGAACGCGGATCGCGGCGCTCGGCTTCTGCATGGGCGGCCGGAATTCCTTTACCCTCGCCATCGAGGAACCGACCCTCGCTGCCGCGGTGGTGTATTACGGCGCGCTCCCCACCGAGCCTGCATCGATCGCGAAGATCAAGGCCCCCATGCTCGGGAACTTCGGGGGCGACGATGAGGGTCCCTCACCCGCGCAAGCCCGAGAGTTCGAGGCGGCGGCGAAGAAGGCGGGAAAGACCTTCGATCTGAAGATCTATGCGGGTGCGCCCCATGCTTTCGCCAACCCGAACAATCCCTGGAAGGGGTACAGGAAGGACGCCGCGAGCGATGCGTGGACGCGGACCACGTCGTTCCTTCGCCACTACCTGATGGCGCGATAGCCAAGAGGGCTTCAGGGCAAAAAGAAAGGCCCGCTCCTTTGCGGGAGCGGGCCCTGGAACGACGCGTCGACCCTAGAACGAGATCTTGGCGCCGATCTGCATGCTGCGCTGGTCGTACGCAGAGGTCGCGCACGGGGTGATCGCGGGGCTGCCGCACAGGATGATGGTCGAGGGAATGGCCGTGGTCGGATTTCCCAGAGCGTCCGTCGCCACCACGCGGTTCACCCCGGAGACGCTCTCGTTGTTGAAGACGTTCTTGGCCTCCCCGAAGATCTCCAGGCGCCGCTTGCCGAAGTTGATGAAGCGCACGTAGCGCGCGTCCACGTTGAACACGCGGCCCAGGCGGCCGGTGTTGCGGCCGATGCCGAGCGGGCGGTCGTTCGCGGCATTGCCATCGTTGTTGAGATCGCGGTTGGTGCGGATGTTGAAGGGCAGGCCGCTGTTCGCCTGGATGATGATCCCAAGCTGGTTGTTGTTGATGATGGGAGCGAGGGAGCCTTCGATCTTGGGCTGGAGCAGGGTCGAAAGGGCGAAGGTGTGGGTC
>CAZYEA010000093.1:0-15462 GCA_964646485.1 uncultured Acidobacteriota bacterium
GATCTTGATGAAGTAGGCGTTCTCCGCGAAGCGGCAGGCGTCGAGAATGAAGGGCTTCTTGTATTTGTCGCAGAGCCTGCGGACGCCGCGGAGGTTCTCGAGCGAGACGGGCTGGCCGCCGCCGGTGTTGTTGGTGACGGTCACCATCACCAGAGGGACGCGATCGCCCTCGGTCTGCAGGGTGCGTTCCAGGGCGGCGAGGTCGATGTTGCCCTTGAAGGGGTGAACCAGGGAGGGCGTCTTTCCCTCGGCAATCACCAGATCGCGGGCTTCCGCCTCCTCGACTTCGATGTTGGCGCGGGTGGTGTCGAAGTGGTTGTTGTTGGGAACCACATCGCCGGGCTTGAGCGAGCAGTGGAAGAGGATCCGCTCCGCCGCGCGCCCCTGATGAGTGGGAATGGTGTGCCGGAAGCCGGTGAGGTCCTGCACCACGTCGCGGAAGCGATAGAACGAACGGCTGCCCGCGTACGACTCATCGCCCTGCATGATGGCGCCCCACTGGGCCGCCGACATGGCGCCGGTGCCGGAGTCGGTCAAAAGGTCGATGAGGACGTCGTCGGCGTGGAGGCGGAAGACGTTGTACCCCGCCTCGACGAGCGCCCGCTCTCGCTCGTCCCGGGAATTGAACTTCCGGGACTCGACGGACTTGATCCGGAAGGGCTCGATGATCGTCTTGAAGTCCACGTTTTGGGGCCTCCTTCAGGGCGCCTTCGGCAACCGGCCGCGGCTGGAGAGACTCTAGTGTGCAAGATGGGGGCCAGTGAGGATTTTTTTGCGGGTGGTAAATTGGTCTCGCCCGTGCCTCTCAAACCACTGGCGATTCTCAATTAAATCGGAGCGCTGCAATCTCCCCAGGGTCGACATGACCGGAATCATGCAGACTTTGCGGATGTGGCGTCAGACTTGCGCTGAATATGAATCACAAGGAGACAGGCATGAAGAAGCTCTGGGCCGCGCTCGCGGTGGTAATGGTGTTCTCGTTCGCGGTCCTCGGCTGGATCGGCTCGCGCATCTATCAGGAGATGCCACCCATTCCCGACCGGGTGGTCACCACCGACGGCACGGTCGTGGTTCCAGAGGGAGCCATCGGCCGCGGACAGAACGTCTGGCAGTCGATGGGCGGCATGCAGGTGGGCTCGGTCTGGGGTCACGGCAGCTACCTCGCCCCCGACTGGACCGCCGACTGGCTGCACGGCGAGGCCGTGTTCATGCTGGAGGAATGGGCGAAGGCCGATTTCGCGGGCGCCGCTTACGACAGCCTGTCCCACGAAGATCAGGCCCGCCTGCGCGGGCGGCTCGAGAAGGTCATCCGGACGAACACCTACGACGCCGCGCAGAAGACCATCACCATCGACCCCATGCGGGCCCGCGCCTTTGAGCACTCGCTCGCCCGCTTCTCCGACGTCTTCATCAAGGGCAACCCCAAATACGCGATTCCCGCGGGCGCCATTCGCAGCGAGGAACGCATGCGCGACATGGCCGCGTTCTTCTTCTGGACCTCGTGGGCGGCCGCGACCGTGCGCCCGGGAATGGAGATCTCCTACACGAACAACTGGCCCCACGAACCCCTCGTGGGCAACCGGCCCACCGGCGACAGCGTGATGTGGACCGGGGTCAGCATCCTCATGCTCCTCGGCGGAATCTGCGCCATGGTGTGGTGGCACGCCTCGCAAGCCCCTGAGCCCATCGGCCCGGTGCCGAGCGAAGACCCCCTCGGCGGATGGCGCTCCACTCCGTCGCAGCTGGCCACCCTCAAGTACTTCTGGATCGTGGCCGCTCTGATCCTGGTTCAGATCTGCGTGGGGGTGGTGACCGCGCACTACGGGGTCGAAGGCGGGGGCTTCTACGGCATCGACCTCGCAACCATCCTTCCCTACGCGGTCGCGCGCACCTGGCATGTGCAGCTCGGCATCTTCTGGATCGCCACCGCCTGGCTCGCCGCCGGCCTCTACATCGGGCCGCTCGTCTCCGGACACGAGCCGAAGTTCCAGCGCCTGGGCGTGAACGTGCTCTTCGGCGCGCTCCTCCTCATCGTGGTGGGCTCGCTCACGGGGGAATGGATGAGCGTCCAGAACCGGCTCACCGACGCGCAGAGTTTCTATTTCGGCCATCAGGGTTACGAGTACGTGGACCTCGGGCGGGCCTTCCAGATCGCCCTGTTCGCGGGACTTCTGATCTGGTTCACCCTGGTGATCCGCGCGGTGGCCTCGGCGCTCAAACGCCGGGATGAGCAGCGTCCGCTCCTGTGGCTCTTCGTTCTCTCGAGCGGCGCCATCGGCCTCTTCTACGGGGCCGGCCTCAACTGGGGCCAGCACACCCACCTCTCGATCGTCGAGTACTGGCGCTGGTGGGTGGTTCACCTTTGGGTGGAAGGCTTCTTCGAGGTGTTCGCGACCACGGTCATCGCCTTCTTCTTCGCGCGGCTTCAGTTGATCCGGCCCCAGCTCGCGGCCAAGGCCGCCATCCTTTCCGCCACCATCTACCTCGCGGGCGGAATCATCGGCACCTGTCATCACCTCTACTTCTCGGGAACGCCCATCGTGGCGCTCGCCTGGGGGTCGGTGTTCAGCGCGCTCGAAGTGGTGCCCCTGGTCCTCGTCGCCTACACCGCCATCGAAGACCTGCGGCGCGGCCGCTCGACCACCTGGACCAAGCAGTACCGCTGGCCGATCAACTATTTCGTGGCCACGGCGTTTTGGAACATGGTGGGGGCCGGCCTCTTCGGCTTCATGATCAACCCCCCAATCGCCCTCTACTTCATGCAGGGGCTCAACACCACGCCCGTGCACGGGCACGCGGCGCTCTTCGGGGTGTATGGGATGCTGGGGATCGGCCTGATGCTCACCTGTCTGCGCGCGATGTCGCCTTCGGCTCAGTGGAACAACCGCTGGATGTCCTTCGCCTTCTGGGCCATGAACCTCGGGCTGGCCGCCATGTGCTTCCTGAGCCTCCTGCCCGTAGGCCTCCTGCAGACCTGGGCGAGTGTCGAGAAGGGTTACTGGTACGCGCGCAGCACCGTCTTCCTCGACACTCCTCTGATGCAGACGCTGCGCTGGCTGCGAGCGCCCGGGGACATCCTGTTCGCCCTTGGCGCGGTGGCACTCGTCCTGTTCGTGTTCACGGTGAGGCCGCGACGGACTGACGCATAGAGTCCGTCGACTCGGCTCGAGTCGCGAACCGCGGCGCCCTTGGGTTTCCCAGGGGCGCCGCTTCGTTTGAGGCGTGCTAGCCTTCCGCAGCGGATACATTGTGTGCACGCCATCTCGAGGAGAACCAAGGACCATGAGTGACCCCCGACCCCGTCTCGGCTTGACCGCCGCCCTCGCGGCCTTCCTGGCCCTGGGCCCGGTCGCTTATGGAGGCGACCTCGCCGACGTGAAGGCGAAGGGGAAACTGGTGGTCGTGACCTTCCCGCTCCTCGAAGACAGCTTCATGGCCGTGGACGTCGAGGCCATGCGCGAAGGGGGCCTCGCCCTCAAGGACATGCACGACCCCGCCCACTTCAAGGGCATCGACCTCGACCTGATGAAGGGCTTCGCTTCGAGCCTGGGGGTGACCCTGCAGATCCAGCCGGAGCTGTCGGGCTATGGCGGTCTCATTCCCGCCCTCGATCGCCGCGCCGGAGACGTGGTCGCGAGTTCGTTCGCCATCACTCCCGCGCGCCAGGCGACCGCCGATTTCTCGACTCCCTACATCCTTCAATGGGACGTGGCCGCGGTGCGGCCGGACAGCGGGATCAAATCGCTCGCCGACCTCAAGGGCAAGCGAGTGGCGGTCATCCAAGGCTCGAGCCATTTCGAGCGGCTCAAGGCCTTGAACCTCGACCCCGAGATCCGACTCACCAAGTTCGTGCTCGAGGGGTATGACGCGGTCACCGAGGGAACCGCCGACTACACCCTTCTCGAATCGCGGGCCGCGGTGGGCCAGCCGGTGAGCGCCCAGTACAGCGGGCTCAAGGTCGCGGTGCGAGTGAACGAGACCGGCTACGGCTTCGCCCTGCGGAAGGGCAGCGACCTCAAGGGTCCCCTCGACGCGTACCTCGAGTCTCTTCGGAAGTCGGGAGAGCTCGAGAAGATCCTGGCCCGGCACGGCCAGGGCTCCGAACCCCAGAAACCCTGAGTCTCCTTCGAGGAGCCATGGCGGCATGACGGCCGTCATGAAGGAGTCCGGAGGATCGGCGCACAATCTGCTCATGAGCGCTACGACGCCGACGCAGGTCAAGGGAGCAAACGCCATGTCTCAATCCGGCCCTTCGTGGCGAGCGGTGGCGCTGCCCGTCGAACATGGTGGCTGGAGTTTCCTGATCGAGCCTTTGATCCTGGGACTCGTGGTCGCCCCGTCCGTGGCCGGGGGGTGGCTGGCCCTCGCCGCGGTCGCCGCGTTCCTCGCCCGACAGCCCATGAAACTCGCCGCCCTCGATCGGCGACGGGGCGCGCGCTATCCACGCACCGCCCTCGCTGAAAAGTTCCTGGCCTTCTACTCGATCGTGGCCCTGCTCGCCTTCGGCGCCGCCTTCTTCCTCTCTCCGATGGCGGTTCTCGCTCCCCTGGCCTTAGCAGCACCCTTCGCCTTCGCCGCACTGTGGCGGGACTTTCAGGGGCGAGGGCGCGAGGCCCTGCCCGAAATCGCGGCGGGAATCGCGCTGGGCGCCTCCGCCACCGCCATCATCCTGGCCGGCCGCGGCCCGGCCGACATCGCCTGGCTCGCCTGGGCCCTTGGGGCCGGGCGCACGATCACCGCCGTCCTTTATGTCCGGGCCCGAGTCCGGGCCGATCGCCATCTCACCGAGGCGTCGCGTTTCGCTCTGGCCCGCCCCGTCCTTTTCGTGCATGCCCTGGCCTTGCTTGCCGCGGTGTTCGCCGCGAGGGCGTCGCTCCTCTCCCCCATCGCCGCCTCCGCCTTCGCCCTGCTTCTGCTGCGGACGGTCTATGGCCTCGCTCCGGGGCAAAAACCGATTCGTCCCCAGATGCTCGGAGTTCAGGAAGTGGTGGTGGGAATCGCCTGTCTGTGCCTGTTCGCCATCGGCCTCACCACCACTTAGAGCCGCTCACTCGAGAGCCGCGGTCATCTCCTCGTCGCTCGGGGGCCCGGTGGGCCGCGCCGGCTTCCGAAGCAGGAGGATCAGAGGCAGGGCCGAGAGGGTCACGAACATCATGAGTCGAAAGTCCTGCAGGTAGGCGAGGGTCACCGCCTGCCGGGTCACTTCACCATTGATGGCGCTCAGGCCCTCGGGTGTGGTGAGGTTGTAGACCGAGGCCTCGGCCGCGCGCCTCAGGGCCAGGTTGAAGGGGTTGATCGAGGCCGCGAAGGCCTCGTGGTTCGCCTGGGTGCGCTGGGCCAGGAACGTGATCACCACCGAGATGCCGATGCTGCTGCCGATGTTTCGCATCAGGCTGAAGAGCGAAGCGCCCTCGTTGCGATAGCGCGGGGCCAGGGTGGAGAAGGTCAGGGTCGAAAGGGGCACGAAGATGAAACCGATGCCGAGGCCTTGCACCACTCCGGTGCGCACGATGTCGAAGCCTGAGATCTCGGTGGTGAAGTGGGTCATGTCCCACAAGGAGAAGCTCGTGAGCAGGATCCCGAGCACGATCTTGTAGCGCGCGTCCACCTTCCCCGACAAGCGGCCCACCGCCATCATCGCGGCCATGGTGCCGATGCCGCGCGGGGCCATGAGCAGGCCCACGTCCATCACCGGATAGCCCATCAGGTTCTGGATGAAGGGAGGCAGCAGGGCCATGGTGGCGAGAAGCACGATGCCCACGATGAAGATGAAGAGAAGCCCCACGCTGAAGTTTCGGTCCTTGAACAAGGCCGGCTCGATGAAGGGATGGTCGTAGGTGAAGATGTGGGCGAGGAAGAGATAGAAGGCGAGGCCCGCCACCAGCGCCTCCACCGTGACCTCGCGGCTCGCGAACCAGTCGAGGGTCTCTCCGCGATCCAGCATCATCTGGAAGGTCCCGATGGCGAGGCTCAGGAACGAGAAGCCGAGAAGATCGAACCTCCGGTCGCGATCGAGCGGCGTCTCTTCGACGAAGGCAGCGAGGCCCAACCAGGCGAGAAGCCCGATGGGAATGTTGATGTAGAAGACCCAGCGCCAGTTGTAGTACTCGGTGAGCCAGCCGCCTAGCGAGGGGCCGAGGATCGGGCCCACCATCACCCCCACTCCCCACATGGCCATGGCGGAGCCGTGCTCCTCCTTGGGATGGGAATCGAGCAGGACTGCCTGGGAGAGAGGGACGAGGCTCGCGCCGAAGACACCCTGAAGCAGCCGGAAGGCCACGATCTGGGTGAGGCTCTGGGCCGCGCCGCACAGCATCGAGGCCACGGTGAAGCCGACGACCGAGGCCATGAACACGCGCTTGCGCCCGAAGCGGGCGGTGAGGAAGCCGGTCAAGGGCATGAAGATCGCGGCGGCCACGATGTAGGAAGTGAGCACCCAGGAGATCTGATCCTGGGTGGCGCCCATGGCGCCCTGCAGGTGCGGCAGAGCCACGTTCGCGATGGTGGTGTCGAGCGCCTGCATGATGGTCGCGAGCATCACCGAGGCGGTGATGAGGCCCCGATGGGGCAGCGGCGAAGTCGCGGCGACCGAAGAACTGGTCACGGGCACAGCACCTCGGCTCAGAAAGAGAAGCCCAGGAGACGGCGTCGATGGCCGGTGTCGATCACGACGTCGGTGCTGAGGCCGGCGCGCAGGTCCTTTAGACCCGGGGTGGGCTCGATGCGAATCCGCACGGGCACGCGTTGGGCGATCTTCACCCAGTTGCCGGTGGCGTTCTGGGCCGGGATCACCGAGAACTCGGCGCCCGTCGCGGGGCTCAGGCTCTCGACCTCTCCCTTGAAGAGCTGATCGGGGAAGGTGTCGATGTGGATCTCCACGGGCTGGCCGGGATGGACGTACGTCAGGTCGGTCTCGGTGAAGTTCGCCTCGACCCACAAGTTGCCGCTCACCACGAGGGCCATCACCATCGAGCCCGCCTCGAGGTGCTGGCCGGGTCTGGGCGGCTTCGTCACCGTCCCCGCCATGGAGGCGCGCACTTCGATCCGGGCCAGATCGAGCTTCGCCTGGTCGAGTTCGGCTTTGGCGGCGAGGTAGCTCGGGTGCCGCTCGACCGGAGCGTCGATGCTGCCGCCGAGGCTCTGGGCAATGCGCTCGAGATCCTGGCCGAGGGCCGCGACCTGATCGCGGGCGAGGTCGGTGGTGAGCCGGGCGCTGTCGAAGGCGGAGGCGGAGATGAGTCTTTCGGACATGAGGTCGGCCTGGCGCTGCTGATCCTTCTGGACGAAGGCCTGGCGCGTCCGCGCGAGGACGATCTCCGCCTGCTTCTCGCGATAGGACGCCTTCAGGGCCCCAAGATCGGTGCGCACTTGCGAAAGGCGCGCCTCCGCGCGGGCCACCGCCACCTGGAAGGAGGCGGGGTCGAGCCGGAAGAGCGGCTGTCCCGCGGCCACCTTCTCGTTTTCCTTCACCAGCACTTCGAGGACGGGGCCCGAGACCTCGGCGCTCACCGGCACCTTCTCGGCCTTCACGTACGCGTTGTCGGTCTCGACGTAGCGGCCGCCCCTCAGATACACGACCCCCGCCCCAGCGAGCGCGAGGGCGGGAAGAACGAGGAGCAGGAAGGGCCTTATCAGGCGGCGAGAGGAGGGCATGATCTTCACTCGGGGTCAGCGGGAGGCGAGGTTGTGGCGCATGCTCTTCAGCACCTTGATGAGGGTCCGGGCCTCGGCCTGGGTTGTACCCTTGAGGGCCTCGCGGCGCACTTCCGCCGCCACTCTCTGGATGGCCTGGAGATGGGCCCGAGCCCCTTTGGTCAGGAAAATGCGGAAGGCGCGGCGGTCGGTGGGGTCGGCGCGCCGCTCGACCACCCTCGCTTTCACCAGCTGGTCGATCAGGCGGGCGAGGCTGATGGGCTGGACTTCCAGGATCTCCGCGAGCTGAACCTGGCGGATGCCCTCTTGTCGCGAGACGTGGACGAGGAGCCGGGACTGGGCGAGGGTGAGAGCGCTGCCCGCGCTGCGCTTTTGAAACACGCGGCGCAAGGACCGGGAGACGTCGGAGAGGAGGAAGCCGAGACCGTCGTGTTCCGGGTCGGGGAGGGACATTTAGTAAGCTTAGCTTACTATCAGCCTCACTTCCGATTCGGGAGCCGCCCTCAGGCCAGGGTCACGAGGCGGCCGAGGGCGAACCACAGGAAGCCCATGTTCGGGGCGAGCTCGCCGCGAAGGAGCATGGCATCGACGCGAGCCGGCTCGAACCAGCGCAGGTCCGAGAGCTCCTCCTGCTGGCGGGAGAAGTCTTCGAGGGCGAGGGAGGTCCGACCGAGGTAGAGGGCGGCGTGGTACGTGACGTTGATGATCGGCCGCCCCGGGGTATTCGCGTAGCGGATGTCGCGCAGGCCCAGTTCGAAGCGCACCCGCTTCACTCTCACCGGCCGGGGATCCCTGGCGCGGGAGGCGAGGTCCTCGACCAGCACCACCCGATCCGCGTCCTTTCGGCCGAAAAGCTCCTCGTTGGCTTCGCGAATCAGGGCAGCGTCGAACGACTCCCCCGCCTGCACATGCCCCCCCACACTCTTGTCCCAGAGCCCCCCGTTCTCCTTGTCCTCACGACGGCGCTGCAGGAGCACCAGGCCGTCGGGGTTCACGAGGAGGAGCTGGACGGCGCCCGCGGCGAAGCCTTTGGCCTTGGCGTTGCCGCGCGCCATCGCCCCCACGACCTCGCCCGCCTGGTCGTAGACGTTGAGCAATTCGTCCTTCGGCTCCGGCACGACTATTTCGCGCGAGAGAGGACCTGGAACACGGCGCGGCGCAGGAACTCCGGCCAGCGCTCGTCGAGAACCGGCACCGCCCGGGTGGCGCCGGGCTCGTTCCACACGTTGGAGGGCCCGGTCACGTCCCACAGCAAGTCGGCGCCCTTGAGGCCGGCAGCGAGGATGGCCTTGTCCGGATTGCCGCCGTTGCCGGAGTAGGTGTTCGCATGGACCCGGGTGCGGTCGGAGAAAGCACCGACGTCGAAGGGCCCGCGGCCGGGAAACAGGCTCTCCAGGCCGAGCACCGCGACCCCGAAGGAGTGATTGTCCTTGATCTCGTTCTCGGTGACTTCGGTGTCATCCGCGGCGAGGATGAAGACGCCGCCGCCTGAGGGCACCTTCGAGACGATGGAGCCAGGGTCAGCGAAGTTCTCGTGATTGTTGCCGGTGATGTGGTTGCGGGCGACGCGCGTCCGTTTCGCTTCCTTCGATGGGTTGCCGGGAAGAGCGAAGACCAGGATCCCGCCCGCGTTGTCATAGACGCGGTTGCGTTCGACCCGCGCGTCTACCGAGTTCTCGATCTCGATGCCGGTGACGTTGCCATGGGCGATGCAGTCCTCGACCACGATCCCCTTCGACTGGCCCACGTAGATGCCGGCATCACGCGCGCCGATCACCTCGACCCGCTGCACCTTCACGAAGGACGAACGCACGGGATAGACGCCGTAGAGGCCGGTGTCCTCCAGCTTGGAGTCTTTGAGGGTGAAGTTCGTGGTCTCCTGGGCGACCACTCCATTGCCCACGAAATGGCGCACCTCGAAGTTCGACATGGTGAAATCGCGGCCGGAGACGATGACCGCGTCGGAGTGAACGCCGTGGCCGTCGAGCGCGGGCCTCGTAGCCGGGGTGCCGTCCCCGCCGATGAGAGTGATCCGGTCGACGTCGACGGTGATCGACTCGTAGTACTCGCCCGGCTGCACGCGAATCGTGGACCCTGGGCCGGCGCGGTCGATCGCTTCCTGGATCGACTCGCCCGGATTCACCACGAACTCGCCCACCGTGGGCACGATTTTCCGGGAGAGCCCGGCATTGAGCCCCGCCGCTACCGCGCGGGCCGGGTTCTTGAGGCGGCCGACAACGGGCAGGGTGGAAGGCACGCGCCGGGGCGGCTCGAGGAGGGAACTCTCGTCGGTGAGCGCGTTCATGAACGCGATGAGATCGAGACGCTGCTGGTAGGTCAGGTTGATGGGCCGGATCTTGTCGTCGAGGTTCGGGGTGGGAACGCCCATTCCGGGGCCGCCGCCCTTCGCATAGAAGTCGAGAACTTCATCCAGGGTCTGGAAGCGGCCGTTGTGCATGTAGGGCGCGGTGAGGGCCACGTTGCGCAGGCTCGGCACCCTGAAAGCACCCTTCATCCCCGGGCCGCCCCCCGTATCGCCGCGGCCGCGGTCCTCGGCGTCGCCCTCGATCTTCGGCACGCCGATGACCTTGAAGTTGGGGCTCGAGAAGGTGGGCAGGGAGTGACACTCGAAGCAGCGCGCCTGGCCCGAGCGGAACACGTCGAAGCCGCGCCGCTGCGAAAGGGTGAGGGCGGAGCGGTCGCCCGCCACATAGCGGTCGAAGGCGGAGCGCGAGGAAATCTGGGTCCGCTCGAACGCGGCGAGGGCGCGCGTGATGTTGAGAAGGTTGATGGACGACCCCATGTGTCCGCCGAAGGCCTGATCGAAGAGCGACTGATACTCGGGCAGGGTCGCGATCTCGCTCGAGAGGTTCGCCTCGGTCTCCCCCATCTCCTCGGGCGCGGTGATCGGGTTCTTCGCCTGGTCCTCGAGGTCCCTGGCCCGCCCGTCCCAGAACAGCGTGTCGTTGAACGCGGCGTTCCAGATGGAGGGCGCGCCGCGACGAATCACCTGGCCGCCCGAGCGCTCCGGGCCGAGGCCCTTGCCCCCCGCACCCATCGACTTCCCCCGGCCATCGGAGTAGCCGAGGTCGGGATGATGGCAGGTGGCGCAGGAGATGTCGTTCTTGGCCGACAGGACGGGGTCGTAGAAGAGGATGCGGCCCAGAGCGGCGCGCCGTCCGAATCGCGGATCGGTGATGGAGTTGTCGGGGCGCTGCTTCATGTCCGGCCACCGACTCGCTAGTCCGCCCGGGCCGCTCGGCCCCGCGGTGTTCACCGCACCCTCGGTGTCCATGGGCACGGCCATCGAGGCAAGGATGGCGAGAGCCGCCAAGGGCACGCCCAGGACGAGGGCCACGAGCCCGGCCACGATCCTCGGGCCGCGCGGCTTCGCCTTCGCGGCAACCCGCGCCGTCTTCGGTAAAGGCGCGTAGGAGCTAGCGCGAGGTCTGGGCGGCGAGGGCATTCTCACCCCGTTCGGCGTGCAGGCGCCTCAGGAGCCAGGGCGTCTGGATCATCACCCACGCCGCACACACGGCGCCCGCGAGGTAGAAGACATTGCGATAGGCGGAGAGGGGATCGGCCTGACCCCGCCCGAGGGCCACGAGGATCCCGCCGCACATGGGTCCGAGCAACATGCCCAGCGCCCCCGCGGTGTTGACGAGCGCCATCATCCGCCCCCGCCTTGAAGGGCTCACCAGGGTGGCGGCGTAGCAGAGCACGGTGCCGTACATGAACGAGGAGGCGATTCCCGCCGCCATCATCGACACGGGCAGAAGGCCCTTGGGCGCCAACGCGAGCGACATGATGGCCGCACCGTACCCGAGCGTACCCAGGCCGAGCAGCAGGGCGCGCGGCATGCGATCGCCCAGGCGGCTCGCCGGATACATAAGGAGAGCGAAGGGCAGCATGAGCATCGAATAGAGAAGGCCGATGCTTCGGTCGGACAGGCCATGGGCCCGGGTCGCGAAGAGGGCGAAGGTCACGATGATGAGGCCGACGGTGAAGCGTTCCACGAAAGCGGCGGAGAGGGGGCCGAGCACGTTGGCGTCGCGCAGGGAGAGCGATTGCCGCTCTTCGGCGTCTGAACGCTCCGCGGGAAGGGTGGAGGCATACAGGAAAGGCGCCGCGGCGGCGACGATGAGGGACAACGACGCGCCGACGAAGAAAGGCAGCCGCGGGCCCTCGCTCACCAGGATGCCGCCGAGGCCCGAGCCGAAGGCGATCGCGAGCATCACGGCGCCCCCCGCCATTCCCATGGCCCGGCCCGCTCCCACGAGCGGCTTGTAGGCGGCGGCCCGGGCGAGCAGCAGAGTCGCGGCGCCGAGGTGGGCGGCCCCTTCGAACGTGCGCAGGACGAGGACGAGCGGGGTGGCGAGAGGCAGGGAGACGATGATGAGGAGGATGGCGTCGAGGCCGGCGAGGGCCATGAGCCAGCGCGCCGAGGCGGCCGCACTTCCCGAGGACACGAGACGGGCGATGAGAGGCGTGGTCAGGATCGCGCCGAGCATGTTGAGGGACATGAAGGCGTGCATGGGGCCTTCGGCCCCCGCGTGGTACTGGGCGAAGAGGGGGCGGATGGCAGGGGCGAGCAGGGTGGCGGGCAGCATCTGCAGGAAGACGGCCGCGATCAGCCAGTGAAGGGACGCGTGCTTCGCGTCCATTTCCGAGAGTTCCGCCGGGCGAAGTGCGCTCACCCGGCGGATTTTCTCATGGAGTCATGAGCAGCAGGTCGGCCCGCAACAGGCCTTCTTCGCGGCCTCGAGCTTCCTGGCGCGGTAGGTCAGCGACCTCACGGTGCCGCGAAGCGAATCGATGCTCACCCCCGCTTTGGCGGCGAGTCGCTCGGCTTCCGGTCGCGCGTGCTCGATGACCATGTCGCCGTAGTCGATGTCCTTCAGGACTTCAATCTCGCCGAGACCCGCGGCCCCGAGCATTCCGAAGTAGGTCTCTCGCATGGCCGCACCGGCGATGCAGCCGACATAGGCGTAGACGTCTTTCTCGATCTCCCGGGGCAGGGGCTTGTCGAGGACGATGTCCGAAATGACGAGACGGCCTCCCGGCTTGAGGATGCGCGAGATCTCCTTGAAGACCGCGGCCTTGTCCGGGACGAGGTTGATCACGCAATTGCTGGTGATGGCGTCGACCGTGCCGCTGTCCACGGGAAGTTCCTCGAGACAGCCCTCGCGGAACTCGGCGTTCGTCACCCCGGCCTTCGCCGCGTTCCTGCGGGCGCGGCCGAGCATCTCGGGAGTCATGTCGACGCCGATCACCTTACCGGTCGGGCCGACGGCATCGGCGGCGAGGAAGACATCGATTCCCGCTCCGGAACCGAGGTCCACCACGGTCTCGCCTGCCTTGAGGGCGAGATGATCGATGGGGGCGCCGCAGCCGAGGCCGAGGTTCGCGCCCTCGGGCAGGGCGGAAAGCTGCTTCTTCGAGTAGCCGAGGTCGAGGGTCAGCGCCTGTTCGGAGGTGTCTCCGCAGCCCGTGGGGCCGCAGCACGAGCCTCCTTCGAGAGCGATGGCCGCGTACTTGTCGCGCACGCTGTTGACGACGGTTTCCTTGTTCTTGGGATCGAGGGTTGGCATTTATTTCTTTCTCCTGGTGATCGAATTCAGAGGGACCATGGGTGTCGCTTCCTCGGCGCAGCAGTTTTCCTTGAGGTAATCCACGAGGCCGAGGCTCGCGGTGAAGTCCACGGAATAGATGACGCTCCGGCCATCCCGCTTTGCCCTCACGAGACCGACGCGGGCGAGTTCGGCGAGATGAAACGACGCGTTCGGCGGTGAGATCCCCATGCGGGTGGCGATCTCGCCGGCGGGAAGGCCCAGGGGGCCCCGGCGCACGAGCAGGCGAAACACCGACAGGCGGGTTTCGTGAGCCAGGGCCCCGAGACGTTGAACCGCTTCTCTTATTTCCATACTTCTATTATTCTAGAAACGTTAAACCAATGTCAAGTGTTCCACACCTTTCAAAGATGACGTCCGTCAGTAGCGTGCCGGACGAGTGCCCTGTAAAAGATGAGGGAATGAAGCTCGATGCCCGGCGCGCGCTGCTCCTGTTGATCCTGTTGGCCTCGGTCGCCTATCACGGCGCCCGGGCGTACCTGTCGGTCAGTTCCCTCGTAAGCCCGGGCCGCTACCCGTCGGCTCCCTTTTCCCTCAAGAGCAGCTCCCCCGAGGTCTCCACGGTTTCCGATGGGGCTGCTGCCGAAGGACTCCGGGTCGGGGACGTCATCGAGCGGGTGGAGGGCCGCGATCTGCGCGGCTACGCCGTTCTCAGCCTCGCCCTCGTCGACGCTGCCCCACGAGACGCCCTGAACCTGGAGGTGCGGCGGCCGGAGGGAATCGCGACCCTGCGCCTGAGCCTGCCCCGGGCCGCACCTCCAACCGCGGGCGACATCACCTCGACCGTGGTTCTCGAGATCGTCCTGCCTCTCTTCTTTCTGGGGGTCGGTTTCGCCGTGGCCTGGCTCAAGCCCGAGGACAAGGCCGCCTGGCTCCTGCTCTACATGATGCAGACCTTCTCCAACCTGGCCGGCCCCACGTCCATCGACCTCGATCGTCTTGGTCCCTTCCTCGGAACCCTGGCTGCACTCTGGTTCTCCTTCTTCGCCTCTTCGTGGTCGCTCGCCATGGTCGCCTTCGCCCTCGTCTTCCCCGAGCCGCTGCCCCTCGACGCGCGCCGGCCCTGGCTCAAGTGGCTGCTCCTGGCTCCGATGTTCGCGCTCGTCGTGATCACGTCCCTGCTCAACCTCTCCCGGGCGGACTTCGAGTGGGGGCGCTTTTTCCGCGAGTTGGCTCAACCCCTCGGCCGCCCGGCCTTGATCCTGACCTACATCGCGATCTCGCTCTTCTTCTGGACTCTTGGCTACAAGTCGGGCACGACCAGGAACCCGGACGCGGCGCGCCGCCTGCGGATTCTCCTCACCGGGGCCGGGGTGGCCATGACCCCGGCCGCCGTCCTCGCCACCCTGGCGCTCCTCACCGGCACCCGATACGGCGAGGTGGTTCCTGACTCCCTGCAGGTCGCGGCCGGCCTGATGATGCTCCTCTTTCCGGCGGTCCTCGCCTACGTGGTCATCGTGCACAAGGCCATGGGAGTGGGCATGGCCATCCGCCAGGGCCTTCAGTACGCGCTGGCAAGGCGCGTGGTGGTCTTCATCCAGATGACCATGGGGATCGTCGTCCTGTTCGGCCTGCTCGAGATCTTCTCCGATCCGCTCAAGCGCCAGGTCGACCGGGTGCGCTGGCTCGGGCTCGCGGTCTGGTTCATGGTCTTCTTTCAGAGGGGCGCCAACCGCTTCAAGGCCTGGATCGACCGCCGGTTCTTCCGCGAGGCGGTGGACGCCGAGCACATACTGGCCGAACTCGGCGATCAGGTCCGCTCGATCGCCGACCGAAGGGATCTTCTGGAGACGGTGGCGCGCCGGATCAGCGAGGCCCTCCACGTCCCCAAGGTGGCGGCCTTCGTCCGGGGCGAGTCGGGGTTTCTGCCCGCCTTCGCCGCCGGATACGCGGGGGAAACCGTGGCCCTCGAATTCGGGAACGCGGGCGTGCTCACCTGCTGCGTCGCCGCGCTCCAGAAACCGCAGACCATCTATCTCGACGACACGCGGTCGTGGGTCGTGCGCGAGAAGATCCCCGAGGCCGAGGCCTCCAAACTGCGGACGCTTCAATCCGAGGTGCTCATTCCCCTGCGCACGAAAACCTCGGTGGAGGGGTTCTTGAGCCTGGGCCCGAAATCGTCGGAGGCCGCTTACTCTCCTTCCGATCTGCAGCTCCTCCAGTCCGTGGCCAACCAGAC
>CAZYEA010000094.1:0-15200 GCA_964646485.1 uncultured Acidobacteriota bacterium
GCGCCAGCAGCGCCGCTTCTCAAACGGTTGCGCTCGAGGCTGCCCGTCCGTCCCATGAGCACGCTATACGTGCGGCTCCGGGAAAGGCGGACACCCTCAGAAGGGCAAACTAGGCGCCGAACACCGCGTCCTTGGCCGCCTTCGCGATCACGAACTTCAGGCGCTTCCGGGCCGGGATGCGGATTTCCGCGCCGGTCTGGGGGTTGCGACCCTTGCGGGCCTTGTAAGCGCGCACCACGAGCTTGCCAATGCCCGGGATCACGAAGCCGTTCTTGGCTTCCTTGTGGGCGAGACGAGCGAGCTCCTCGAGGTACGCCGCCGAGGTCTTCTTGGGGATCGACGTCGCTTCTGCGAGTGCGGTCACGAGCTTGGCCTTAGTCATCGGCTTTGCCATTGGTTTTCTTTCCTCCTAGAAAGGGTTGTTTGATTGGAACGGCCACATCACGAATCGTATTGAAAATCGCTGAATCGCGCAGCACCATGGAAGGGACGCGAAATCCGCCCGACGCGCCGATTGTACGTGTTTTGGCGGGGTTTCTGTCAAATTGCGCCCGGCGCAGAGAAATATCGCGCGGACTTCTAGCGGCCCGCTTCGGGGGCTTCGGCTTCGAGGATGAAGACGATCTCGCCTTCCTTCGACAGGCCGAGGTCCTCCCGGGCCAGCTTCTCCACCGCGCGCGGATCCTCGCGCAGCGCCTTGATCTCGGCGCGAAGCCGGTTGTTCTCGTCTCGGAGGCCGTTCACCGAGTGGCTCAGTTCCTGGAGCCTCGAGCGCTCGCGGAAGACGTGCATGACCCCCTCGTCGTCGCGCAGGACGCCGTAGACGATGCCGCAGACCACGAGTGCCGCCACCGCCATCGCTTTCAAGCGGGGCACATGGGACGGCGGATTTACCGGAGGCATCTCAAGTAACTTCTCTTTATCAGTGTCTAAAATATTGTCAGACATTGATATTCTATCGCTCACAAAGCCGCCTGTCGAGAGCCGGCCTGGGCGGCTGACACCTCGTACTTCTCGAACAGCGCGTGGAGCTTCGAAGAGAGGCCCTTCAGCCGCTTGAGTCCCCTCTTGAACCGTCGGTGTCGCTGGACCAGCTCGCGCACGCGGCTCACCTGCTCCTGCTTCAAGTAGATGAACGCCCCTTCACCCCCGCTGCGGCTCGAGAGCACGTAATACGGCCCGTGTTTCTCCCCCTGGGAGCACGCGCAATTCGCCTTGCCGCACACCGCGAACCTCGAGAACAACGAGCCGCGGATCTGCTCGCGCTCCTGCAGGAGGGCGTCGACGAGCGAGTCGTGTTCCATCAGGGAAACGCGAATGCCCTGCTCCAGTCGAACCAGGTCGGCCATGTCTTGCAGCAAACTATGGAATAAGCACTGCAAGAAAGTCAAGCGGGCGATTGGCTACACTGAGCCCTGAAAAGGAGACGACATGGCCGATTACCTGTTCAAGACCGAGCCCACCGAGTATTCGTTCGCGGACCTTCAGGCCAAGGGGCACGGGGTGTGGGACGGCGTGCGCAATCCCGTGGCCCTCAAGAACCTGCGCGCGATGAGCAAGGGTGACCGGGCCTTCGTGTATCACACCGGTTCCGAGAAGATGGTGGTCGGAATCGCCCGGGCTTCCTCGGCGGCCTACCCCGATCCGAAAGCTGCCGCGGGATCCTCTCTGGTCGTGATCGATCTGGTCCCGCTCCTGGCCTTGAAGATCCCGGTGACCCTGGCCACCCTGAAGGCGGATCCGGAGTTTGCGGACTCTCCCCTGGTGCGCCAGGGAAGGCTGTCCGTGGTGCCTCTCACCGCGAAACAGGCCGCGGTGATCGAGAGGCTCGGCGGGGGGAAGTGATGTCCGAGCCGGTCCTCGTGTTCTGCACCGTGCCCTCCGACTTCGACGCCTTTGAACTGGCGCGGGAGCTGGTCGAAGGCTCTCTCGCCGCCTGCGTTCAAGTCGGCCCCGTCGTGGCGTCCGTCTATCGCTGGCAGGGCGCGGTTGAGAGGAGCGACGAGAGACTCCTTCTCATCAAGTCACGCGGGGATGTCTTCGGCGCGCTCGAGGCCGCGATCAAAGCCCGACATCCCTATGAAGTGCCGGAGATACTCGCGGTGCCGATCGCCGCGGGGCACGCGCCTTACCTCGCCTGGCTTGCGGGCGAAACCGGCGCGTGAGGCGTCTTACTTCGCGGCGGAAAGATAGTCGGGCGGGATGAACTCGGGGGACACCGGGTAGGCGAAGCTCCGATAGCCCTTGAAGTCCGGCTTTCCCGCGTCTTCCCACGCGAAGAACCACAGTGCGGCCAGGACCTCGGCGGCCGTGGCCAGGCGCTCGACTGTGAGTTCGTGGAACTTGAATCGCAGCTCCGAGGCTTCGCGCCGCTCGGCGCTCACCCGCTTTCCATCGGGGCCGGTGCCGCTTTTCTTCAGCACCGCGAACCTGAGGTCGATGGCGTTCGCCGCGTCCAGCCGCGAACGGGAGTCAAGGGCGAGCGCCATGGCCATGTCCACCGGGTCGCGCGACATCGCCGACCGACCGGCGAGGGGAAGCTGCCTGAGCGTCCGTTCGAGTCCGCGACCCGTGAGGGCCGCGTCGAAGACTTCCTGATCGAGAGCCAGGCGATAGCTGCTCACCACTGCGCTCTCGAAGTAGCTGTGGATTCCGCCCTGTCCGGTCTCCCAGCCGTCGTAGTTCACGGTGGCGTGATACGGGTTGCCGAGGTCGCCGATGAAGTGGCTCATGATTCCGGCGGTCAGCAGGGCGCGATCGATGGCGGCATCGTTGGACTTTCCGTTGGCGCTCGCGGCCTTGAGGCTGTCGACGGTGAGGCGATAGAGCTGGCCGGCGCGCCAGGGTGCGGTTCCCGCACTGCTCTCATTCAGGTTCGATCCCTCTCGGGCCGCGCATACGTAGGCCCTGGGCGGCGCCGCGCACAGTTCCTTCATCCGGGTGAGGGCCAGGGCGGGAGTCCGGGGGATGGTGGAGAAGGTCAGCTCGGGTGAGACGTATTCGAGATCGAGGAAGTGGGTTGGAGCGTTGGCCTCCTCGATGGCTTCACCCTGGTTGCGCCAGACGATGTCGGGAACGTTCGCGAGATGACCGAGCATGAACTCCCTGCGCCCGAACTGGGCGGCGAGAGGCGTTCCTGGGGCGATCTTGGCGGCGAGCAGGCGGACCGCCACTCGGGTGACGATGTCGTGCCCACGCTCGCCCCAGGCGAGGCTGCTTGGAGGCAGGGCCAATCCAAGGACCAGCGTGAACGCCACCACCTGCATCAATGTTCGTGACATTCTCATTCTCCCTGGCGCGCGCCGCGCCGCGCATCTTACGGGGTTAGGCGTTGCGAAGCGTCTTGAGGGTCAAGGCGATGAGCGCAACAAGGGCCGCGATGATGGCGGCCCACACCAGCCCACCCCGAGGCGTTCCCCCGAGGTCATCGAAGAAGGACGGCTTCGCCCGCTTGTTCTCGGTCAGGAAGCCTTTGGGGGCGGCCAGGGCGGAATAGGCGAGAAGCTCAGCGCGCAGGCCCGCGATGTCGTAGCGCGGCGCTTCGGCGCTCCGGTTCGCGAGCAGGAGCCGCAGGTTCCCGGGGGCCGCTTTGAAGACGATCCTGGGCACCCGCACGATGGCAACCGCGGTTTGAAGATCGAGGGGAGCGTTGTCGCCATCGTCGACCTCGAGGGTCAGCGGGCCCAGAGGCGCCCCCGTGGCCAGGGACAGCGCGTCCGTGGCTGGAGGCTTGCGGGCGAGGGTGATTGAGAATGGAACGTCGCGCTTCGATTGGTTCGCCGAATGGAGAAGGCGCGCGGAGCGCTCGAAGAAGGCATCCGACACCTCGACCTCGATACGGGACACCCGCGGTGCGAACTCGCCGCCCTGCGGATCCACGGGCGGCAGAAGGAACCGGCTGCGATGAGCGGCGCTGGTTGTCGGCCCCTGGATCTTCAAGGGGATGCGTTCCTCCGCGAAGTCGGGATCGATCAGGAACGGCACCTGGCGGTCCTCGGCGTTCACCACGCGCAGGTCGGCCAGATCCGGACGGAGCGAGCCGAGGTCGGAAGCGCTCAGAGTGAGTGCGTAAACGTCTTCTTCGCTGATGGGCCCGATCGGGCGCTCCCGACGCCAGTGGGAGGACTCGAGCGAGGCGCCCAGGGTGGCGGCGAAGCGAAGGGGGGGCTCCCGCTTGAAAAGAGGATTCGCCTCCTCGGCCGCAAGGCTCGCCGCGCCGGCGCCTAGGGCCTGGGTCAGTCGGGGGCGCAGCCCCTCGAGGTCGTAGGCGGGAGCGCGCGTGGTCTGGTTGCCGTAATACAAAGTGGCGGAGTGGCCTGCGACCGGAAAGACGAGGCGCACCCGCGCACCGTGAAGGCGCACCCTCAGGCCGCGAAGGGGAGGACTGCTCGCGTTGTCCACTTCGAGATGGAGGGCGCCCCCGCCGCCGCTTCTCGCCGGAATCCGGACCGACTCGCCCGCGATGACCGCGTCGCTCGCGCGCAGGCGGAAGGCGACGCCTTCGCCAAGCAGGGTCGTCGACCTCTTCCCCGCATTCCCGTCCTCTTCGACCAGGCGGACCCGACGCGAAAATGCCGGGTCGTCACAGACGATCTCGACCTCATCGAAGGGCAGGAGCGATGAAGCCTTCAGGAGATAGCGCGAGGATGAGGAGGCTGCCTCTTCGGGGGCGGCGACCGGCTCCGCGGTCACGTTCATCGACCATGCGTCGCCCTTCAGACGCCGACGCAGGGTGACCGAGGCGCCTTCGATCTGGAGGGTTCGCGAGTCGGAAGCACTCCTGGTGGTGATCCGCAGGAAGCGCGCGGTCACGGGCGCGTCGAAACGGACTTCCGTACGACGCACCCGCTCGTGGTTCCAGGTCTGATCGAACAGCGCGGCGTCCGCCGCGACGACCTCGAAGGCCTTCCCATCGGCAGAGGCCTCGACCCGGGCGTGCCACGCGAAGGCCGCGTCCGGCACACGCAGGGTGAGGTTCGTGAACGTCCGCTCCGCGCCGAGGTCCAGCGTCCACTGGCTCCTAATCGGCGACGCCGGGCCCGCCTCTTCCTGTTCGCGCCGCACGTCCTTCACTCCCACCTGCCAGGTGGCGAGGCCCTCTCTCTCGCTGGTCCAGTCGAGGAGGTAGGGAATCTCCCGACCGGTCTCGTCGATGAGGCGCAGGTCGCGCCCCCGCGGCGCCGCGTGGGCGGAGAGCTCCGGCGGCAGGACGAGGGAGGCGAGGGACTCGTTCCCCTCGATGATCACGCCCCTCTTGTAGCGCCAGGCCGAGCGCTCGGCGTCGAGCGGGGTGTCCGCCGCCAGCAGCAGGACCGAGAGGGCCAGGATCACGCCGCCTCTCCTCTCATCACGGGTTCTTCTTGAAGACGAACCGCTGATAGAAGAGCGACACGAGGATCAACGCGACCGCGAGGCCTAAGAACGAGAACACCCGGAAGATGCCGCCAAGCTCGGAGAGGTCGTAGAGGAAGACCTTGGCCACGGTGAGCAGCAGGAAGGCGAGCGAGAGGTAGCGCAGAGGCTTCAGGTCCCGGGCGACGCCGGTCACGAGGAGGACGATCGCATACAGGCCCCAGCCCGCGGAGAGGGCCAGCTTCACGGAATACCCGCTTCCGTCGCTGATCGCGATGTAGGGGCCGGTCGAGAAGTAGTCGAGGATCTCGAGGTTGACGAGCCAGAAGCCGAGGAGCAGGCCGTCGAGGGCGATGGCATCGGCCAGGCGCTGGATGAACGCGTCGTCCGAGGCGCGGCGAAGAAGCGCCTGTCCGACGAGACAGCACACGGTGGCGATGCCGTAGGTGTAGAGGATCCAGTTGAACAGCGGCAGGCCGCGCTCCTGGTACTGGAGGATCTCCGGATTGAACAGGAGGCGAACGCCCACGAGCACGTAGAGGATTCCCGCGAAGACGGGCAGACCGCGGTGGGGCAGGTGTCCAAACAGCCAGCACAGCGCCATGGCCTCGATCGCCCAGCCGAGCGTGATCCACTGTCGGTCGAGCTGGAGGGGAATCGCGACGGCGATGAACCACAACGCGACCGCGGTGAACAGAGCCAGGTATCGGAGCCGAAGGCGCGCGCCGAGCGCGTCGCCCGGAGCGGCGGTGAACCGCGTCGCCACCATGCGCAGGGCCAACACCGACATTCCCGCGAGGGCCACCGGGAGCAGGCCGATGGCCGATTCACCGAAGGCTTCCTTGTAGACGTTGAAGAAAGCGAGGAAGAAGGCTGGCCCGGCCAGGGCCGAGGTGACCCAGGGCAGAAGGGCCTCTCGCCAACGCTCGAACGGTACGACCATGGGGAGCAGCAGGAAGAAGAGGTAGAACAAAGCGGTGAAGGCGAAGGCGGTTCCGAACCGTTCCGGCTTCAGGTAGGCGAGCTGCCAGATCAGGACATGCAGCGCGCTCGCACCCATCAGGGCGGGGAGGCCGATCGTCCACTTCGAGCGCAGCACCGATCCCGTCACCACCAACACCTGGGCGGCCATGGCCATGAACAGGGGCCAGCCCTCCTCCGCGTACTTCGGTTCGACCAGGGAAACGAAGAGGCCGAGGATCGCGATCCAGGACGAGGCCCGCACGGCGATCTCCGCTTCGACGTCCTTGTCGACACTCAAGGTGCGGCCGGCGAAGAAGGACAGGAAGAGTGAGAACAGCACGGGCACCGCGAGATAGGGCACCAGCGTCGATTCCTTCGTGGCGCTCAGGAACCAGATCTGCAGCAGGAAGGCGAGGCTGGTCGATCCGACCGACAGCGCACCCCGGATCCGGGAGTCATGCCCCGCGCGTTCGATGAGGAGAAGTGCGAGGGAGGCGGCAAGGGTCAGGAAGGGGCCGGCCGGAGTGCCGCGCTCATGGCCGAGCATCACCAGGCCGAAGACCCCGAGGCCGCCCCACGCGAGGAGGGCCGCCATCTCGAGGGGGCGGAAGAGCTTCGTTTCCAGATCGCCCACGCGATCCGCGACCCGGCGGGCCGATCCGAAAATGGAGACGATGAAGATGGCGGAGAGGGTCGAACTCCAGAGGGAGACCCCGCTCGAGGCCTTGAGCCCCTGCCCCGCCCACAGAACCAGAGTGAGGGACGAGGCGACGGCGGCGCTTATGAGGAGCCCGACCCGTCCGCGGAGGACCGCCATGGCCAGGATGGCGAGATCGATGAGGGCCACCATGCCGAAGAGTAACGGCCACTGCTCGACGTATTCGTGCGAACTCGCGAGGTAGATCGCGAAGAGGAAGGGGGCCACGCCGCCGATCGCTCCGGTGAGCAACACGCGATCGCTGTCTTCCTCTTTCGAGATGAGCGGAAGAGCCAGATACAGCACGCCGAACCCCGCGAACACGAAGACCCCGATCAGCATGTTGGCGGGCGACATGAACTTCGAGAACCAGCCGATCTGGATCAGGAGGGTCCCGAGCAGCCCGAGCTCGAAGAGCGCGTGCCATCGCCGTCTGGCTCCCACCGCGAAGAGGCCGAGGTTCAGGAGCAGGATGTAGGAGAAGAGTCCCACCGGCCGGTCGACGCCCGTCGACAAAGCCACGGGTGTCGCGAAGCCGCCGAGCAGGCCGAGCACCGCGGTGGGGAAGGCGTCATAACGAACCGCCAGCACGCAGGCGGTGATGGTCACGAACACCATCCCCACAAACGCGGTCGGCATCGAGATGAGGTCGTAACGCGCGTGGCCGGCGAAGAAGGCGATGTAAAGAATGGCGACGCCCGCGCCCGAGAGCGGATTCGCGGTCTTCTCGTAACCCTTGCGCAGGCCGAACTCCGCGGCGATGAGAGCCCCGATCCCTCCGAAGAGCATGAAGACGAAGCGCAACTCGGGAGTGACGAGACCTTGCTCGATGGTCCAGCGTGCGAAGAAGATGGCGGAGGCGATGAGGGCGATGCCGCCCACCCAGGCTGCGCCCTTCACTCCGAGCAGGCTCTCCCAGTCGATGGGCGGCGGGGGAGGTTCGGTCGGGGTCAGGACGACGCTCGGCGCCGGTCGGGGGGGCGGCTCGACCGGAGGCTTCGGCGCCGTGGCCGCCTGGGGAGGCACCAAGGTCGGAGGCGCCGGCATCGGACTTGTGGTCGCGACGGGGGCAGCCGCGGTTGAAGGTGCCGGCAAGGGGGGCACATCGGCGGCGATGGCTGGAGGCGCCGGCGAGGCGGGTCTTGGGGCGGCCGTTTCTGCCGGAGCGCGCAACCGATCCACCAGCTTTTGGAGAGTAGCGACCCGCGACGCGAGATCGTCGCGGTCGCCCTCCAGACGCCTTAGGCGCTCGGACAGATCCTGCCCTTTGATCAAGGCGAAAAGGGCGATCCCGAATGCGAGTAGGCCGAGCAGCATCCTCGAGACCGAGCCTACACGTTCCGGAGACCCCCGAATCGGGGACGGTGGTTACGAGCTCCGCCTGAACACAAACCTCTGGTAGAAGAACGAAACCAGGAGCAGGCCGAAGGCGAGGCCGAGGAAGGAAATCACCTGGAAGATTCCGCGGAGCGCCGCCAGGTCGTAGAGGAAGACCTTCAAGACGGTCAGGATCATGAAGGCCAGGGACAGATAGCGGATGGGCCTCAGGTTCCGGGCTACCCCCGCCATCAGAAGGGCCACAGCGTAAGCCCCCCAGCCCACCGAGAAAGCGAGTTTCACCGCGTAACCGCGCTGGCCGGTCAGAGTGATGTGAGGGCCGGACGAGAAGTAGTCGAGGATCTCGAGGTTCACCAGCCAGAATCCGAGGAGGATCCCGCCGAATGACAGGGCGTCGGCCAGGTGAAGCATCCATCGCCCCCCGGAAGTGCGACGCAGCCGCGACTGAGCGACCGCCGCGCAGGCCGCCACGCCGCCGTAGGTGTAGAGGATCCAGTTGAGAATCGGCAGGGAGCGATCCTCATATTCGAGAACCGCGGGATTGAACAGCAGCCGGGCGCCGCACAGCGTGAAGAGGATTCCCGCGAAGGCGGGGAGGACCGGATGAGGCAGACGCTCGTACAACCAGGCGAGGGCCAAGGCCTCCACGGCCCAGCCGAGGGTGATCCACTGTCGCTCGAACTGCGTGTGTATGGCGGTGGCCATGAACCACGCGGTCACCGTCGCGTACAGCGTCAGGTGCCGCAGCCGCAGCAGGGCGCCGCGTTCATCCCCTTCGGAAGCGACGAAGCGGCGTGATACTTCGAAGAGGACCACCGCGGACAGCGCCGCCATGGTGAGAGGCAGGAGTCCGAGAGCCGCTTCTCCGAAGGCGGCCCGCCACAGTCCGCGAAGCGGGAAGAAGAACATCGGCCCGGCCAGAGCCGAGGCGATCCACGGCAGGGGCGTGTCCCTCCATCGCTGGAACGGTGCGACGAGGGGAAGGCCGAGCGAGCACAGGTAGAAGACGGTCGTGACGAGCAGGGTCAGCCCCTGCTGATCCGGGGTCAGGTAGGAGCGCTGCCACAGGTGGAGATACAAGGCGACGGCCGCCATGATCGGGGGGAGCGCCGCCGTCCAGTTCGTGCGCACCACCGAGGCGATGACCACCGCGATCTGGAGAGTCAGTCCGAGAAATAGCGGCCAGCCCGTCGAGGCAAGGGGCAGGAACTGCGGCCAGCCTGTCGAGGTGCGATCCGACCCCACCAGGGCGAGGAAAAGGCCGACGATGCTGATCCAGGCGGAGGCCTGCACCGCGATCTCGGCCTCGAGGTCGATGGTCTTCCCCGTCTGCCTCCTGGCCAGGAAGGCGAGGAAGAGCGACACCACCGAAGGCCCCGCGAGATAGAAGATGAGCGTGTTGGCGTTGACCGCGCTCAGGAACCAGATCTGGGTGAGGGCGGCCAGGCCGACCGTACCCATGACCAGGGCCCCCCGAAGACGCTCGTCGTGGCCCGAGACCTCGATGAGGATGAGCACGAGTGCCGTGGCGATGCCGAGAAAGGGTCCGACCGGCGCGCCGCGGTCGTACCCGACCATCACTGTGCCGAAGAGGACCAGGCCCGCGCCCGCCACCATGGCCGCACTTTCGATCCGCCGGAGTTTCGGACCGTTGGCGCGCCCCAGCGCAAGGGTCAGCCGGCGGGCGATACCGAAGAGGGAGGCGATGAAGATGGCGAAGAGCGTCGAGCCCGAGAGCGAAGCGCCGCTTTCGATCTTCAAGCCCTGCAGCGCCCACCAGGGCAGGACCATGGCGGTGGCGACGGCGGCGCCCCGCAGTTGCGATCCGCGCGCGTCGAGTACCGCAATCACCAGGGTAGCAGCGTCGAGGACGGCGAGCATGAGGAAGAGCAGCGGCCAACGCTCCACGTAGCGGGCCGAGGTGGCGAAGGCGAGGGCGAAGAGGAAGGGGAGGAGCGCCCCGATGGCGCTCACCCGCCGGAGTCTCCGATCGTGAGGAGCGCCCGCGGCCATGGGCAGGACCAGGTAGAAGATCCCGAAGACGAGGGCAAGGATGACGCCTTCTTCCATCGACTCCGGCGACATGTAGCTCCAGAACCAGCGCAGCTCCAGGATCAGAGTGAGGCCGAGGCTCAGTCCAAGCAATCCGAACCAGCCGCGCTTCATCACGAGCCCGAGCACGAAGACGTCGAGCAGCAGGATGAATCCGAACACCGGCAGCGTGCCCTTCGCGTCCGAGAGGGAGGCGAGACCGGTGGCGAATCCGCCGAGCACGCTCACCACGGCGGGGGCGGAGGCCTCGTAGCGCGAGGCCGCGAGTCCGCCGACCACGGTAACCGCGAGCAGGCATGCGAAAGCCGCGGGGATCGAAAGGAGGCCGTAGCGGGTCTGGGCGGCGAAAAGGCCGACGTAAAGGAGGGCGATGCCCGCGCAGGACACCGGGTTCATGAACCGGAGTAGCTTCCGTCGTTGCGCGATCTCGGCTGCCGCCAGCGCGCCGAGCCCGGAGGCGATCATCAGCGTGAACGCTGTTTCCGGGCGCAGCCATTTCTCGTCCACCATCCATTGGGCGAAGAAGATGGCCGCGAGGATCGAGGCAATCCCCGCCGCCCAGGGAGCTCCTTTGAAGCCGACGAAACTCTCCCATCCACCCGAAGCGGCATCGAGCGCCTCGACCGGCCCCTCCCGCACGTCTCCCGGATCGGGAGCTGCCATGAGTACCGCGGGCGCCGCTCCGGATGCATGGCTCTCATCCACCGCTGCTCCGACCGCAGGAACGATCCGCGAAGGCATCGCGGCCGCGGCCTGAACGAGTGGCGGGACGCCCTTCGCCTCCACCTCGGGACGAGCCAAAGGCTCCTCTCTCCCCCGTCGCTGCTCCGCGACGGTCGCGTGCAGGCGGTCACGCTCTTCACGCACTCTTCGCAACTCGGAAGCCAGTCGGAGGCTCCGGAGGATGGCGAGGGCCGCCACCGCGAAGGCGAAGAGCGTGAGGAACATCTCTTCAGTCAGGGGAGCATGTGTTCCAGAAGCCGATGAAGATCGCAGAGGGCGCTGCGACCCGGTTTGTTCAGAGAATGTAAATCCCGCGGCCACGAAAGACGCGGCTCTCGGGAGTGTCGTCAAATGCAGCATGACCCGATTTCGCCTCGCCCTGCTGTGGTTCATTTGGACTATTCCCGCACTCGCCCTCGCCCAGACCCCTGCCCCCATTTCCCTCCCGGATACTCCGGTGGGCCGCGCGGTCGGACTGTTCGTGAAGGCGCTCAACTCAGGCTCGCTCGCCGAGCTCGAGAAATTCCACAAGGACCGCGGAGGCGATCCGGGAATGGCTCAGCAGGATTTCGAGTTCGCGCAGCAGTCGGGGGGCCTCGAGTTCCGCCGGGTGGTGAAGGCCTCTGATTTCGAGATCGACATCGAGGCCATGACCCGCAAGACCGCGCGCGCGGTGATCCTGCACTTTGCCGTGGATCCGACTCCGCCCCACCCGGTCTCCGATGTGGGGGTCGAGGCCGCACGCGGCGCGGGGCCGGGCCCGGGTGGGCCCGATCAGGCCCCGAGGCCTCCGGCCGAGGTGATCGCGGGGGCGCCTTCGATCGTCGACGCCGCCATGGCTTCTGGATTCTCGGGGGTGGTCCTGATCGCGAAGGACGGCAAGCCCGTGCTCGAACGGGCCGGGGGCTTTGCGAACCGGGGCCTCGAAGTGAAGAACCGGATCGATACAAAGTTCAACCTCGGCTCCATCAACAAGACGTTCACGAAACTCGCCATCGCCCAGCTGCTCGAGGCCGGGAAGCTCTCACTCGATGACAAGCTCGGCAAGTTCCTGCCCGACTTCCCGAACGCCGACGCGGTCGCCAAGGTCACGGTGGCCCACCTGGTTGAAATGAAGTCGGGGATAGGTGACTTCTTCGGCCGGGATTTCGACGCCGCCCCCAAGGATCGGATCCGAACCCTCGCCGACTACGTTCCCTTCTTCGCGAAAAAGGCGCTCGCTTTCGAGCCGGGGACGGCCCAGGCGTATTCCAACGGCGGCTATCTGACCCTGGGGCTCATCATCGAGAAGGTCTCGGGCCAGACGTATTACGACTACGTCCGCGATCACATCTTCAAGCCCGCGGGCATGGCCGACACCGATGCCTTCGAGCTCGATGCGGTGGTGCCGAACCTCGCCCTCGGCTACACGCGACGGAGCGGCGCCCTCACGAGCAACGCCTATTTCCTGCCGGCTCGCGGCAGTTCCGCCGGGGGCGGCTACTCGACCGCCCCCGACCTGCTCAGGTACGCGGAGGCGCTCATCGCGAACCGTCTGGCTTCCCCGGCCTATACCGCCTGGGCCCTGGGCGGCCCGAGGCCGGATCCGAAGGCGCCCGTCCCCAGCGGCCCGGTGCGCGGAGGGCTTGGAGTGGCGGGCGGGAGCCCCGGAGTCAATGCCGCCTTCGAAGTGAACGCCGCGCAGCGCCTGGTCATCGTCGTCCTCGCCAACGACGACCCACCCTCCGCGGAAGACCTGGCCCGGAGGATCCGCCTGGGGCGGTGAACCTACTGCCGCGGCTGACCGAAGAACGGGAAGTCCGCGGTCAGGCGATAGGGCATGAACTTCGGCACCGCATAAGGATCGGCCTTCATCACCGCGAGCAGGTCGTCGGTAAGGAAGATGACGGAGAGCGCGGCCCCGCTGTAGATCGCATAGGCGCGCTCCGGAGATTTGGCGCCCTCGAGGAGCTTGTTCACCAGCGCGAACGAACGCGCGGCGGCAAGGCCGGAGGTGATGCCGGGCTGGGCTCCCAGTTCGCGCGCGAGATCCTCCTTGTTCCAGATGGGCAGCGGCGCGCCGTCCACGAGGACGGTATAGCTCTCCTGCTGCAGGTCGTCCTTCAGTTCGGGCATCTTGACCCCCTGGCCTTCCAGGAACGGCCGCAGTTTCTCGATGAACTTCGTGACCCCGCCCTTGGCGAGGGTCAGCCCGTCGGCGCCGAACACCCGGCCGGAATCGCCGAAGAGCGCGGGCCAGCCCTTCTCGCGGATCTCGGCGCGAATCTTCTCCGTATTAGGACCAGCGTATTTCAGGAACTGCTTCGCCTCGAGCTGACCGAGCAGGACATCCCCGGGCAAGGGCTTGGTGCACGAGGCCAGGGCCGCGGCCAGTCCAAGAACCATGGTCAATCGGCGGGCCGAGGCGGATCGGAGTTTCATCGGAAGAGGCTACTCCGCGGCCTCGGGACCGACAAGGGGGCGGGGCCGGTGGCTGACCACGACGATGGCGATGCCTCCGAGGATGAGAGGGGCCGCGACCATCAGCCTCGGGGTGAGGACTTCGTTCAACAACAGCACGCCGAACACCGCGGCGAGCGGCGGCACCGCGAGTTGCAGCACGGAGGCGCGCGTGGGAGTGAGGGAAGGCAACGCCGAGTACCAGGCCACGTAGCCAAGTCCCGAGGTAATGGCGCCCGAGACGACGGCGAGGAGCGCTCCCCGCGCGCTCAGGTGCAGGCTCGAAATCGAAGCCGCGCTGGCCAAGAGGGCGAGGGGAACCGCGGCGGCGAAGTTCTTCGAGGTTGCCTGCAAGGGCGGCCCTGACGCCCGGCCGCGGATCGAGTAGATCCCCCAGGACGTCCCGGCTATGGCCATCAGGAGAACTCCCACGGGGTCGGGCGAGCCCACACCCGGCCGAGTGAGCCAGCCGAGACCGGCGAGCGCAACCCCAAGGCCCGCGACCTCGCCGCGACGGAGCCTTCCCCCCTTGGCGACATCCCACCCGATCATCGTGACCTGCACGCAGCAAAAGAGGACGAAGGCGCCGGTGCCCGCGGGGATCCTCGAGTAGGCCAGGGAGAACGGCAGCGCATAAAGAAAGAGTGCCGCCGCTGAGCCTGCAACCTTCAGGGACGATGAGTGGGGCGAGGGCGGTGCTGGTGTCGCCGCGGCGGCGATGAGGAGGAGCACCACCGCTCCCGAACCGAGGCGGCCCAGGGTGAAGCTCTGGGCGTCGATCAGCCCGGCGCCCAGCGCGGCGCGGGTGAGCAGGGAGTTGAGGGCAAAGGACGTGAGCGCGGCGAGGGTCATGGCCCAGGCTCTCGGCGTGATTCGGTGGGACCCGGACTCGGAGACGAGGCTCATCGCCAAGGCACTCTACCGCGCGGTCAGGAAGCGCCAGGGTTCGACCCTCGGCCGGTGTGACAGAATCATCTTCTGGTGAACCGAAGAGCCTCATGACTTACCGCGGAAAGCTCCTCGCCGGCGCGCTCTTCAATTACTCGCTGGTGGTCGTGATGTGGCTGATCCTCTTCGTGCCCGCGCGCGCCGCGGTGCCCTCCTGGGCCTTCACCGCCTCCTTCGCCATCCTCATCGCCGTCGGCATCATCGCCTTCTACCGGGCGATCAGCGCGGTCAAGGGCCTCGCCGAACCACTCGAACGCGTGATCGACTCCCTGGACGGCATTTCCCGCGGGGAGGTGGCGACCGAGCTTCCCGCCCCGCTCACCGCGGACGCGATGGGTCGCCTCCAGGCGTCGTGCCGGCAGACCGGTATCTACATGCGCGAAATGGCCTCGGCGGCGCGTCGTCTGGCGGACGGAGACCTGTCGCAGGAGGTGGCGCCGCGTTCCTCGCAGGACGTTCTGGGCCTCGCCTGGCGCGACATGTCGGGACGTTTCTCCCAAGTCATTCTCGACGCGCGATCCGCGTCGTCGTCGGTGTCGCTGGCGGCGCAGCAGCTGACCTCGTCGTCGGGGGTTTTGTCGAACGGGACGGCGCAGCAGGCGGCGTCGGTGGATGAGACGTCGGCCTCGCTCGAGGAGATGAGCGTGTCGATCACGCAGAACGGGGGCCCTGCGCGGAATCTGGAGCA
>CAZYEA010000095.1:0-15180 GCA_964646485.1 uncultured Acidobacteriota bacterium
GGGACCGACGACCGCATCGTGTTCGCCTCCCGCGATCCCGGCCTCTCCGTGGTGGACGCGAAGGGCGGCACGCCGCGGACGCTCTCCGACGCGCGGGACGCGTGGTGGCCCGAGATCCTTCCCGATGGACGCACCATCCTGTTCACCACGGTCGCGGAGATCGTGACCATGTCCATCGACGGGGGTGCGCGACGGGTGATCGCTCGAACCAGCGATTCAACCCTGGAGGGGCCGGCCATTCTCGGGGCGGGCCGGCTGGCCCAGGCGCGCTTCGTGGCCGGAGGCTTTCTCGTCTACGGCCAGGCCCCCGGCGTCATTCGAGCGGTGCGGTTCGATGCCGCGACCCCCAGGGTGGAGGGGTCGGTCGTCTCTCTGATTGAGCCCGTGGAGCGCGCGCGGAACGGAGGTGCGGTCTACTTCGGAGCGTCGGCGAACGGCCTGCTCGTCTATGCGCCGACGGGCGAGCGTCATCAGCTCGTCTGGGTCGATCGCAAGGGGCTGTCGACGCCCCTGAGCAACGACCTGGAAGCGTTTCGTCAGCCCCGCATCTCGCCGGACGGCACGCGCCTCGCCGTCTCCATCAACGACGCGACCACGCGGGTCGCGGCCCTCTGGGTCTACGACCTGCGCGGCGACACCAAGAGGCGACTGACCGACGAGCGATCGAGCTTGCACCCCATCTGGACTCCGGATGGAAAGCGGATCACCTACAGTCCCAGCGGAGGCATCGCCGAGATTGCCGCCGACGGAAGCGGGGACACGAAGTTGCTCGTGCGCTCGGAGGTCCCCCAGTATCCGACCGGATGGTCCCCGAACGGCCGGGATCTGCTGTTCTATGCGGACAAGGCCCAGGGCCTGGACCTGTGGACGCTGACGCGCGGGGGCGAGGCTCGGCCGCTGCTGGCGCGGCCCGCCATGGACTCTCAGGGTGAGTTCTCTCCTGACGGTCGGTTCGTGGCCTATGTCTCGGACGAATCCGGCCGTGATGAGGTGTATGTGGCGCGCTTCCCGGACATGACCGATCGTCTGGCCATCTCGGCCGACGGCGGCACGGACCCGCGCTGGTCGCGAGAGGGACGCGAGCTTCTCTATCGCCAGGGCGACGCCCTGATGGCCGCGACGGTGACGCTCGGCCGGGATTTCCGGGCCGAAAAGCCGCGACGTCTCTTCTCCGGAGCCTACAGCGGGGCGGGCCGGGAGACCGGGTTCGATGTCGCTCCCGGCGGAGAGCGCTTCGTCATGGTGAAGGCCGATCCGGCGTCCTCCCTCCGGCAGCTCACGGTCGTGCAGAACTGGTTCGAGGAGCTGAAGTCGCGCGTTCCCGCCGAGACGAAGAGATAGCGCCGAGCGTCCTCGCCGTCGCGCGGCTCCCGCGGAAAATTGAGAGGCGGAGGGGTGGCCGCAGAACTGAGGGAGAATCCATCCAACTGCCGGGAGGAGTCCCCGTGAATCCAACGAAGAAGATCCGATCCTTCGCATTTCTCTGCCTTGCCCTCGCTGCATCCGCGCCATCGCGGGCTGAACTGATCCGGCTTGAGGTGGTCTCGCGCGCCGACGTTCTGGGCGGCAAAGCCTTCGGTGACGCGGGAGGGTACGAGAAGATCTGGGCGAAGGCGCACTACGCGGTCGATCCCGCGAACCCGCACAACCGGATCGTGGCCGACATCGACCTCGCCCCACGGAACAAGGCGGGCAAGGTGGAGTTCTCCGCCGATGTGTTCCTCCTGAAACCGAAGGACCCGGCGCGCGGCAACGGCGTCGTGTTCTTCGACGTGGTGAATCGCGGGCGCTTCCGGCTCCTGAGCGCGTTCAGCGGCGGGGAGGCCGCGGACGACCCAACCAAGGAGGCGCATTTCGGAGACGCCTCACTTCTCCTGCAGGGCTACACTCTCGTGGGCGTCGGCTGGCAGTTCGAGGTGGACGATGCCTTGATCGGTCTCCAGACTCCCATCGCGATGAAGGCCGGCAAGCCGATCAAGGGCTGGATCCGCGAGTGGTTCCTTCCCACCAAGGCGACCGAATCGTTCGAGTGGTCGAGCGGAAACGCCACGCGCTATCTGCCCGTCAACCCCGAGGACCCCGCTTACAGGCTCACCGCGCGCGAAGGCTTCTTCTCGGCGAGGCGGCTGATCGCGCGCAGCGACTGGCGCTTCGGAAGAACGGTGGACGGCCGGTACGAAGCGAACCCGGACTTCGTCACGCTGAAGGGCGGCTTTCAGGCGGGCCTCACCTATGAGCTCGCGTTCGAGTCGCAGAACCCACCGGTCGCGGGACTCGGCCTCGCCGCCGTGCGCGACCTCGCTTCGTCCGTGAAGTTCGACCCGAAGAGTCTCGCCCCCGGCCGGCACGTCTACATGTACGGCTCGTCGCAGACCGGACGCACCCTCCGCCAGATCATCTACGAGGGCTTCACCATCGACGAGCAGGGGCGCAAGGCCATCGATGCCGCCTTCGTGCGCACGGGCGGAGCCAGCATGGGACGGTTCAACGAGCGTTTCGCGCGCTCGAATTCGCTGGGCGTGTTCGTGGAGACGAGTTTCCCTTTCCAGTACCAGTCCCTTACCGATCCCGTGACCGGTCGGAGCGACGGTCTCGGCGCGCGAATCCCCGCGGGCCTCGAGCCCAAGATCTTCATGATCGACAGCGGCTCGGAGTATTGGGACAAGGGCCGCCTTGGGGCCTTGCGACACGCCTCGATGGATGGAACCACCGACCTGCCCGATGCGCCGAACGTCCGCGTTTACTACGTAGCCGGGGCGCGTCATGGGTCCGGGACGGTTCCCGCGGCGGACGGCGGCGGACAGTTCAAGAACAACACCCTCAACTACGAGTGGATCCCGCGGGCCTTGCTGCCCGCGCTCGATGCGTGGGTGCGAAAAGGAACCGAACCCCCGCCGAGCCGTCATCCCCGCTTCGCCGATGGAACGATGGTGGCGCACCAGAACCTCGAGTTCCCCGCGGTTCCAGGCGTGCTCTGGCCCACCCAGGTTCCCGGCGGCTATCGGCGGGATGTGGAGACGCCGCTCTCACCGCTCCCCTTCCTGCTCTCGAAAGTCGACAAGGACGGAAACGAGATCGGCGGCATCCGCCTTCCGGAGCAGGAAGTGCCTCTCGCCACCCTGACCGGCTGGCTCTTCCGCGGCGAGCGCATCGGCTCGCCCAAAGCCCTGATGGTCAACAGCGGTGGATACATTCCCTTCCCGGCCACGAGGGCCGAACGCGAGAAGTCGGGCGACCCGCGGCTTTCCATCGAGGAGCGTTATGAAGGCCGCGCCGACTATCAGGCGAAGGTGGAAAAGGTGGCGGCCCGCCTGGCTCAGGAGCGCTACATCCTTCCGGGCGACGTGCCGGCCATCGTGAAAGACGCGCTGCGGCACTGGGACTGGAGAATGAAGGCAGCGGCGGCGGAAGACAAATGAAGAATCAAGGACGGAGAACCTCCATGAAAGCCATCGCACTCACCGCTTCACTGCTCGCGGCCGGGTTCAACCCGGGCCGGGCGGTGGCGGCGCCCGCCGATCTCGATCCCCAGATCGTGAAGCTCGTAGGCACGGTTTCCGAGGAGCGCCTGGGCGCGATTCTCAAAAAGCTCGAAAGCTTCGAGACGCGAAGCACGCTGTCCTCGACCACCTCCACGACCAGGGGAATAGGCGCCGCGCGTGAATGGATCCTCAAGGAGATGCAGTCCTACAGCCCGAAGCTCCAGGTGAGCTTCGACACCTATCAGGTCCTGAAGCAGGGGCGCATCAATCGAGACGTCGAGCTGAGGAACGTCATGGCCGTCCTGCCCGGGAAGAGTCCGCGGCGCATCTACGTGAGCGGCCACTACGACACCGTCGCCTTCGCGGGAGGACAGGGCAACACGAACGCGGGAGGAACTCCGGGAGCGCGGAGCACTTCGGCGGATCCCGAAGCGCCTCTCGACAATCTCGCGCCAGGAGTGAATGACGACGGCAGCGGCACCGCACTCGCGATCGAACTGTCGCGCGTGTTCAGCCAAAGCGGCATCGACTTCGACGCCACCCTCGTGTTCATGGCCCACGTCGGAGAGGAGCAGGGGCTCGTGGGTGCGTGGCTCCACGCGAAGCGCGCGGTGGAGCAGAAGATCCCAATCCAGGCCATCTTCAACAACGACATCGTCGGCAACGACAATGGCGGCAGCGGCATCGTGGACGGCGCCACCATTCGGGTGTACTCCGAAGGCCCGGAAGACTCGCCCTCGCGCTCGCTCGCGCGCTTCGTGCAGCGCTGGGGCGCGCGCTACGTGCCTTCGCACAAGGTGCGGCCGATGTCGCGCCCCGACCGCTTCGGACGGGGAGGCGATCACTCGGCCTACAACCAGCTCGGCTTCGCGGCCGTGGGCTTCCGGGAGTCGCGCGAGAACTTCACGAAGCAGCATGATGTGCGCGACACCTACGACGGCCTCTCGCTCCCCTACCTCGCCCAGAACGCGCGGGTCAACGCCGCGGCCGCGGCCACCCTCGCCCTCGCCCCGCCCCCGCCTTCCGTAGTGAATGAGCGTGGACAGCCCACGATCTCCCGCGCGCTCTCGGGCTATGACGCGAATCTCACCTGGCAGGCAGCGCCGGGTGCGGTGGCCTATCGGATCTTCTGGCGCGAAGCGTGGGGACCGGACTGGCAGCATGAACTGATGGTCGGCAACGTCACGAACGTGATCCTCCCTAATATCCAGATCGACGACTACGTTTTCGGCGTGGCCGCCATCGACGCGGGCGGACACGAGAGTTCGGTGACCGCCTACGTGTCGCCCGCCCGAGCCGAGATCAACATCAAGACTTCGGACCGCTAACGCGTCCACCAGCCGTGGCATCGATGAGAACTGCCGGATGAAGACATCCTCCGGGTGGCGGCCCCTGGACCTTCTATGGCCGCTCATCGCTCTCATTCTGGTCTGGCCGGTGGTCCTCAGATTCCTGCCCCCGGTTCAGGATCGCGACTTCGCCTCGTTCGACGGCGGCTCCACGGACTTCGCGTGCAACTACCTCGGATCGCTCGCGTTCATTCGAGGCTTCGACCCCTATCTCAACGGCCGGCCCGAATTCCGCGACCCCTGGAGGCGGGAGATCCAGATGGAAGGCGTGGCCGTCAGTCAGTACTACCTTCCGGGACATTTCATCGCCCTCGCCCCACTCGCCTGGATCTATGGCGACGACTGGGAAGCGGCGTCGCGCACGTACTTCTGGCTGCATGTGATCCTGCTCGCCCTCCTCGCCTGGATCGTGGCCGCGGCGGCGCTCCGGAGTTCCGGGCCGGAAGGCGCGCATCGCTTCGGCCGAACGGGATTCGTTTCGGCGATCACCTTCGTGTTGTTCTGCCTGCATGTCGGGATTCGAGTCGGGCTGGAGCGCGGGCAAAGCGACGTCATCCAGGCGGTCCTGATCTGGGGAGGAGTGGCCCTCGCGGCGAGTGGACAGATGGCGCTTGCCGGCTTCCTGCTGGTGGCCGGAACGTCGCTCAAGGGCTACGGGGTGGTCCTGCTCCTCGGTCTGGCCGTAGCCAGCTTTGGCCGGAGCGGCTTTCGGAGCTTCCTTCTGGGCAGCCTCGCGGCTGGGCTTCCCATCCTGGCCCTCACCTGGCCGTTTGTCCTGACCGGTCTCAAGGTGGCGCTATACAAATCCGGCGACTTCTCGTATCACTGGACGGTCCACGGCTTCAAGCACATCGGCTGGGCGATCTCCCCCGAGTGGGCGGACGCCCTGCGTCTCTTCCTGAGCCTGATGTCACTGATCGTGTCGATCGCGTGCTGGGCGGGCTATCGCCGGGCGCTCGTTGAAAGACCTGACGAATCGACGGCCCGGCTGGTGATCGCGGCGGCCGCGTCCGTGACCACCACCGTCGGTTTCTCGGCTTCGAGCCACGCCTACAACCTGGTCCTGATCCTGCCCGCCCTCATTTGGATCACCCACCTGATCGAGGCGGATCTCCGGCCGCCCGGGAGAAGTCATGAGGCGCTCTTTGCGGTGACCTTCCTGATGCTGGTTCTTCGGACGCCCCTTCGTCATTTTGCTCCCGCCGCCTATGGACTGGCGCTTCTCATGATCTGGTGCCTTTTGACGCTCCGGACAGGCTCGGGCGGGAGCCTCACGTCCGGCGGTTCTCTGGAGGGGGCAGCGCCGGGAGTCTGAAAAATTTGCCTTGCCCGGCGAGCGGCGGCGGTGCTACGTTCAGTGTACACACCCGGGTAAGGGGGAATCAATGACGAGATCGAACTGCGGTCGGCTGTTCGTGCTTGGCGTGGCGCTGCTTTCGGCGAGAGTCGGCTACGCCCAGTCTCAGGCATCCACGGGCGTCATCGAGGGAGCGGTGCTCGACGAGAGCAACGCGATTGTCCCCGGGGCCGTGGTCAGTATCAGGAATCTCGGCACCAACTTCGAGAGAGTACTGACCACGGACAAGGCCGGTCGTTTCCGCGGCCTGCTGTTGCCCCTCGGCTCCTATCGGGTGAGCGTCAGCATGCAGGGTTTCTCGACCGCGGTCCGCGCGGGCATCGAGCTCGCGGTCGGCCAGACCGTGAATCTCCCCATCACCTTGAAGGTGTCGACGCTGCAGACCGAGGTCCTCGTCACCGGGGACGCGCCGGTGATCGAGACCGCGCGAACGGAAGGAGCCACCCGCGTCGATTCCCGGTCGATCAAGGGGCTGCCCAACAACGGCCGCAACTTCCTGGACTTCACCCTGCTCACCCCGGGGGTCTCTATCGTGCAGGGCCCCGACGGCGCGGAGCTCTCGGTGAACGGGCAGAAGGGCATCCAGAACAACGTCTCCGTGGACGGGGCCGACTTCAACAACCCGTTCTTCGGCGAGCAGCGCGGGGGTCAGCGACCGGCCTTTACCTTCAACATGGACGCGATCAAGGAAGTGGTGGTGGTGGCGGAGGGCGCCAACGCCGAGTTCGGCCGGTCGAACGGCGGATTCGTCAACGTGGTCACCAAGTCGGGGACGAACCAGACCACCGGCACCGCGCACGTCTTCTTCAAGAACGACGCGCTCTCCACCGCGCCCAAGAAGGCCGACGGCACCTTGTCCACCAAGTTCGACTTCAGCCAGTTCCAGTCCGGCTTCACCCTGGGCGGGCCGATCAAGAAGGACCAGGCCTTCTACTTCCTCGCCCTCGACTATCAGAAGGGCACCTCCACCAAGCAGACGAGCCTCGCGCGCATCGAGCCGCGCCTCGTCGACTTCTTCTCCCGCCTCGGCAGCCCGAATGAGAATGGTCCCATCGACCGCACCAACGACGCCCGCGTGTTCCTGGCCAAGGTCGACTGGCAGGCCTCCGCGAAGCACCTTCTGACCCTGCGCTACAACTACACCTGGTCGGAGCAGAAGAACGGCACGTTCGACGTCGACTCGTGGGGCACGAGCGCCAACGCCGTGGAGAAGAGCTACTCGCACGCGGTCACGGGATCGGCGCTCTCGAATCTCTCCGCCACCATGCTCAACGAATTCCGCTTCCAATGGGCGCGCGAGGACCGGCCCCGGCCCTACGAGGGCCCGAACGTCGCCGGCCAGAACCGCCCCCTGCCCGACACCGCCTTCGACTTCGGCCGGAGCTACCGTTTCGGCATGCCCTTCTTCATCCCCGTCGAGTACTTCGACGAGCGGATCCAGTTCAACGAGAACCTCTCCGTGATCAAGGGACAGCACTCCCTGAAGTTCGGGGTCGAGTTCAACCGCGTGCACTCCAACCAGACCTTTCTGGGCTTCGCCAACGGCCGCTACATCTTCGATTCCACCGACGGCTTCCTGAACTACGCGCGCAACCCGAGATACGTCACCTGTTCGAACGGCAGCAGTTCGGAGACGGGTTCCTGCCCTGCGGGAACCGAGATCACCGGCCCGCTGCTCCTCTTCCTCCAGCAGGCAGGAGTAGGCGGCCTGTCCGTGGAGGACGCGGGCACCCAGGACATCCCGCAAACCGAGGTCGCGGTCTTCGCCCAGGACAAGTGGCAGCCGAATCGCAACCTCACCATCCAGTACGGGGTGCGCTGGGAAATGCAGAAGCAGCCCGACCTCATCACCCCGATCTCGAGCCTGTTCTACAAAGACTTCATCGGCAAGACCTCGAAGGGACAGTCGTTCCCCGGCGACGGCACGATTCCCTCGGACTACCGCATGTTCCAGCCGCGGATCGGGATTTCCTGGGACCCCAAAGGTGACGGCAAGACCGTCATCCGCGCCAACGGCGGCCTCTTCTACGGACGCATCCCGGGTCTGTCTCTTGCGTCCTCGCGGTCCACCGACGGCAGCCGGGGCCAGACCCTCTTTCGCGCGAGCTTCTTCAACGGCTTCGGAGTCACCCCGCCCACCTACCCGAACCTCATTCCCCAGGCGCAGATCGGCAGCCCTGACCATCCGGATGTCTTCGTGTTCGACAAGGACTTCCAGAACCCGCGGACCTGGTCGGGCTCGCTCGGCGTCGAGCGCGAGGTCGCGCCGAACGTGGGACTGCTCGTGCAATACAACTATTCGAAGGGCGAGCACATCACTCGTTTCCTGAACGGCAATGACCCCCTGCTCGGTTCCCCCTGGTCGACCGGGCTCGGCGCCGACCGCCAGAACGGCATCGGCACGCTCACCGTGGTCTCCTCCAACGCGAAGAGCACCTACCACGCTCTCACCCTCGGCCTGACCAAGCGCTTCTCCAGCCGCTTCCAGGGTCAGGTGAACTACACCCTCTCCCGCGACAAGTCCGACGACGACAACGAGCGCGATCCCTTCACCTTCCGCTACGCGAAGATCACCAACCTCGCCGCCGAGTACGGACTCTCCGATCGCGACCAGACCCACCGCCTCAACGGCTACTTCCTGTGGCGCGCTCCCGGCGAAGTGAACGTCAATCTCCGTTACTCGTATCGATCCGCGCAGCCCCTCGACCTCGGGGCGAGCGGCCAGCCCGCGGGCACCCCCGCCGACCGCATCCGCGCCGACGGGTCGGTGGTCACCCGCAACACCGGGCGCAAGGACAACGAGTTCTCGGCCCTCGACCTGCGCCTGGCCCGGGAGTTCAAGACCTCGGGGAAGGTCCGCCTCGAGCCCATCGTGGAGGTCTTCAACGTGCTGAACGCGAAGAACCTGCTGGCCCCGCAGACCACCAACCTCATCTTCAACTTCGACGGCACCGTGCGCGCCGGTCTGGGCGATCCGCGTCAGGCGCAGGTGGGGGTTCGCGTCCTCTGGTAGACCAGGGACGGCGCGGCTAGACTGCGCCATTCATGTCCCTGACGCCGGGCGCACGCCTCGGTCCCTACGAAATCCTCGCCTCGGTCGGGGCCGGAGGCATGGGAGAAGTCTTCCGCGCGCGCGACACGAAGCTCAATCGTGACGTCGCCATCAAGGTGCTCCCCACCGCATTCGCCCAGGATCCGGAGCGCGTGGCCCGGTTCAAGCGCGAGGCCCAGATCCTCGCGTCCCTGAATCATCCGAACATCGCCTCGATCCACGGGCTCGAAGAGGACGCCTCGCTTGCGACCGTCGCTCTGGTCATGGAATTCGTGGAGGGCGACGACCTCGCCCATAGGCTCAAGAGCGCCGCCGTGCCGGTGGACGAGGCCCTCGCCATCGCGAAGCAGATCGCCGAGGCGCTCGAGGAGGCGCACGAACGGGGCATCGTGCATCGCGACCTCAAGCCCGCCAACGTGAAGGTCACCCCCGACGGGAAGGTGAAGGTCCTCGACTTCGGCCTCGCGAAGGCCATGGAAGCGGACTCCGGAACTTCGAGCGCATCCGATCTCGCTCATTCCCCCACCATGACCCGCCACGCCACGGAGGCCGGCATCATCCTCGGCACCGCGGCGTACATGAGCCCGGAGCAGGCGCGCGGCAAGAAGGTCGACAAGCGCTCGGACATCTGGTCGTTCGGCGTCGTGCTCTACGAGATGCTCACCGGCCGCCGGCTCTTCACCGGCGAGACCTCGAGCGACATCCTCGCCGCGGTGCTGACCCGCGATCCCGACTGGGGCGTCCTCCCCTCGCCCACCCCGGCACGCATCCGCGAGCTGCTTCGACGGTGCCTCGAGCGGAACCCGAAACAACGGCTTCACGACATTGCGGACGCGCGGATCGAACTCGACTCCCCTGACCCCGCGGCCCTCTCCGGCGCTACGCCGCCCCTCACCGCGGTCCCGATCGGCGGAAGGCAGGTCAAAGGAGCGGTCGCCCTGATCCTCGCCGCCACGGTCTTGACCGGCCTCCTCTGGTCAAGTCTGCGCCCGCAGAGCCGGGCGCCTCTCACCCGCCTCTCCATCATGGCTCCGCCGGGCGAGTCCCTGTTCCCCGATCCGACCGGCGTCGCGCTGTCTCCGGACGGCGCCATGGTGGCGTTCGTGGTGGGCGATGCGACCCGGTCAGACTCGCAGATCTGGGTGAGATCTCTCGACACTCCGGCCGCTCGCCGGCTGGAGGGTACTGAGGGAGGGAACCTGCCTTTCTGGTCGCCCGATTCACGCCGCATCGGATTCCTGACCAGCACGAAGCTCAAGGTCGTCCCCGCTTCCGGGGGACGCGCCGAGGTCGTCACCGACGCGGCGAACGGACGGGGTGCTTCCTGGGGTCCCTCGAACGAGATCGTCTTCGCCCCCAACTGGTCAGGCCCTTTGCAGCGCGTGGCCCCGGGCGGCGGAACCCCTGCTCCAGTGACCACCCTGGATGTGGGCCGGAAACAATACGGCCATCGATTTCCGACCTTCCTCCCCGACGGCGATCACTTCCTCTACGCGGCCCTGCCCGGACGGGACGGCAAGTTCGACATCTTCGTGGGATCGCTCTCCGGAGGACCCGCGACCTTCGTGGGAGCGATGGAAGGCGCGCCCGTCTATGCGCCACCCGGGTTCCTTCTCTACGTGAGGCAGGGCCGGCTCGCAGCCGTGCCTTTCGACCCGCGGTCGCTCAAGATCACGGGCGAACCGCAAAGCCTCGAGGACGAGCCGACCAGCATTCTCGATCCGGCCTTTTCCTACACCGCGGGGACGTCGGCCTCGGTTTCGGGAGCGGAGACGCTTGCCTATTTCTCGACTCCGTCGACCAACACCCGCGCGGTCTGGGTGGACGCGGCCGGGCGGATCACCGGCGCGCTGAACCTGCCCGCGGGACACTACGACACCGTGACCATCTCTCCCGACGGCAGCCGGGCCGCCTTCGTGAGGTCCACCTCGCCCTCCGAATCGAGCATCTGGCTCCTCGACCTCGCGCGCGGCGGTGTGACTCCCCTCTCCTCCGGACCGGGTCGAAACGATGTGCCCGTGTGGTCGGCGGACGGGACGCGGGTGGCCTTCTCGTCCGATCGCGAGGGCGCGCAGGAGATCTACGTCAAGGGCACGCTCGATGCCTCCCCGGAAGCGCCCCTGTACCGAAACGGCACGCCCTTCAAGAACGTCAGCTCATGGTCGCGGGACGGGAAGTGGCTCGCCCTCACTCAACTCGACCCCGACTCCCAGCAGAACGTCTGGCTGCTTCCGGCCTCCGGCCAGGGCGAGCTCACCTCCGTGGTCCACCTGGCCGGCCGCGACAATGCGGGCACGTTCTCGCCCGACGGACGGTGGCTCTCCCATTCCTCGGACGACACCGGCCGCTTCGAGGTCTACATCCAGTCGCTTCCAGCACCCGGCCGGCGACTTCAGGTGTCGCAGGGCGGCGCGATCCTGCCCTGGTGGATGCCGGACGGCCGCGGTCTGCTGTTCACCGACGACAAGCTCAGGAGCCTCTGGCGGGTCGATCTCGATCTGGGTCCGAGTCCAAGCGCGTCGGCGCCGCGGCAACTCCTGAACCTTCCTGCCGACATCGCGTGGATGGACGCCATGCCCGACCGGCAGAGATTCATCGCCATCATTCCCGAACGCGCGGGGCCGGGGTCGATCACGCTGGTGCAGAACTGGCGAAAGGCGCTGAACCAGAAGCCCTAGCCGGCTTTCCGCAATCCGGGGGCCAAGCCCCGTCTCCCGTCAGGCGAGGCGAGGGCCAGAAGGCCGGAGATCAGAAGCGCACCGGCGAGGAAGAGCATCCCGGCCGCGTAGCCGCCCGACCAGTCTTTGAGCAAGCCCACCACGTACGGGCCGAGGTAGCCGCCGAGGTTGCCCACGGAATTGATGAGGGCTATGCCGGAGGCGGCGGCGGTGCCCGACAAGGCGACGGTCGGAAGCGTCCAGAAGACGGGGAGGGCCGCGTAGATTCCGGCGGCGCCGCAGGTGAGCGCCATCAGACTCAGCCACGGATCGCTCACGCTGGCGCTCGCGAGGAAACCCAACGCTCCGAGGCACGCGGACGCGCACACGTGCCAGACCCGTTCGCCCGTGCGATCGGAGTGCCTTCCCCAAAGGAGCATCGCGACCCCGGCCACGACATAGGGAATCGCGGAGATGAGTCCAACCTGCTGATTGGTGAGATGGCCCAGAGCCTTGATGATCTGGGGAGCCCAGAAACCGAACCCGTACAAACCGAGCACCAGGCCAAAGTAGATGGCGGAGAAGAGCCACACGCTTCCGCTGAGCAGGCCGTCGCGCAGATGGGTGGGCGCGCTCTCTTCGCGGGCCACCACCCTCTCGAGGCACTCCCGCTCACGCTCGCTGAGCCAGGGCGCCTGGGCCGGGCGGTCGGGCAGCCACGCGAGCACGACTGCGCCGAGCAGGACCGCGGGCAGTCCTTCGACCACGAACAAGGTCTGCCAGCCGGTGAGACCGAACAAGGGCGTCTCGAGGAGAGCGGTCGAGAGCGGTCCGCCGATCGCGCTCGAAATCGGCACCGCGAGCATGAATGCGCCGATGATCCGGCCGCGTTCGCGTCCGGGGAACCAGTAGGTGAGATACAGGATCATGCCGGGGAAGAAACCGGCCTCGGCCACGCCGAGCAGGAAACGGGCGAGCAGGAAGGTGCGCGGGCCGAAGACCATGGCCATCCCCATCGACACCAGACCCCAGGTCACGAGAATGCGCGCGATCCAGGTGCGCGCACCCACGCGGTGGAGGATGAGATTGCTAGGCACCTCGAAAAGGAAGTACCCGATGAAGAAGATGCCCGCCCCCATACCGAAAGCACTCGCGGAGAGGCCCAGGTCCGCGTTCATGGTCAGGGCCGCGTAGCTCACGTTCACCCGATCGAGGAAGGAGACGAAATACAGCAACCCCATGAAGGGGATGAGGCGGAGCGCGGCCTTGAGGAGCACCGCACGTTCCTCCACGGTGAGGGCGTCCTTCGGGAGCGTCGACATGGAGGGCGGCTGCACGTGCATGGTCGGGTCCAGGGGTGATGGGGCTTGAGGGCCGAGTTCTACGTCTGGAAGCGCGGGACTCTCGACATGAGCTCGGGATCCCCGATTTCGTCACACAGGGCCTGCAGTTCCTCGCGACGCGCGCCCTTCCACTCGAGATCGGCCAGGGTCTCGGGAAGAGGCACGTCGTAGCGCAAGGTGGCGAGCGTCTTGTAGAGCGCGGCCTCGGCGCGCCGCCCCGCGAGACTGTCGGCCAGGGCCAAAGCACCGCGCACGTCGACGCCCCATCTCGCAGGGTCGTTCGGGATGTCTTCGATCCGAAGGAACCGCGCGAGCAGAGTGGAGGCGGCTTTCTTCCCCCATCGCGGGATGCCCGGGATGCCGTCCGCCGAATCCCCCACGAGCGCCAGCCAGTCGGGAATCGACGCGGGCGCCACTCCGAATTTTTCCTGGACCCCCGCCTCGTCGAGGAGGAGGCGGCGCATCCGATCGAAGCGGACGACCTTTCGCCCCTGCACGCACTGCGCGAGGTCCTTGTCCGGGGTGCAGATGAGAATCTGCTCCACTTCGGGGGCCCCCGCCCAGCGGGCGGCCGCGGTGGCGAGAGCGTCGTCAGCCTCGAACTCGACCATCCGCCAGGTTACGAGGCCGAGGGCGTGAGAGGCTCGCTCGGCCAGCGGAAACTGCGAGAAGAGGTCTTCCTCGATTCCCTCGCCGGTCTTGTAGCCGGCGAAGAGCCGATTGCGGAAGGACTCGATCACCTGATCGAACGCGACGCCCACGTGGCTCACCCCCTCCTCGCGCACCAGGGAGAGGAGCGAGGACACGATTCCACGAGTGGCGCCCACCTCCCGGCCCGCCACCTGGGCTTTGGGAGCGCCGAAGTAGGACCGGAAGAGTTCGTAGGTGCCGTCGACGAGGTGAAGCTTGATCGGCGGATGCTATCGCGGGCGGGACTATTTCTTCCCGGGTTCCTTCTGGTCGTGCCCGCCGTCGGTCAGGAGCGGCATCGACGAGCCGAGAGACGGCGCGATCAGACCGGTCTGCACGTAGGTCATCAGCTTGTCGCGGGTATCGGTGATGTCGAGGTTGCGCATGGTGAGCTGGCCGATGCGATCCTGCGGGGAGAAGACGCTCTCGCCCTTCTCCATAGTGAGCCGCTCCGGCTTGTAGGTGAGGTTCGGGCTCTCCGTGTTGAGGATGGTGTAGTCGTTCCCGCGGCGCAACTGAACCGTCACTTCGCCGGTGACCAGGCGGGCGACCCAGCGCTGGGCGGTTTCGCGGAGCATCAGGGCCTGCGAATCGAACCAGCGGCCCTGATACAGGAGACGACCCAGGCGACGGCCGTTGTCCCGATACTGCTCGATGGTGTCCTCGTTGTGGATGCCGGTGACCAGGCGCTCGTAGCCGATGAAGAACAGCGCCATCCCCGGCGCCTCGTAGATTCCGCGGCTCTTGGCCTCGATGATCCGGTTCTCGATCTGATCCGACATCCCCAGACCGTGGCGCCCGCCGATGGCGTTCGCTTCGAGCATGAGGTCGACCGGGTCGTCCCAGGTCTTCCCGTTGAGCGCCACCGGGCGTCCTTCTTCGAAGCGGATCGAAACCGTCTCGGGCTTCACCTCCACCGCCTCGCGCCACGAGGCGACCCCCATGATCGGCTGCACGATCAGCATGCCCTGGTTGAGGAACTCGAGGTCTTTGGCTTCGTGGGTGGCCCCCAGGATGTTCGAGTCGGTGGAATACGCCTTCTCGGCACTCATGCGATAGGCGAAGCCGGCCTTGCTCATGTACTCCGACATCTCCTTGCGGCCGCCGAGTTCGTCGATGAACTGTTGGTCGAGCCAGGGCTTGTAGACGCGGAGGTTCGGGTTCGCGAGCAGGCCGTAGCGATAGAAGCGCTCGATGTCGTGGCCCTTGAAGGTGCGGCAAGCGCCCCAGATGGGGCCGTCGTCCTCCGT
>CAZYEA010000096.1:0-10827 GCA_964646485.1 uncultured Acidobacteriota bacterium
TTCTCGCCGGTGGTCGCCTCGTGGCCGTGGACTGCCATGCTCTTGCGGACCTTCGCGCGGCAGCTCGCACGCTCGCCGGCGGCCCGACCCAGCGTCTCGATCGCACCGCCTCCGTATTCCTCGAAAGCCCGGGTCAGCTCCACGCCCTCGGCCTGGCTGAAGAGCCCGGGCAAGCGATGTACAGGTTCGAGATGCCCGGGGGAGCGATTCGCGAAGCGCGGCTTCCTGTCACCTCCCCGCCCGGCAGCGGGCAGGATGCGAGCATGGCGGTGCTTTCGCCCGAAAAGGCTCTCGCGGGATGGCGGACGCTCCTGGCCGTGGAGAAGGCGCCCTGGGCCCTGCGTGACATCGACGAGGACTTTCGGCGGCGCGATCTCCCCGAGGCGGACGCGACCTTGATCCAGCTGCGCCTGAACGCGGACGGTAAAGGTCCCATCCTCCCCTTCCTCGAAGAGGCGGAGGCTGCCGGGCGCAAGGCGGGCCGAAGCAACGTCGTCCTGGACATGCGCATGAACGGAGGCGGCAATCTCCAGCTCACGCAGGAGTGGATGAGCGGCCTCCCGAAAAGGCTGCCGCGGAACGGGCGGGTGGCCGTTCTCCTCGGCCCCTGGACATTCTCGGCGGCGATTTCGAGTGTCGGCTACCTCAAGCAGGCGGGCGGAGATCGAGTGATCCTCGTGGGCGAGCCCCCGGGCGATCGACTGAACTTCTTCGCCGAGGGACGCCCCTTCGCTCTTCCGAACTCCGGCGCCGTGATCCTGATGGCGACCGAGCGCCACGACTATCTGACCGGATGCCGCCCCTACCGGGATTGCCACAAGTACGTGGCCGAACATCCCATCGCGGTGGTTAGCCTCGACCCCGAAGTGAAGGCGCCGTGGACGATCGAGGCCTACGCCGCGGGTCGCGACCCGGGGATGGAAGCGGCAATCGCCGTCCTCGGCCGCCGGCCGCATTAGACTCCGCGCCATTCACGCCAGGGTGCGGTGGCGACGGTGAGCCATGGAACACAGATACTCGGTCGGTTCGGAGATGAGGGACGGGGTGGAGGTCGTGGTCCTCCAGGAGGGGCCGCATGCCCGGGCCCTGGTGGCGCCCTCTCTCGGAAACAACTGCTTTCTGTTCGAAACGAAGCGGCCGGTTCTCGAGCCCGTGGTCTGGAGCGATTTCCTCAAGAAGCCGACGAGCTACGGGATTCCTCTGCTCTTCCCGTTTCCGAACCGGATTCGCGACGGCGTCTTTCTCTACCAGGGCGAACGCTTCAAGGTCGATCCCCCGCGCCACGGCTTCGTTCGCGACCGGCCGTGGAACGTGGTCGAGACCGGTGCTTCCAACCTCGAGGGCGCCTGGGTCCGCTGTGCGATCCACGCGGCCGACCATCCCCAGATCCTGAACCAGTTCTTCCCCTTCACCCTCGAGGTCACTTTCAGGCTCCGGAACCGAGGGCTCGAGATCGAAGCGGCGGCGGAGAATTGCGGCGAACGGAACATGCCGACCGGCTTCGGCATCCATCCTTACTTTCGCCGCCCGGAGCGCGGCACCGTGAAAGTGCCGGCGGGCAAGCGCTGGGAACTCGCGGACAGTCTGCCCACGGGAACCCTCCTCGATGTGGAGGGTGCCTTCGACCTTCGAAAGCCGCGTGACCTCGCGGGCCTGTCTCTCGACGACATTTACACCGATCTCGCCCCGGACCCCTCGGGCCGGGTTCAGTGTTTCCTCACCGATGAGTCGGAGGGGACGGAAACCGTGGTGGACTTCGACCACCGGCACTTCGCTCACGTGGTTGTCTACACGCCGCCCGCGCCGCGCGCGGCCGTGTGCATCGAGCCCAACACCTGCCCGACCGACGCCTTCAACCTGCAGGCTCAGGGAATCGACGCGTCGGTGATCGAGCTGAAGCCGGGCCGCAAGGCCGAGTTCCACGTGCGCATCCTCTCCCGCGACCTCAAGTAGCGAGGGCCCGACTCAAGGCATCGCGGAAGGCCGCTTCCACGGCGGCGTCGCGCATGGCGAAGATCAAACGCTCGAGCTCAGGGTAACCCGTGAGCTCCTCCTTGAGCGTGCGCATGACGATGTCCGCCGCGCGGTCTTTCGGAAACGCGTAGACCCCGCAACTGATCGCGGGGAAAGCGATCGACCGCAGGCCGTGCGCCTTCGCGAGAGCGAGGGCGGTGCGATAACAGGAGGCGAGGTGCCTGTCCTCACCCTGACCTCCTCCCCGCCACACCGGCCCCACCGCGTGGATGACGTGCCGGGCCGCAAGCCCATGGCCGCGCGTGATCTTCGCGGAGCCGGTTTCGCAACCCCCGAGGGTCCGGCACTCGGCGAGCAGACCCGGCCCGGCGGCGCGGTGGATCGCCCCGTCGACGCCTCCTCCGCCGAGGAGGGTCTCGTTCGCGGCGTTCACGATGGCGTCGACGTCGAGCGTGGTGAGATCGGTGTTCCGGATGAGGACGCGTTTGAGTGGATGCTCTTCGCTCATTGCGGCCCCCGGCGGATCAGGCGGATGGCGTCGAGCCGCAGGCGCGCGCCCTGAAGACTCCGCTCGAGCGCCGCCTTCTGTTCGACCAGCAGATCGATCTCTTCCGCGCGCACGCTCGGATTCACCGCGCGCAGGTCGCGCAGGCGCTCCATCTCGCGATCGAGCTGCGTCGCCATCAGGCCTCGCGCCTCCGCGACGATCGGCTCGACCCGGGCCTCCGCGAGGTCGTGCGCCTTGCGTAGGAGCCTCGGCAGGAGGACTTCTCGGATCTCCGGTTGCTGAAGTGCCGCCGGATCTCCTCTGAGGAGCACCCCCCAAAGCATCGCGGGCGGGATCGCGTCCGAGACCTCCTCTCCCTCATGCCTCAGCAGCACGCGCAGAGGGGTTGGGGGAAGGAAGCGGTCGAGATGCAGGGCGGGAGGCGCCACGCATTCGAGGAGATGGATGGTCTCGAGGTAGATCGCGACGGATTTGGGGTCGGGCCACCAGGCGAAGCTGCTGTTCCCTTTCTCGGAGCCGAGGATCAGGTCGAGCGCGCCGGTCACGAGCGGATGATCCCAGGTCAGGAACTGGATATCTTCGCGGACGAGAGCGCGGGCGCGATCGCAGGTCACGGTGAGTCCGGTCATGGGGAGGCCGGGGAACGTATCCGCGAGCACGCCTGAGGAGCCGAGCTGGTAGGTGCGCGGCGCGATCTGCTCCACGGGGATGGTGAAGTGGTCGAAGGCCGCGATCATGAAGGCGTCGAGAGATTCGTCTTCGTCATGGCCGCGAATCTGTTCGACCAGGAGCCGCGCCGCCTTTGGCCGGAAGGAGTTGAGTTCGAGGAGGCGGTCGCGGCCCTGTTCGAGCCTTGAGGCGAGTTCCTCGCGGGCGGCGGCAGTCTCCCGGGTCAGGGCAGAGAGCGCCTGGTCTCTGGCCAGGGGGTCCGTCGCGTCCCCGGCGCGCGCGAGTTCGAGCAGGCGGGAGGCAAAGCGCTCGCGCAGTTCGTGCCCGCCATGCAGGCTGTGCCGAAACGCGTCGAGGCCGAGGTCGTACCAGCGCGCCAGGACTTCGGCGGCGCTGCCGCTCAGAAAAGGAACGTGCAACCGGATCCTCGAGTTCTGGCCGATCCGGTCGAGCCGGCCGATGCGTTGTTCGAGCAGCTCGGGTTCGAGGGGCAGGTCGAACAACACGAGGTGGTGCGCGAACTGGAAATTGCGGCCCTCACTGCCGATCTCGGAGCAGATGAGGAGGCGCGCGCCGCCCTCTTCCGCGAACCATGCGGCATGGCGGTCGCGCTGAACCAGGGACAGGCCTTCATGGAAGACCGCCATCTTGAGGTTGTAGCGGCCTCGCACCGCCTCTTCGAGGGTTTCGGCCTTGGCCCGCGATCGGCAGATGAGAAGGACCTTCTCCTCGGCGAGCGACTTGAGGAGCCCGATCAGCCAGTCGAGGCGGGGATCCTCGAGGAGGTCGGGCCGGAAGCTCGGGAAAGCCTCAGGCTCTACGTCGGCCTCGAACTCGGCCGCGAGTTTCCCCGCGAGGTCCGCCGCTCCGGCTCCGGCTTCGAGCGGGTACAGGAGGGCCTCACGCTCCTTGAACCCCTTGATGGTCGCCCGGGAATTCCGGAACATCACCCGCCCGGTCCCATGGCGATCGAGGAGATCCTTCAGGGCTTCGGGATCGCCGATGGTCTCCGCCCGTCGCGCGACCTCCCGATACGACTCGGTCTCACGCACGAATTCGGCCAGATCGTGAAACCGCGCGGGGTCGAGGAGTCGCAGCCGGGCGAAGTGGCTTGCGAGGCCGAGCTGCTCGGGAGTGGCGGTGAGGAGAAGCAGGCCCGGCGCGGAGCGGCTCAGGGCGGAAACCGCCGTGTATTCGGGGCTCACCGCATCCCTGGTCCAGCCGAGGTGATGGGCCTCGTCCACCACGAGGACGTCCCATCCCGCTTCCGCCGCCTGCCCGACGCGGCGAGGGTTGTCGGTGAACAGACGCAGACTCGCGAGGACGATCTGATCCTCTAGAAAAGGATTCGCCCCCGGTCGTGCTCCCTCGATGGAGGCGCAGCGATTCTCGTCGTAGATATGGAACCACAGGTTGAACCGGCGCAGCATCTCCACGAGCCACTGGTGGACGAGCGAGTCAGGCACGACGATGAGCACGCGCCGCGCGCGGCCCTGGAGGAGGAGACGATGGAGGATGAGGCAGGCCTCGATGGTCTTGCCGAGGCCGACCTCGTCGGCGAGGAGCACCCGCGGCACCAGCCGGCCCGCGACCTCGGCGGCGATGTAGAGCTGGTGCGGGATGAGATCGATCCGCCCGCCCACGAGGCCGCGCACCGGGGACTGACGCCGCCGATGCTGGTGGTGCAGGGCGTCCTGTCGAAGAGCGAAGGTCTCGGGCGCATCCACCTGGCCCGCGAAGAGCCGTTCCTCCGGTTTGTTGAAGCTGATGGCGTCCGACAGAGCGGTTTCGCAGAACTCGCGGGCGTCGGCACGGTAATGGAAAAGGCCGTCGCGCTCCTCGACGAAGGTGATGGTGAAGGCGTGCCCGTCTCGATCCTTCACGGTGTCGCCCGGGTGGAAGCGCACCCGGCGCAAAGGCGCGTTGTCGCTCGCGTATTCGCGGGTCTCACCGCTCGCCCCGAAGTGCAGGGTCACGGTGAGCCGACTCGAGCGCTCCACCGATCCCAGCCCGAGTTCCGGCTCGCTGTCGCTGATCCAGCGCTGGCCCTTGTGGAAGGTGGACTTCATCAACCGTACTCGACAGTTCGAACCCTAGCAGGCGCCCACGTGTCGGGGCATGGGCCTTCCGGGCGTGGCACAATCGCCCGGTTGACCCCTTCGACAGACTCTGTTCAAACCGTGATCCTGCTCCACAGCAGCGGGATGTCCTCGCGCCAGTGGGAGAGGCTCGGCAAGCTCCTCGCGAGAACCCATCGCGTCATAGCACCCGACCTTCTCGGCTCGGGCGACAACCCGCCCTGGCCCGACGAGAAGCCCTTCGATCTCACTCTCGATGTGGACGTCATCGAGCGAATGGTCGAGGGTCTGCCGGGGGCTGTCCACCTGGTGGGTCATTCCTATGGAGGCCTGCTCGCTCTCACTCTCGCGCGCCGCGTCCCCGCGCGGATCCGGTCGCTCGCCGTCTACGACCCGGTGGCGTTCGGCGTTCTCCACGCGGCGAACGATGCCAAAGGCCTCGCGGATCTCGATCGGGCCGCCCGCAATCCCGTCCTGACCGACTATGCCCACGGCGGCGACGACGCCTGGTTCGAGGTTTTCGTGGACTACTGGAACGGCCCCGGGACCTGGCGCGGGATGAGCGAGACGGGACGCGCCTCCTTCCTGCGCGTGGGGCGGAAGGTCTTCTACGAAGTCTGGTCGCTGATGCATGACCGCACCCCCGCCTCGGCGTACGCAGTGATCCAGGCTCCGTGTCTGCTGCTCGGGGGTGAAATCTCCCCCGCCTCGGCCGTGCGCGTGGTCCAGGTCCTCGGCCCCGCCCTTCCAAGAGGCGAGGTGCGGATGATCGCGGGAGCGGGTCACATGGGTCCGCTGACCCATGGCGCCCTGGTGAACGAGGCGATCGCCGCCCACATCTCGGCCGCCTCCTGAACCAGGGGGCGGCGCCCTTTCCCAAAAAGGAACCATCCGGGCGCTTCCCGCGTCTTAGTTCGTAACAGAGGGCGCCAATGTGATCCAGATTGTCTGGGAGTTCGTGGTCAAGCCGGACGAAGTCCGGAACTTCGAGCGTGTCTACGGCCCCGAGGGCGATTGGGCGCGCCTTTTCGCGGCCTACCCGGGGTATCTCGGCACCTCCCTCCTGCGGGATTCCCTCAACCCGCGGCGCTTCCTGACCATCGACCGCTGGGAATCGATGCGGCACCGCAGCGACATGCTGAACGCCACCCGAGACGAATACGCCCGACTAGACGCCCAGTGCGGAGAGTGGACGGAGTCCGAGCGCGAGATCGGCACCTTCGCATAGGTCATTTGCCCTATTGAGGCGTCGCCCGGTCGGGCGCACCATCATTATCGAGGGACGCTTCCCATTCAGCGAAGCCCCGCCCTCGCCCCTTCCGAGGAGGTTCGCGATGCCCTTCGATCCCGCGACCGAGATTCAGAACTACCTGGTCTTTGGCGAATTCGGCGACGTCAATCCGTCGGTGTGCGATTCGTCCACCTACACTTTCAGAAGCGTGGCCCGCATGGAGGAGGTCTTCGACCACGAGATCGAAGGGTGCTTCCTCTACTCGCGCCATTGGAATCCGACCAACAAGTACCTGGCCGCCGCTCTTTCCCGTATGGAGGCGGGAGAGTCCGCCCAGGTGATGGCTTCGGGGATGGCCGCGATCAGCACCACCCTGCTGCAACTCTGCTCGGCCGGGGACGAGATCGTCTCCGGCCGGACCATCTATGGCGGGACCTACGCGCTGCTTGCGAACCTCCTGCCCCGCTTCGGGGTGAAGACCCGCTTCGTCGATCTTGGCGACGAGTCCGCGGTGAGGGCGGCCCTCACGAGTCGGACCCGGGTCATCTACTGCGAGAGCATGAGCAATCCGCTCCTCGACGTGGCCGACATTCCCATGCTGGCGGGCTTGGCCAAAGAGCACGGCGCGAAGCTCGTGGTCGACAACACCTTCAGCCCGCTCATCCTCTCTCCCCTGAGGCTCGGCGCGGACGTGGTCGCGCACAGCATGACCAAGTTCATCAACGGCACCAGCGACTGCGTCGCCGGGTGCGTCGTCTCCTCGCACGAGTTCATCAACCAGCTCGTCGACATCAATCACGGGCCGAGCATGCTTCTTGGCCCCGTCCTCGACAGCTTCCGGGCCGCGAGCATCCTCAAGAATCTCCACAGCCTCCACATCCGTATGGTCCGCCACAGCGCCAACGCCTTCTATCTGGCGGGGAAGCTGCGCGACCAGGGCCTCGATGTCCACTACCCCGGTCTCGACAGCCACAAGCAGCATGCGCTGATCTCCCGCATGATGAACCCCGGCTACGGCTACGGAGGCATCGTGGCGGTGGACGTGGGCGACGAGGCGGCGGCCGACCGGCTGATGTCGAGGATGCAGGAGGAGAAGGTCGGCTATCTCGCGGTGAGCCTGGGTTACTTCAAGACGCTGTTCAGCCCTCCCGGACACAGCACCTCCTCCGAGATCCCGCCGGAGGAACGGCGCCTCATGGGCATGGGCGACGGTCTCATTCGCTTCTCCGTCGGTCTCGACAACGACATCCCCAGGACGTGGGGGATCATCAAGCGCCTGCTCGACGAAGAGGGAATCACTCCCCGCTGAAGGCCTATCCCTTCAGGTCCTGATAGGCGCGGCCGGGCTCGGGGGTGGTGGACTGCGGCAAGGAGGTCTGGCCCCATCCCGGTTCCTGTCCGTTGCCGTCGAAACCGGCGCGCTGAAGCAGGATGTCCTTGTAGCCGCACATCTGCAGGAGACCGATGGCGCTCAAGGAGCGTCCCGCGGACTTGCAGCCGACCACGATCTTCGTGTCCTTGGGGAAGGCCTTCACGACCTCCTCCATGAACTTCGAATTCGGCGTCATCCCCGACCGGCCCACGTGCATCAGGGGGATGTTGTAGGCGCCTTTGGGGTGGCCGCTTTCGAACTCGGGTACCGACCTCACGTCCAGGTACACGTAGCCTTCCTCCATCTTGAGGGCGGCCTCCTCGGGAGAGATCGGTTTCATGGCGCGAGACGTTATCCCACCGCGGCGTGGAGCAGGGGGGGCAGGGCGGCATCCCAAACGTCGGGGGCGCAGAGCAGGCTCACCACGAGGTAGCAGCCCGACTCGAAGTCGAAGAAATGGCCGGGATGGACGAGGACGCCCGACTCGAGGGCGAGAAGGGCCCGTTCCTCATCCGAGCGGGTGGCCGGGCACTGGATCAGGGCCGACCAGCCGCCCTCGACGGGGAGGATCCTGAGTTCAGGTCGCGCCGCGACCGCGGCCTTCAAGGCCGCGAGGTTGCGGGCGAGTCGCGCCCTTATGGGGGCCTGGAGTTCGGCCTTGCGTTCGAGAATTCGGGGGAGCGCGAGCTGGATCGGGGTGGCGACCGAGAGGTAGGTGTCGGCGATGAACTCCAGCCGGGCGAGCGCCTCATCCCCGAGCGCCTCCGGCCCGGAGACCGCGATCCAGCCCAATTTCATCTGCGGCAGCGCGCAGGACTTCGAGAGACCGCCGAGGGAGAAGGAAAGAGCGGGGGAGTCGAGAGCGAAGCTCGGATTCCGTTGAGCCTTCTCCTCGCCGAGGCCGAAATCCGCGAACACCTCGTCGGCGATGATGGCGAGGTCGCGCTCCGCGCACAGGGCGGCGAGGCCCATCGCCTCCCCGCGTTTCGTGAACGATCCGGTGGGATTGTTGGGGTGGACCACGACCACCGCCTTGGACCTCTTATCGAGCCGCTCGCGGAGGGAATCGAGGCTCAGGTGCCACTCGTGGTCGAAATGGAGGGGATAGGTCTTCACCCCTACCTCGTCGAGGTCGGCGAGATAGGAGAACAACGGGTACGAGGGAACCGGCACGAGCACGTCGTCGCCCGGCTCGGCGAGAAGCTTGAAGAGGAAGGAGTACGACTCGCTGCTGCTCGCGGTGAGGACAATGTGATCCGGATCGACGGCCGTGCCCCGCGCGGCGTAGTCCCGGCTCACCGCCTCGCGCGCCGAGCGCAGGCCGCGAGGATCCGGGGCATAGCGGGCGCCCTCGGGATGGTCGAGGAGTTCGAGCACCCAGGCAGGGGCGAGGAACCCGGCGCGGGTGGGGTTCGACTCCGTGAGATCGAGGACCGAGGCTCCCGCGAGGCGCCTTTCGTCAAAGCGAAGCGAAAGCGGATTCAGGGTGAGGTCCTTGGGAGTGCGCCTCGAGAACATGACCGGCCAAGGCTATACGCGCGCGAGCCACTTTCTTTGCCATAGACTCCGCCGAATGTCCCAAGCGACGCGCGAGCACGACCGCCTGGCCGAGAAGGACGGACCCATCGCCTCCTGGCGGCATTGGGGGCCCTATCTTTCCGAACGGGCCTGGGGCACGGTTCGCGAGGACTATTCGCAGGACGGAAATGCGTGGGCCTATTTCCCCCACGAACACGCCCGCTCGAAGGCCTACCGCTGGGGCGAAGACGGACTCGCCGGCATCTGCGACCGCTACCAGATGCTCTGTTTCGCCTTCGCCTTCTGGAACGGGCGCGACCCCTTCCTCAAGGAGCGTTTGTATGGCGTGGTCCCCGGAGAGGGAAACCACGGCGAGGACGTGAAGGAGTACTACTTCTACCTCGACAATCTGCCCAGTCACGCCTACATGAAGTGGCTGTACAAGTACCCGCAGCGTGAGTTCCCCTACGAGCGGCTCGTCCGCGAGAACCAGGCCCGGCGCGGGGAAGGGCCGGAATTCGAACTTCTCGACACCGGCGTCTTCGACGACGATCGCTACTTCGACATCGAGGTCGAGTACGCGAAAGAGGATGCCGAGGATCTGGTGATCCGGATGCGGGCTCACAATCGTGGCCCCGAGGCTGCCCCCCTTCACGTCCTCCCGCACCTCTGGTATCGCAATACCTGGGGCTTCGGGCCGGTGGAGCTGCCTCAGCCGAGGATCTTCCCGGGGGCGTCCGGTCCTGGCTTCATCAGCATCACCGCCGATGACCAGAGCGTGCTTCCGCCCAAGCAGCTTCCCTTCCAGTATCGGCTCGGGCCCCGGCACCTTTTCGGGCCCAATGGCGCGGACGTGCTCTTCACCGACAACGAGACCAACGCCGAGGCGGTCTACGGCAAGGGTGCGGTGAGCCGCTCGCCTTTCACCAAGGATGCTTTCCACCGTCACGTGGTGCGGGGCGAGAACGCGACCAACCCCGACGAGACTGGGACCAAAGCCGCATTTCACTACCGGCTGCTCGTTCCCCCGGGCGGGACCGCGGAACTGTGCCTGCGCTTCGCCACCGAATTCCACCCCGATCCCCTGGTCGCGGTTCCCGCCATCATCGAGAAGCGGCGGGCGGAGGCGGATGAGTTCTACGCCGCCATTCATCCGGACAGCGCCACCGAGGACGAGAAGCGGGTCCAGCGCCAGGCCTTCGCGGGCATGCTCTGGACCAAGCAGATCTATCTCTTCGACGTGAACCTTTGGCTCGAAGGCGACCGCCCCGACTGGCCTCCGCCCGAATCGAGGAAGATGCTGCGCAATCAGCATTGGCGGCACTTGAACTCCATGCGCATCATGTCGATGCCGGACAAGTGGGAGTACCCGTGGTTCGCGGCCTGGGATCTCGCCTTTCACTGCGTTCCTTTCGCCCTCATCGACCCTGAGTTCGCCAAAGAACAGATCTGGCTTCTTCTTTTCGAGCAGTTCCAG
>CAZYEA010000096.1:10837-14850 GCA_964646485.1 uncultured Acidobacteriota bacterium
ACCCCTCGGGCCAGATTCCCGCCTACGAATGGGAGTTCTCCGACCTGAATCCGCCCGTGCAGGCCTGGGCGGTATGGCGGGTCTACAACATGGATCGGCTTCGCAAGGGCAAGGCCGACCGGATGTTTCTCGAGAAGTGCTTCCACAAGCTCCTCATCAACTTCGCCTGGTGGGTGAACAAAGTCGACCGCGAGGGGAACAACGTTTTCGAGGGCGGCTTCCTCGGCCTCGACAACATCACCGTGATCGACCGCTCGGAGAAGCTCCCGCATGGAGCGGTGCTCGAGCAGTCGGACGCCACCGGCTGGATGGGCATGCTGTGCCTGAACCTCATGCGCATCGCCCTCGAACTCTCCCGCGAGAACAAGGCCTACGAGGGGCTCGCCACCAAGTTCTTCCAGCACTACATCTACGTGGGCGCGGCCATGAAGCGGATGGGGGGACGGAACTACCAGCTCTTCGACGAGGGGGATGGTTTTTTCTACGACGTGCTCCGCTTCCCCGATGGATCCTTCGAGAAATTCCGGGTGAGGTCCCTCGTGGGCCTGGTGCCTCTCTACGCCATCGAGCGGCTGGAGGAGAAGTGGATCGAGCCCTTCAAGGACTTCAGGGAGAACATGGTCTGGTTCGTGAGGAACAAGGCCCACGTGGTCCAGAACGTGTGCTACCCCCTGAACCGCGAGGGCTCGACCACCCACGTGCTCGCCATCGTGGATTACGACCAGACCCGGCGTCTGCTCGACCGGGTCTTCGACCCCGAGGAGTTCCTCTCGCCCTACGGTCTGCGGAGCCTGTCGAAGGTCCACGAACGCTCACCCTTCCGATTCGGCGAGCGGACGGTGAACTACGAGCCCGCGGAGGCGCAATCGAAGATCAAGGGGGGCAACTCGAACTGGCGCGGGCCCATCTGGTTTCCGACCACCTTCCTCATGATCGAGGCCCTGCGCAAGCTCGGCACCGCCTACGGACCCTCTTTCAAGGTCCTGGTCGGGGGAGCGGGCGGAGTCGAGAAGCCGCTGTGGGACGCGGCCAAGGAAATGTCGGATCGGCTCGTCTCGATCTTCACCCGGGGGGCGGATGGCCGCAGGCCGTGTCACGGACGCCGCGAGAAATTCCAGACCGATCCCCACTGGAAAGACCTCATCCTCTTCTACGAGTACTTCCATGGCGACACCGGGGAGGGCCTCGGCGCCTCCCATCAGACCGGCTGGACCGGTCTCGTCGCGAGCCTGATCGACGAATGGCGGCGACCGTCTCAGGCGAGCGCTCCGCGACCACCCGTCGCGGAGCAGGCCAAGGCGGCGCCCGCGCCACCCGACGAGACCATGCCTTTCGGGGTCAAGTGAAGATCGCCACCTGGAACGTGAACTCGGTGCGGGTTCGCGAGGCGCGCCTCGTCGCCTTCCTCGGACGTGAGCAGCCGGACGCCCTGTGCCTTCAGGAACTCAAGGTGGTGGACGACGAGTTCCCCCACGACGCCGTGCGCGCCGCGGGCTATGAGGCCGTGACCTTCGGACAGAAGACCTACAACGGGGTAGGCATCCTCGCGAAGAAGGGAACGGCGATCGCGAACGTCTCGCGCACCTTCGAAGACGGTGAGAACGACCCGCAGGCGCGCTTGATCGCGGCCGATATCCTGGGGGTGCGCGTGGTTTCCATCTACGTGCCGAACGGGGGCGAGGTCGGGACCGAGAAATGGACGTACAAACAGACGTGGCTGAAGCGCCTCCACGCCTATGTGGGGGCGCGCCTCGACCTCACCTCGAAGGTCGCGATCTGCGGCGATTTCAACATCGCCCCCGAGACCCGTGACGTCGCCCGTCCCGACCGGTGGAAGAACACTGTCCTCTTCCATGAGGAGATGACCGCGGCCTTCACGGGCCTCCTCGAAGCGGGCCTGATCGACACCGCCCGCCTCCACCATCAGGCCGAGGGCCCATTCACCTGGTGGGATTACCGGATGCTCGCTTTTCCCAAGGGCGACGGGTTGCGCATCGACCACATCATGGCTTCGAAATCGCTGGCCTCGTCCTGCCTCGAGGTCCGGGTCGACCGGGACGAACGGAAAGGATCCCAGCCTTCCGACCACGCGCCTCTGATCGCCGTCTTCAGCTGAGTTAGCGGCGGTTGAATTCCGCCGTATAGTTCTGGTTTCAGCCCGGCGTCCCCATAAACCCCACTCGGCCATCATCCAACCGCCGGCGCCTCGAGATGCCTGAAACGAACCATGTCTGATTCCGTACCGAAGATTCCCCAAGCGAACGACGCGGCAAGCCGTGTTCCCGCGAAGATCGGCCGCTACGAGGTGGTGGAAAAGCTGGGGTCGGGGCGGACGGGCACGGTGTACCGGGCGACCGACCCCCTCATTGGGCGCGTGCTCGCGATCAAGACCTTCCGGGTCGACCTCCAGCCAGGGCCCCTGCGCGACCGCTTCCTTCAGCGGTTCTATCACGAGGCTCGGATCTCCGGAGGCCTGTCCCATCCGAACATCGTGGCCCTCTTCGATGTTGGAGAGATGGACGGCCTGCCCTACCTCGTCTTCGAGCACGTCGAGGGTCCGACCCTCGACGTGGCCCTCGCCCGCGCGGGCCGGCTCGATTCGAGCGAAACCATCCGGGTGGTCGAGCAGACCGCTTCCGCCCTCGACTTCGCCCACGCCCGCGGCATCGTCCATCGCGACATCCGGCCCGCCAACATCATCCTCGCGAACGACAAGCGCGTCCGCATTGCGGATTTCGGCATCGCCCGCGTGGAGGGCAGCCAGGTCACCCAGCACGGGGAAGTCCTCGGCACCCCCGCCTACATGTCTCCCGAACAGATCCGCGGCCAGGAGCTCTCGGCGAGCAGCGACTTGTTCTCGCTCGCGGTGTGCGCGTACGAGATGCTCTCGGGTCACCGGCCCTTCGTGGGAAAGACCCAGCCGGAACTTCTCGAGGCTCTCGTCTACTCGCCCCCCGAGGAGCCCAAGGAACTGCGCGCCCTCGGCATACCGAGCCGTGACTTCATGTTCGTGTTCGAGCGCGCGCTAGCGAAGGATCCGTCGCACCGCTTCGCCGACGCGGGTTCGTTCGCCCGCGCTCTCAAGTCCTGCCTGGGGGTGGTGGTACCCGGGGATGAGCCTCAGCCCGTGACCAGGATTGCGGTCCCCGAGGCGCCGCCTCCTTTCCGCCGCTCCATCCTGCCCCCGGTGGCGCCCCCGCCGCCCGCGCCTTACCGCATCGACACCGCGGCCACGGTTTCCCTCGACGCCCACGCCGCCGGTCCCCGTCCGGTCTCGTCCGCGGACGCCACCATGGTCTCGAGCTACGCGGGAGAACCAGGCGATAACTCGGAGGATCCCACCCTCATCTCACCGACGGTGGGCTTCGATCAGAAACTGAACGCGAAGAAGCTCTACGCCTCGTCCGCGGACGCCACCATGGTGACGCCCGGCCAGGAGGGCGAGACGCCTTCGGCCCAGCAGAAGCTGTCGCGCGCGGCGGTGGAAAGCCTTCTCGCCAAGTCGTCGCCCTCGCAGCCGTCCGCGCCGCCTGCGGGCGGCAACCCCACACCGCCCCTCCAAAAGACCCTGCCCGGATCGGAGAAGGCGCCCGCGGTGGGCCCGAGCCCGATCGAAGACCTGCTTCCGCCCACGCGCGAGATGCCGAAGCTGACCCTGCCCGGCAACGGAAACCCCGCGCAGGATCCGAGCCGCACCGCGTCCCAGCCCGGCCTGCCTAAAGGTGCTGCCGACAAGACCATCATCATGTCCGAGGCCGAGAAGGCCGCGGCGGCAAAGCTGCGCGACAAGTCGGCGAGCATGATCCCCACCGGGGCGGCCGCCATACCCAAGCCAGCACCTCCGCCGCCGCCTCAATTCCGGTCGACCACCAGGCCCCCCACTCTGGCGCCCATGCCCGCCCCGGTCATGTCCCCGCCCATCCCCTCGCTCCTGCCCAAGATTCTGATCGGAGCGATCGTCCTCCTCGCCATCCTGGCACTCGCTCTGACCGCCATCTTCCTGGGCCAGGCCC
>CAZYEA010000096.1:14860-15160 GCA_964646485.1 uncultured Acidobacteriota bacterium
ACGGCGATAAGTCCCCTATTCCCTTCTCTCTGGACGTTCCCAAGCCAAAACTGGAACCAGGACGCGTGGTATCCGTCACAGTGTCGTGGATCGTCACTCCCGAGGGAGGCGTCGACGATCCTAAGATCGTGGCGTCGGCATCTCCGGAAATCGACGCCTTCGTTCTCGAAGGCATCCGGAAGTGGCGATACGAGCCGGGTCAGAAAGACGGCAAGACGGTCCCGGTCCGGGTTCTGCGCAAGTACACGTTCGGACAGCGGGGGAGTTCAGAAGGTTCCTAAGGTGGCCAAGCTCATCATC
>CAZYEA010000097.1:0-7026 GCA_964646485.1 uncultured Acidobacteriota bacterium
CACCAGGGTGTAGGCGGCGCCGAAGGGGAGGGCTTTGAGGTCGAGGCCCCCGAACAGACCCCTCACCGCCCACTCCGCGGCACCCGTGTCATCGAGGGCGAGCCCTCCTGCATAAGCACCCGCGCTGAAGATGAGGAGGTGCCAGGGAATGTCCGCCTCCGCCCACTGCAGGACGCCCCAGCGGGGGAAGAGGACGATGACCGCGCCGAGGAGCGCCGCGAAGGGCGCGCTGATCTCCACTCCGAACCAGCGAAGGTGGAACACGTCGGTCATCCACAGGAAGAGGACGAGGCCGAAAATGGCGAGGGCCTTCTTCTCGCCCGCCCCGAGCGGCCCCATCTCCGCGTACTTGCGGCGGACCACGTCGATGCCGCCTTCAAGGCGCGGCGTCCTCTCGTCAGGCGCCATCCTGAAGAGAAGCCGCGGGCCCAGGAACCACATGGCCACGGTGGTGAGGATGGCGATGGGCGCGCCGAGGCGCATCCAGTCCATGTAATAGAGCTTGTGGCCGCCCATGGTCTGGATCAGGCCGACCGCGATGAGGTTCGCCGAACTTCCGGTCATGGACATCGAGGAGAGGACGGAGATGCCCACGAGGTTGAGGAGTATCAGGTTCTTGCCGAAGGCGTTGGGAGTCTCCTCCGTGGACCCGTAGATCGCGGCCACCACCAGCATCAGCGGCAGGGTCATGACACAGCGGGCGGCGGTCGCGGGAATGAGGGGAGCCAGGGCGAGTTGGAGGAGCAGAAAGGCGAACAGCGCCCACGGTGCGGTGGAGCCGAACTTCACCACCAGCCAGAGGGCCATCCGCCGGGCCAGCCGCGTCTTCACCAGCATGGCGCTCAGGATGAAGGCGAGGAGGTTGAGCCAGATCACCTCCAGCCCGAGCACGTCCATGATGGCTTTCGCTCCCGCGGCACCGGTGGTGAGGAGCAGGAACATCAGCACGAGCGAGGTGACGTAGGTGGGGAAGGGCTCGCACACCCACCAGACGAGGGCGAGCACGAAGCACGCGATGCCGGCCTGGGCCGCCCCGCTGAGGCTCGGGCCGAAGGGGAGGTAGTACAGCAGCAGGAAGGCGAGGATGCCGCCCGGAAATCCCAGGTAGCGCATCCACCTCTCGGAGGCGCCCTGGGCGGCGCGCGTGGCCGAGGAGAGCGTCATCTTCTCCATGTCGAGGAGCGCCAGGAGACGCTCTTCGCTGAATCGCGTCGAGACCGGCGCTCCCGCCGACATGGAGTTACTTCCTGTCCCAGGTGGCGTAGGGGTTCTTCAGCAGGTTGGAGTTGAAGTAACGCGGATCGCTCGAGACTTCAGCCCCGACCCAGTCCGGGAGGTCTACCTTCATGTCCGCGGAAGGAAGCTCGACCTCCGCGATCACCAGGCCCTCGTTCTCGCCATGGAACACGTCGATCTCCCAGGCGCGGCCGAGGTGGTGCTCGACGTGACGATGCTTGTCGATGAGCGGACGCTCGCAGAGTTGATTCAGGATGATCCCGGCGTCTTCGATGGGAATCCCGTACTCGAACTCCGAGCGGGTGACCCCGGTGGTGATCCCCTTGATGGTCAGCTTCGCGACGCTGCCCTCGATGCGCACCCGGACCACTCTCTCCTTCTGGGAGTTCAAGTAGCCCTGCTGGAAATGGGTGCCTGGGCCCTTTGGGACCCAGGCGCCCGGCTTGACCAGGTACTTCCGTTCGATCTCGGTGGCCATGAGCGAACCTAGAAGGCGATCTGGTAGCGGATGGCGAGGATCTTGAAATCGTCGCCTGGGATCACGGTCTGAGCCGTGCTCGTGCCCGCGGGAATGGGGGCCCAGTCCTTGCCCGGCTTGGCGTTGGCGTTGTTGTCGACGTTGGTGAAATTCACCATGATCCTGTGGTTGGTGTTGAAGTACCAGTTCAGTCCCAGGGTGAAGTTCTTGGCCTGGCCGCCCTTGATGGGGTCGAGCGCGGTCACGTCGTCGAGGTTCAGCATGCTGTAACGGGCCGCGAGTTCGAGGGCGCCGGCCTTGCGCTTCGGGATGAGGCGCCCGAATTCACCCTCGGAGGCCAGGTAGGGCCGCCGCTCGCCGGTCAGGAACACCGAGGCCTGGGCGTAGTAGCCGTCGAACGAATGGTCGGCCACCACCGCGTTCGTGGTCTTCATGCGGTTGATGCTGGTCTTCTGATACTCCGCCTGCAGAGTCGCGGGGCCCGCGGTGGCCGCAAGCTCGAAGCCCAGCTGGGTGAAGTTGTCGACGTATTTCATGTCGCCCGTGCTCAGGAACTTGGCGCGGCTGACGTGGGTCTCGGCACGGGAGTCGAGCTTGACGATGCGGGCTGCGTTGATGCGGTCCGGAAGGTCGGCGCCGCTGGTCGCGAGCTTTTGCCGCTCGGGACTTCGATAGGCCACGGCCGCGCCGAAGTGGATCATGCGTCCGTCCTTATTGAGCGGAGCGACGCTCACGCGGCCGACCAGGTTGTAGTCCTGGCTCGTGCCCGCGCCCCCGCCGGTGAGGGAGTCCTTGTCGTCGAACGCGCCGCCCGCTTCTCCGAAGATCCCCGCCGAGGCCTGCCACTGCTTGCCCCAGTGCGAGACGCTCAGTCCGAGCAGACGATCGGGCGACCAGGAATCGAGATAGGACCGCTCGATGAACATGATGTTCTTGGAGGAGGTGAGGGTGTCGAAGCCGAAGGGCGCCTTGTGGTTGCCGAGGCGGATCACCGTGTCCTTGATGCCGGCATATCCCGCCCACAGGTCCTTGATCTCGATCAGATTGTCCGCGAAGTCGAGGTCGATCTCGGCGAGCCAGTCCGTGAACACCGTGGCCTTCACGCCGATGCGGGCCCGACGGACTTCGAAGCCCGTGGGCAGGCGATTCGCGGCGCCCGAGTACTTGGCGAAGTCCAGGTTGACCCTGCCGTCGAGCCAGTACTTGAACGCGCCATCCTTGCTGGTGGCGACCAGGTAGCCGTTATCGTAGAACCCGGCGAGACCCGTGGGCTCCTGGACGCGTTCCACTTCGGCGCTGCCCATGGTCTTGGCGTCGGGCGGCGTTTGCGCCTCGATCAATTCCGCGATCTTCCGCTCCAGCTCCTGAATCCGCTTCTCCAGGTCGGCGGTTGACTGTTCAGCCGGGGCCGAGGAAGGCGCGTCCGTGCGGCCTTCAAGAGATGCGAGTTTCTGCTCGAGCTGCTGGACCTTGGCGTGGGTGTCCACAGGGTCCTGGGCCTGCGCCGGCATCGACAGCAGGGCCGCAGTGAGCAGGGCGGTCACCATTGTCGCGAGGGAGTTCATAAAGCAATCCTCCGAATCCGTCAGGACGCGCTTGCGGGGCGCGTCTCGCCCTGACTGCGGAGCATCGGTCATGCCACATGACATTTCGATGACTTCACGAGCTGCCTCAAGCCTTTTGTCCTGATCGGTTACTCGCAAGACGGCCCCCCTCAACTCGGCCCCATTCAGGAGACGGGCAGGGACGCAATGGTTGCGGCGGGGATAGGCCTATACGCAGTCCATTCGTCGATTCGGCGGCCGTCCTCGCGGTCCGAAGGGCACGGCCGCGTGGTCAAGCGGCGAAGGCTGTTCGACTTAGGTGGAGCGGGGCCCTGAGCCTCTTCTGGCACCCCGATTGCTCTCCTTCAAGACGCACCATGAGGTGACGCCATGATGAACTCCCGGACGCCCGTCGAACGCATCCTGTTCCCGACTGACTTCTCCTCATTCTCCGATCACGCGCTGCGCCACGCGCTGGCCCTGGCCCGCAGATTCAAGGCGCGACTCAAGGTCGTGCACGTCATTCCCCGCATCCTGCCCTCCGGAGACTCCGAGTACTACACGACGCCGTATGTGGTCACCCCGGAGATTCGCCAGCGCGTGGATGAGGAGATGCGACGGTTCCTCGCGCCCGCGCGCGAGGCCCGGATCGACTACCAGACCGAGGTCTGCGAGGGCGATCCATGGCGTGAGATCGTGGTGCTCGCCGAAGACATGCCGGCCGACCTCGTGGTCATGGGGACTCATGGTCGCGGGGGCCTCGAGCATCTGTTCCTCGGCTCGGTGGCGGAGAAGCTCATCCGCCGGCTGCCCTGTCCCGTTCTCACGGTATGTCACGAGGAAGGACGCACGTGGGAGGCGCCCGGCCTGCTCACGAAGATCGTCTGCGCCACGGACTTCTCCGAGGCCGCGGGGGACGCCCTTCAGATGGCGCTCGCTCTGGCCGCGGAGACGAGATCCGAAGTCACTCTTCTGCACGTGATCGAGCAGATGCCGGACTTCGCGAGTCCCATGTATCTCGGGCTTCCCGACCTTGGGCCGTTGCGTCAGGATCTGGAAACGGCCGCCCGGGAACGGCTGGCCAAGATGGCCTCGGCCATCGACACCACGAAAGTGAAGCTCGAAACGCGTCTCGCGGTCGGCCGGGCCTATAAGGAGATCCTCCGGGTGGCCGCGGACGAGCGGGCCGACCTGCTGGTGATCGGGGCTCAGGGTCACGGGGTCATCGAGCACATGCTGTCGGGATCGAACGCTCAGCACGTGATTCGCGGAGCCACCTGCCCCGTCCTCACCGTGCGTCCGGTGAAGGTTCGCTCCCGCCGGGCGACCGGGGCCATCGGCCTCGCCCTCGTCCAACCCAAAGCGTCCAACTAGAAGAGGTCGGAGGCCTGCCATGTGTCCCCGCCATAACCTGGTCCACGAAGACGAGACGGCCGAGGTGAAACGCCCCGAGCCGCCCACCATGCGGGTCAAGCACATCATGACCCTGGACGTCGTGTCGGTGCCGCCCACCGCGTCGGTGGCGCGGGTCGCGCGCCTCATGCACGAGCGGGCGATCAGCGGGCTGCCCGTGGTCGATCCCGATAGGCGGGTGATCGGACTCATCACCGATCTCGACCTGATCGTGCTGAACACCCGCATCGAGGCGCCCCATTTTCTGCCCCTGCTCGACGGCCGCATCCCCCTCGAGACGCCCGCCCATTTCCGGCGGCGCATCCAGCACGCCGCGGGCACCACCGCACGCGACCTGATGAGCGAGGACGTGGTGAGCGTGGGCCCGGAGATGGAGGTCGAAGTCCTGGCCGCACTCATGGTCAGGGAGAAGGTCAACCCGATTCCCGTGGTCGAGGACGGGCGTCTTGTCGGCGTGGTGAGCCGCGCCGACATCATTCGGTGGATGACCCGCGACGACTGAACCTTTGGTAGTTCCCGATCGAGGAGGCGCGTATGAACTCCACTCCGGCCCGCATGGATCGCATCCTCTGTCCCACCGACTTCTCGGCCTTCTCGGTTCAGGCCCTCAAGCATGCCGTGGCCCTCGCGCGGACCTCACACGCCCGAGTGAAGGTGGTCCATGTCATCGCGAACATCGGCCCCGGGGTCGAGTCGGTCTACGGAGGGGCGCCCTGGCTCCTCTCCGACGATGACCGCAGACGCATCGACGAGGAGATGCGCGGGTTTGTCCAGCCTCTGCGTGAGGCCGGTGTCGATCACGAGGTCGAGATCAGGGAGGGGGAACCCTGGCGCGAGATCGCCGCCGCGGCCGCGCAGATGCAGGCGGATCTCGTCGTCCTTGGCACTCACGGGCGGGGCGGCTTGAATCACCTGTTCCTGGGCTCGGTTGCGGAAAAGCTGATCCGGAAGCTTCCCACTCCGGTGCTGACGGTTTGCCACGAGGACGCGCGGCCCTCCGAAGCCCCTCGGGACCCTCTTGCCCGGATCCTGTGCGCCACGGACTTCTCGGAGATGTCTCGAGAAGCGCTGAGGATGGCCGCGGGCCTCGCGCTCGAGCATCAGTCGGCCCTCACCCTTCTGCACGTCGTCGAGGACATGCCCGACCTGAGCGCGGCCGCCCATCGCGGCCTCGTGGACATGGACGTCCTTCGCCAGGCCCTGGAACGCAGCGCGCTCGAGCGGCTGTTGAAGCTCGAAGCGGACCTCGGTATCAAGGAGATCCGCATCGAACCGCGCGCGGTCGTGGGCGTCGCCTACAAGGAGATCCTGCGCGTGGCGTCTCTGGAAAGAGCGGACCTGATCGTGATCGGGGCGCAGGGTCACGGCTTCCTTGAACACCTGCTCTCGGGTTCCAACGCCCAGCACGTCATCCGGCGCGCCCCCTGCCCGGTTCTGACCGTGCGAAGGGTAGGGGTGAGAGACGAGGGGCGTAAGGCGGCTGCGGCGGTGGGCGTGGCTGCTGAGCGAATCGACCATGACGAGGGTCAAGGAGGCGAAAGATGAGCCGAAGACAGCGCTTGAGCGAGGGTCCCGCGCGCCCGCCCGTCGCGACCGTTCGCGACATCATGACCGCGGACGCGGTCACGGTGTCTCCGGAGACCTCGGTGCCGCGGATCGCCCAGTTGATGGACAGCCGTGCCATCAGCGGCCTCCCTGTGATCGACGGATCGAGAAGGGTCGTGGGAGTGGTGACGGACGCGGACCTCGTGTCGAGGAACACGCGTTTGGAAGCGCCGGAGATCCCCGAAATCGGCGACGAGGGGGAAGGGCCTCGCCCGCCCGTCGACTTGAAACGACGCCTTCGCCACAAGGTCGGGGCGCTCGCGCGCGATGTGATGACCGCCGAGGTCATCACGGTGGGGGTCGACGAGAGCATCGAGGGTCTGGCGAGCCTCCTGGTGAAGAACGGCATCAACATGACGCCGGTGGTCGAGGGCGGCCGGCTCGCGGGAGTGGTGAGCCGGGCGGATGTGATCCGCTGGATGACCCGCGACGACTGGCCGAAGGAACAGGCGGCGGGGAATGCCTGATGGCAGAGACGGTTCTCCGCGCCCGCGGCCTCCAGAAGGTCTACCGGATGGGCGAGGTGGAGGTGCATGCCCTGCGCAGCGTCGACCTCGACCTCGAGAAGGGCGAGCTGTTCGTCCTGCTCGGTCCCTCCGGAAGCGGCAAGTCGACCCTGCTCAACATCCTCGGCGGCCTCGACGTGCCCACGAGCGGAACCGTCCACTTCTTCGACCACGATCTGACCAGCGCTGACGAGCGTGAGCTGACGCGTTTCCGCCGCGAACACGTGGGCTTCGTGTTCCAGTT
>CAZYEA010000097.1:7036-15116 GCA_964646485.1 uncultured Acidobacteriota bacterium
CCTCACCGCGGAGGAGAACGTGGCCCTCGTGACCGAGATCGCGGAGTCCCCCCTCGAGCCCAAGCAGGCCCTTCGCCTTGTGGGCCTGGGCGACCGGCTCGATCACTTTCCGGCCCAGCTCTCGGGAGGCGAGCAGCAGAGGGTGGCGATCGCGCGCGCGGTGGCGAAGCGGCCGGACGTGCTCCTGTGCGACGAGCCCACGGGCGCCCTCGACGTCGAAACCGGAAAACTGGTCCTCGACGTCCTCGCCCGCGTGAACCGCGAGCTTGGGGCCACCGTGGCCATCATCACCCACAACGCGGCCATCGCGAAGATGGCTCATCGGGTGGTGCGCATGCACAGCGGGGCCATCGCGAGCACGCTCAAGAACGAGCGCCAGGCTTCGGTGAACGAGATCGAGTGGTGAGATGAGGGCCCTCACCCGAAAGCTCTGGCGCGACCTCTGGCACATGCGCGGCCAGGCGGTGGCGGTCGCCCTCATCGTGGCCTCGGGGATCGCGAGCTTCGTGACCGCGCGCAGCGCCTACGACTCGCTCGACGTGTCGTGTCGAGAGTATTACCGCGACTATCGCTTCGCGGAGGTGTTCGCGAGCCTCAAACGCGCGCCTCTGGCCGTGGCCTCGCGCATCGCCCAGATCCCCGGCGTGGAGGCGGTGGAACCGCGGGTGGTACTGGGCGTCACCCTCGACGTGCCGGGGCTCGACGATGTGGCTTCGGCGCGCCTCGTCTCTCTTCCTGAGCGCCGACTGCCCGCCCTGAACCGCGTCCACGTCCGTCGCGGCCGCTACCTCGATCCCGACCGCTCCGACGAGGTGCTCGTGGGAGAGGCCTTCGCGAAGGCGAACGGCCTCGGGCCGGGGAGCCGGCTCAGCGCCTTGATCAACGGCCGCTGGCAGCAACTCGAGATCGCGGGCATCGCCCTATCGCCCGAGTTCATCTTCGACATGCCGGATATCGGGCTCCTCCCCGACAATCGGCGGTTCGGTACGCTGTGGATGTCCGAACGGACGGTGGCGCGGGCCTTCGACATGAAGGGGGCCTTCAACGACGTTGGGGTGAGCCTCGGCCCGGGGGCCTCCTCGAAGAGAGTGATCGACGACATCGATCTGCTGCTCGAGCGCTATGGCGGCCTCGGGGCCTACGGACGCTCCGACCACCCCTCGCACGCCCGCTTCGAGCAGGAGTTCGACGAGCTCCGGGCCTGGGGCGGCCTCATGCCCGCGATCTTCCTCGGGATCGCCGCCTTCCTCCTCCAGATCGTGAGCACCCGGGTCGTCCTGAGCCAGCGCGACCAGATCGCGGTGCTCAAGGCGTTCGGGTATCGCAACTCGGCGATCGCCACGCACTATCTCGCGCTCGTCCTGCTCATCGTCGGGGCCGGCGTGTTCCTGGGCGTCCTGGTCGGCTGGTGGCTTGGAGGAGGACTGCTCAATCAGTACTCGGACTACTTCCGCTTCCCGCGGATGACTCATCAGGTCTCGCCTCAACTCGTCCTCTGGGGCGCGGGAATCAGCGCCCTCGCCGGCGTGGCGGGCGCCTTCGCCGCGGTCCGCCGCGCCATAGCCCTTCCCCCCGCCGAAGCCATGCGTCCCGAGGTCCCGCCGAGATTTCGCGCGGGCATCGTGGAGCGAAGCGGACTGTTGGCGCTGGCGTCGCCGCCCGTGCGCATCCTGCTGCGGAACCTGGCGAGGCGGCCCGCCCGTCTCGCGCTCTCCGTCCTGTCGATGGCGCTCGCCGTGACCGTCCTGCTCACCGGTCGCTATTTCCTCGACGCCATCGATCTGGTGATGGACGTTCATTTCCGCACCGTGGAGCGGGAGCAGGCGACGGTGCAGTTCAATCTCCCCGTGGACGCGCGCGCCGCTCATGACCTGGCTCACCTCCCGGGCGTGCTCAGGGTTGAGGCCTTCAGGGTGGCGCCGGTGCGTCTCCGCTTCGGGCCGCGGATGGAGCGCACGGCCCTTTATGGCCTCCCGCGGACAGCCGAGCTCCGCCGCATCGTGGGCGCAAGGCGCGTCGCGATCGAACCTCCCGAAGAAGGAGTCGTGCTCACCGACTTCCTGGCTCGGGCTTTGGGAGCGCGCCCCGGCGACGTGTTGAGCATCGAGGTTCTCGAGGGTCGCCGGAATGTGCGAGAGGTGGCGCTCGTGGGCGAGATCGACGAACTCATGGGCGCCTACGCCTACATGGAGGTCGGCGCCCTCACCCGGCTGGTGGGCGAGGAGACCCTCTCGGGCGCCTTCCTCGCCGTGGATCCTCTTCAAGAGGCCGCCTTCGACCGGTCGCTCAAGCGCCTGCCCGCGGTGGGCGGTGTGGCCATGCGCGAGGCCGCGATCAGCAGCTATCAGGAGGCGATCGCCGACGTCTTCGGCACGTTCACCGCCGTGCTCGTCGGTCTCGCCATGGTGGTCGCGGTGGGGGTCGTCTACAACGGCGCGCGGATTGCCCTGTTCGAGCGCGGCCGCGAACTCGCGAGCCTGCGCGTTCTGGGATTCACTCGCGGCGAGGTCGCGGCCATGCTGCTCGGGGAGCAGGCGATCATCATCGCCCTCGGAATTCCCCTGGGCTTCCTGATGGGCTACGGCCTGTCCGGCCTGATCGCGATGGCTTACCAGAACAAGCTCATCCGCCTGCCCCTCGTGATCTCCTCCGCTTCGTTCGCCTTCTCTCTTCTCGTGATCGTGGCGGCGTCGGTCCTGTCGGGCCTCATCGTCAAGCGCCGCGCCGACCGACTGGACCTGGTCGCGGTCCTGAAGACCCGGGAGTGATCGTCATGTGGAAGAACCGGAGAACCCGATACGCGCTGCTCGGCCTCGTAACCGTGCTGGCACTTCTCGCCGCCTTTCGTCCGCGCGCGGTCGCGGTCGAGCGGACGGTGGTGAAGCGCGGGCCGATGAGCGTCACTGTGGATGAAGAAGGGCGCACGCGGGTGCGCGAACGCTTCGTGGTGGCGGCGCCGGTTCAAGGGCGCCTGCGGAGGATCACGCTCCACGAAGGCGATTTCGTGGACGCGGGGGCGGTGATGGCGCAGCTCGTGCCCTCTCCCCTCGACCCGCGGACGATGGGTCAGGCCGAGGCGCGCCTGCGCGGGGCCGAGGCTTCGCGGCTGGCGCTTCGCGCCCGCGAGGAGAGCGCGCGCGCCGCGTTCGATCAGGCGCATCGCGACCGGGATCGCGCGGAGGAACTCGACCGCGAGGGGCTGCAGTCGAAGGAAGCGCGCGAGCGAGCCGTGTTTCAGGAGGCGACCGCTGCCGCTTTGCTCGCGGCCGCGCGGAAGGAAACCGAGGCGGCGGCCCAGGAGATCGTGGAGGCGCGGGCGGCTCTTCTCGCGGCCGCTTCCGAGACGGCTCGCCCGAGCAGCGTGGTGCCGGTGCGCGCTCCTCTCAAGGGCACGGTGCTCCGCGTCCTGCAGGAAAGCGATCGTGTGGTCGCGGCCGGAACCCCTCTTTTCGAGCTCGGTGATCTGGACGCTCTCGAGGTCGTGGCGGAGATGCTCTCGTCCGATGCCGTGAATGTGAGGCCCGGGGCTCCCATGTGGATCGGAAGCTTCGGAGGCGCCTCGGAAGTGCCGGGTCGGGTGCGTCGCGTGGAGCCGTCCGGCTTCACGAAGATCTCCGCCCTCGGCGTCGAGGAGCAGCGCGTCAACGTGGTGGGGGATTTCACCAGGACGCCCGAGGGGATGGGCGATGGGTATCGCGTCGAGGTCAGGGTGGTCGTCTGGGAGTCAACCGACGTGCTCCTCGTGCCGGGCAGTGCTTTGTACCGCTCCGGCTCGGAATGGCGGGCGTTCGTGATCGAGAACGGCCGAGCGATCTCGCGCACCATCGAGGTCGCGCATCGAACCAGCGCCCAAGCCGAGGCTCGAAGCGGCCTGCGCGAGGGCGAGATCGTGATTCTCTACCCTGGGGATCGGGTGCGTGAGGGGACCCGAGTCCAGTAACAAGCTCTCGGGGTTCCTGGATCCGCCCTCAGATTTGCGCCGGCCGTCGAAGGACTTGCGCCGCTTCGCCTGCGGTTTGGGCTCGGGCTCGAGAGAAGACTGGACTTAGACGAATGCTCGCAGGTCTGGCCCGAGTTGTGCATTGAAGGAAAGTGCGCGCCCGCCCTTTACGGGGGAGCGCTCTTGAAGGGAGGAGCGCCATGCCTTCGCTCGCACGCTCCGTAACCGTAAAGATGGACGGGGTCTCGCTCGAAGGCCTCCTGAGCCTGCCCCAAGGAGTCCGCTCGATCGTGCTTTTCGCCCACGGCAGCGGCAGCAGCCGGCATTCTCCGCGAAACGCGTTCGTGGCGCGGGCCCTCAATCGAGCGGGCTTCGGCACACTCCTCTTCGATCTCCTCACACCGCTCGAGGACAGCCGCGGCCCGAGCGGCCCGCGCTTCGACATCGCCCTGCTCGCGGATCGCCTGGTGGGGGCCACCGATTGGCTCGCGGGCCTCCAAGCCACCCGGAACCTGAGCGTCGGCTATTTCGGCGCCAGCACGGGGGCGGCCGCCGCGCTGGTCGCGGCCGCGCAACGGCCGAAGGTGGTGAAGTCGGTGGTGAGCCGCGGCGGCCGGCCTGACCTCGCCCGCGACGCTCTCTCCATGGTCGATGCCCCGACCCGGTTGATCGTGGGCGGAGAGGATCCAGAGGTCCTCGAGCTGAACCGCTGGTCGAAGGAGCGGATGCGCAACTGCGACCTCGTGGTGGTGCCCGGGGCCACGCACCTGTTCGAGGAGCCGGGGGCTCTGCAGCAGGCGGCGAGCCATGCCATCGCCTGGTTCCGGCAGTTCCTGCCCGGTCCGGATACGCGGAGGCCCCGCGAAGCGCCGCGCGGCGCCCAGCCAATCAAGAGGGAGGTCCGCCATGAAGGCGCTCCTGCGTGATCGGAAAGACGCCGGAGTCCAGCTCGCCTCGAAACTCCTGCCCTACGCGAACCGCTCCGATGTGATCGTCCTCGGGATACCCCGCGGCGGGGTCCCCGTGGCTTTCGAGGTCGCCCATGGCCTGCGCGCCCCCCTCGACGTGTTCATCGTCCGCAAACTGGGCGCGCCGGGTTACCACGAACTCGCGATGGGTGCGATCGCATCCGGGGGCGCACGGGTGATCAACGACGACGTGGTGAGAAGCCTCGGCATCCCCCACTTCGCCATCGAACGCGCGGTGGTGCTCGAGGAGGAGGAGATCGAGCGTCGCGAGCGCGTCTATCGCGGATCGCGCGGGCGCCTTGAACTAAGGGGCAAGGTCGTGATCCTGGTGGACGACGGCATGGCCACGGGCTCGTCCATGCTGGTGGCGGTCAAGGCGCTGCGCTCGCTCGGGCCGAAGCGGCTGGTGGTGGCTTCGGGGGTGAGCGCGCCCAGCGCCTGCGACGCGATCCGGCAGGTCGCGGACGAATGCGTGTGCGTGGTCGAGCCGGCCGACCTCGGCGCGATCTCTCCGTGGTACGTGGACTTTACCCAGACCGAAGACGGCGAAGTCTGTGACCTGCTGAAGCGAAGCGCCCAGTGGTTCCAGGGGAGAGCGGCGGCCCGTTCGGCCCGAAGATCGGCCGTCCCTCCCGCGCTCCTTCCTCCCCGGACCACGACCGACGCCCGTCGCTAGGCCTGCAGGGCCTTCGTGGGCCTTTAGACTGAGGGCCATGGGCATGAGCGCGCGGGCCTTCGAACGGGCCGAGGTCGAGGAGGCGGACCCCTCGATATGAAGCGTCTCAAAGCCGTGATAGCCGTCTGCTTCGCCTCGTCCCTGGCCCTGGCTTTGCTCGCGCCCGCCGACCTTCACGCCGATACCTTCGGCTACTTCTCCTACCTCCACTCGATCTGTTTCGACCACGACCTCGTGCTCGCGAACGAGTACGCGATCTTCAACGTGAAGGAGACGGGCCTGACGGAGAGCGGGGCCAGCCACACTCTGTACGCGGTGGGACCGGCGGTCGCGTGGCTGCCCTTCTACGCGATCACTCATGTGGCCTTGCTCGGGGCCGGGTTGGTCTTCGACCTGCCCTGGAGAGCCGACGGCCTGAGTCTTCCCTACCAATACTCGGCCCGCTGGGGCACCGCCTTCTGGTTGCTCCTCGCCTTGTTCCTGCTTTACCGCGAGATGACCGGGCGCTTCTCCGTGCCGGCGGTCCGCTTCGGCCTGCTCGGAGCGGTGGTGGCGACGCCCGCCGCCTACTATGCGACGGTCGGACTCACCATGGCGCACGGACTCGCCGCGGCCTGGGCCTGCGTCTGTTTCGTGGGCGCCCTGGCCGCGCTTCGCACGGGCCGGCCGCGCGACTGGGTGTGGTGCGGCGGAGCCCTCGGCATGTTGATGATGTCGCGGTGGCAGGCGGTCGCGTTCGCCCTGCTGCCCCTCCTGGTGGGGCTCGTGCGAATCGCCCGGGACCGCCTTGAAGTGAAGGCGGCGTCGCTCGGTCTGCTCGCGGGGCTCGTCGCCTTCCTTCCGCAGATGATCATCTGGAAGCTTCAGTACGGAGTCTGGGTATGGATCCCGCACTACTACGGCGCGCGCGCGAGCGTGCGGTGGTTCGATCCTTCGACCGCCCACTGGCAGGACATCCTGTGGTCAGCGAACAAGGGCCTGTTCGTCTGGACGCCGCTCACTCTCGTCTGCCTCTTTGGCCTCGTGCTGACCCTGAGGCGGACGCCGCTCGTGGCCCTGGGCGGCGGCCTCGTCTTCGTGAGCACCGTGATTCTCGGATCGTCGACACCGGACTGGCACGGGTCGGATGCGTTCGGGTCGCGCAAGTTCGACCTCATGCTCCCGTTCTTCGCGTGGGGCCTCGCCCGTCTTTCCGAGAGCCTGCTTCGGCGGCCGGCGCTGATGCTCGGCCTGCTCCTCGGGGGCTTCGGCCTGTGGAACCTCGGCCTGATCCGGCTCAAGCACGACGGGCGGCTGGGATCGCCCACCCCCATCGCGCGCCTCGCCGAGGCGCAGGTGGCGCTCGCGAGCGAAACCGCGCAGAAGGCGCTTACCCGGGCCTTCGGCGAGAAGGGTACGGAGACGTGGTACCGGATCTTCTTCGGTGACTACATCTATCAGACCTCCAATCCTTCAGGTCTCTTGTGGCTCGGCGACCCTTCGTCCCCGTATCTCTCGCTCGGTTTTTCCGAAGCGGTGAACAATGAGGGCGCCCCGCGATACCGCTGGGCCGCTCCGCTCGCGTGTTTGAAGTTCCCCATCGAACGCAGCCACGACCCGCTGGGAGCCTCGGTCCGGCTCCGGAACGCCCCGCCCATCACCGAGCAGACGTTCAAGGTGGAACTGAACGGGATGGTCGTCGGGGCGGGGGAGTCGACCCTCGAGTGGAGCGAGCCGAAGTTCTCGCTGCCGCCCGCCGCTCAGGTGACGGGCATGAACCGGCTGTGTTTCCGATTCTCCGACCGCGTCACCGTCGAAGGCCTTCCGAGGTCGGCGGCGATCTCGGCGGTTCGCCTGCCGTAGCACAGGCGAGGCCCCGTTCCCGGCGGACTCAGGCGCCGAGTCGTTCGAAGCGCGCCTGGAAGAAACGCAGGTACCTGGGCTCGTAGATCATCTTGAGGCCCCGGGTGGTTCCGCGCGCGTCGAAGACCGCCTTCACGGACTCCGCCACCACGTCCATGTGGGCCTGGGTGTAGACGCGCCGCGGGATGGTGAGGCGGGTCAGCTCGAGTTTGGGGTAGTGGTGATCGCCGGTCACGGGATCCCGCCCGGCGCTCGCGATTCCGCGCTCCATCGACCGGATGCCCGAGTCGAGATAGAGCTCGGCGGCGAGAGTCTGGGCGGGAAACTCGACCTGTTTGAGCTGGGGATAGAACGCCCGGGCGTCGAGGAAGATCGCGTGGCCGCCCACCGGCTTCACGATGGGCACGCCCCAGTCGGTGAGGAGCTCGCCGAGGTAGCGCACCTGGCCGATGCGGGACCGCACATGCGCGTCCTCCACCGACTCGCCGATGCCGATGGCCATGGCCTCCATGTCGCGGCCGGCGAGCCCGCCGTAGGTGTGCAGGCCCTCGTAGACCACGACCAGGTTGCGCAGCTCCTCGAAGAGCGCCCAGTCATTCACGGCGAGCCAGCCGCCGATGTTGACGAGGTTGTCCTTCTTGGCGCTCATCCAGG
>CAZYEA010000098.1:0-14858 GCA_964646485.1 uncultured Acidobacteriota bacterium
GTCACCGCGGTGGTTCAGGGCAAACTCAACAACTACGACACCGACCTGTTCACGCCCCTCATCGAAGCGACGGCGAAGCTCGCGGGGGTGAAATACGGCGCTTCCCCCGCGACCGATATCTCCCTGCGCGTGATCGCCGATCACCTGCGCGCGACCACGTTTCTCGTATCGGACGGCGTCCTCCCGGGAAACGAGGGCCGCGGCTACGTGCTGCGAAAGATCATGCGGCGCGCGCTCCGCCACGGCCGGAAGCTCGGCCTCGACCGTCCGTTCCTCGCCTCGCTGGTGGGCGAACTGGTTTCGCGCATGCAGTCCGCCTATCCCGACCTCAAGACCACGGAAGCGACGGTGAAGAAGATCGTCCGCGTCGAGGAAGACCGCTTCTCCACCACGCTCAAGCAGGCCTTCGCGGTCTTCGACTCCGTCGCCGCTTCGGCCAAGACCGGGGTCTTGAGCGGCGCCGACGCCTTCAAGCTCTACGACACCTACGGGCTCTCTCTCGACTTCACCGAGGAGCTCGCGGCGGACCGCGGCCTCACCGTCGACAAGGCGGGCTTCGACGCCGAGTTCATCCGGCAGCAGGAGCGCGCGCGCCACGCGAGCAAGATGGGGGCGGTCTCGGGAGCGCCCGAATACCTGACTCTCCTCGCACAGGCGAAAACCGTCTTCGTCGGCTACGAGCGCCTCGAAGAAGATGGCGCCACCGTCATCGCGACCTTCCGGGACGGCCAGCCCGTCAAGCGCCTCGACCGGGGCGAGTCGGGCGAGATCATCGTCGACCGCACGCCCTTCTACGCGGAGGCGGGCGGCCAGATCGGCGATCGGGGGGTCATCTCGGGACCGGGCTCGGTCGCCACGGTGTCGTCGTGCCGGAACGCGGTGCCCGGGCTTTCCACCCATCTCGTGACCGTGGACGAGGGGACGTTCGCGCCCGGCATGAAAGTCCGCCTCACCGTGGACGAGGAACGGCGCGAGGGCGCCATGCGCCACCACACCGCGACCCACCTCTTGAACGCGGCCCTGCGCGAGACCCTCGGAACCCACGTGAAGCAGGCGGGCAGCCTCGTGGCGAGCGACCGACTGCGCTTCGACTTCTCGCACTTCCAGGGGGTCGACGAGCGAGAGCTGCGGGTCATGGAGAACCGCGTCAACGGCGAGATCCTCGCGAACAAGCAGGTGAACACCATCGAGATGTCGCGCGACGAGGCGCTGTCTTCGGGCGCCCTCGCGTTCTTCGGCGACAAGTACGGCGAGCGCGTGCGCGTGGTCGAGGTCCCAGGCTTCTCCAAGGAGTTCTGCGGCGGCACCCACGTGGGACAGACCGGCGACATCGGCTTCTTCCTTTTCACGGCCACGAGCGGCGTCTCCGCGGGCACGAGGCGCGTCGAAGCGGTGGCGGGCGGGGCCGCCCTCGACAAGATCCAGCGCGACGTGGCCATTCTCGACGAACTGTCGCACTTCGCCCGGGCCGACCGGACCGCCCTGGTCGACGAGTACGCGAAACTGAAGGACGAGCTCAAGGCGCGCGATCGTGAGATCGAGCGGCTCAAGATGAAACTCGCTTCGGGCGGGGCGTCTCGCGGGGAGGGAACGGACTCCGCGGAGATCGAAGGGGTGACGGTGTGGACGCCCCTCTTCGCCGATGTGGACCGGAAGGGCCACGCCGCCCTCGTAGACGAGTATCGTCAGAAGCGTGGGGACCAGAAATTCATCGGGATCTCGTCGGCCTCGAGCGGGGACGGGAGCCATTCCGTGATCGTGGCGGTCTCCCGCGACCTCATGGACCGCATCGCGGCGCCCGCGGTGATGAAGGAACTGGGCCTGCGCGGGGGCGGACGGCCCGAGTTCGCCCAGGGTGCGCTCGGCGCCTCGGAGGACATCGAAGCCCTGAGACGTAAGGCGCGGGAGACGGCGACCCGCCTCCTGAGCGGAGTGCCCGCCTGATGCGGAACCGACTCTCCAAACCGGCTCTGGCCACCGCCCTCGTCGCGATGGCCGGCCTCGAGCTGGGCTCGGTCCCCGAGGCCTCGGCTCAGGTGTACCTGCGTCGCAACGCCCTGGGCGTCCTCGAAGCCACCGATTCGCCGGAGTCGAGCGAGTTCCGGCTGCGCTTCTCCGCCAAGGGCGTGCTCATCCACTCTCGCGGCTTCAGACGGCGCGCGCGGCCCGAGTTCGACCCCTACATCGAAGACGCGGCCGCGAAGTTCGGGGTGAGCTCAGACTTCGTTCGCGCCATCATCAGCGTGGAGTCGGCCTTCGACGAATTCGCGGTCTCCTCGAAGGGGGCGCGGGGACTGATGCAGCTCATGCCCGCGACCGCCCGGCGCTTCGGCGTGACCAATCCCTTCGACCCGCAACAGGCGATCATGGGCGGCACCGAGTATCTGAGCTACCTGCTGGGTCTGTTCCGCGGCAACCTCGAGCTTGCCGCCGCCGGATACAACGCGGGCGAGAACGCGGTGCTGCGCTATGGCGGAGTTCCGCCCTACAAGGAGACGCGGAACTACGTGGTGAAGGTGAACCAGGTCCTGGGATCGGGTCCCGTGATGATGTCCTCTTCGGCGGAAGCGAGGACGCCTCAGGGCGGGCCTTCATCCGCTTCCGTCAATCTCGGCTTCTCAGGCTCCTTGCCCCCCTCACTCCAGCCTTTGAACGCGAGGCCCAGGGCCTCAACTCCCGCCCGGCCGGCCCGCCCTCTCGTGCGCGTGCCGCCGCGGTTGTACTATCGGTGGGTGGACGGGGCCGGCTCAACTCATTACGCGGACTCACCTCCTTCAGACGGATCTCCGTTCCGGACCATTCGCAGCCTGCCCTAAGCGACATGCCCTCCGTCTCCCCGCTCTCCACCGGACTGTTCGAGACGCACGTCCAGCGCGCGCGCGCCTATCTGTCCGAAGGCAAGGCGGAGATGGCGGAGAAAGACCTGGCCGAGGCCTACCTGCTCAAGCCGCGCGACGTCACGGTGCTGAGCCTGCTCGGCGTCTTGTACTTCAAGCAAGGACGGCTGGAGCGAGCCGAGGAAGTGTTCGGAAAGCTGGCGGCGAGCACGCCCAACGACGCGGCCATCCTCTTCAACCTCGGCCTCATCAATTTCAAGCTCAACCGCTTCCGCGAGGCGGAGATGGCCTTCACCCAGGCCCTCGCGTTCACCGGCGACAAGCCGAGAGTCCACTTCTACCTCGGGGCCACCTACGAACGGCACGGTCGGATCCGCGAGGCCATCCACCAGTACCGGCTCGCGCGCTCGGCCTCCGACAACACCGGGGCTTTTCGCCAGCACGGCGCCCAGACGAGCGAGATCCCCCGCGACCTCGCGGGCGACCACGAGCCTCCAGCACCCAACTCCACCAAGCCGATCCCCGCACCGCTCGACAACGACTTCCGCGGCGGTGACGACGACGACGAGGCGCTTTTCGGCGCGTCCAAGCTGATTCAGATTCCAGGCGCCGATATCCAGGCCAAGGACCAGGGCCCGCTCCCGGACACCCCGCTCGCCCTGCGCCCCGAAGTCCTGCGGCTCGGGGGGGAGGAGGAAGACCTGTTCCTCGGACCGCGCACTCCCGTGCCCGCGCCGAAGATGACGCTCAAGCGCCGGGACCTCCTGCAGATTCCCTTCGACGGCCGGATCTTCTTCAAACGCGGGGCCCTGGTGTCCTCCGAGGGTCACGTGACCTTCTGGGTGAAGGACTCGAAGACCACGAGCGGCGAGCGGCTGGTGATCGCCACCGGCTCGGGCTCACTGCTGCTCTCCGCTTCCGGAGCGGGGATCGGCCTCCTCCTCTCCGATCCCGGCCGTAAGCTCTGGGTGTCACCCGACCGCATCCTGGCCTGCGAAGAGGCCCTGCAACCGCACTACGTGCAGGTGGCGGCGATGGAGGCGAGCGTGCTCGAGATGGAGGGTAACGGCTTCGCCGCACTCACCTGGAAGGGACTTCCCTCCTGCGTGCGGATTCACGCCGATCAGCCCTTCGAGGCTCCCCTTTCGAGTGTGATCGCCTGGTCGGGGAACCTCGAAGCCGAGATGGGCCTTTCGCCCACCGGTGACGAGCCCAGCCTCTTCATCGCGGGCGAGGGTGAAGTCCTTTACGAGACCGACTGACCCTTCCCTCCCGAGGCCGCTCACGGCCTTCGCCCCCCGAAGAGTTCCCGGCGCACGCTCAAACCCGCGGTTTGGGCGGCCTTGGTCTCGAACTTGAGCGCCTCCGCCTCCCATCCGATCCGGCGATAAAGCCGGATCATGGAGGCGCTGTCGAGGACGTCGGGAGCCGCCGCCACCTCGAGCGCGTGCTGGAGTTCATGGCCGAGGAGCGCCATGCGGTCGTGGCGCGAGGCGTGCCAGGGGTCGATGCGGATCACCAGATAGCGGCCGGTGGGATCGTGCGACAGGAAGGTCAGGGAGGCAGGGTGAGAGCCGGACCGCCCCGGCTTCATGTCCGTGACGTACACCACGACATCCGTCCTCTCGAGCGCCTCCAGCAGCCCGGCCACGACCGTCGATTCGGAGGCGCCCTCCCGCAACAGATCCCCCGCCCACTGACCGAGGGGAACCGTATGCCTCCACGCTGAGGCAGCGGCTCCCGCCGCCATCGCGGTTTCAACCGCGCCGAGAACGAGGAAGATGAGGACGTGCGCCTTTCGCATTGAGGGACCTCCAGGGAGTGACGCATGGAAACCGGGAGCGACTCTCTATCGACGCTCCAACCGAGGCTCGGTTCCACCTCGAAGGGACCAGGGAGGCGGGTCAGATCAAAGAAGGCGGACTTCGGGCATCACCGGTTTGTACCGGGCGCGCCGCGCGGTGCGTTGGTTTCCCGGTTCGAGCGACGCGCAGAGAGGGAGCGGCGTCGAGCCCTGGGTTCAACGCGCTTGTCGGCGAATTCAGCGCCGTGGACGAAATATTTATTTTGGGCCTTCCCGGTCGGCACTCTTGGACCGGGGACAACGTTTCTTCTGGCCTGGGGTGAAGCCGCTTCGGTCTCCTTCGCATAGGCTTCACTCTCGTCATGGCGCACGATCACCCGGAAGGAGCCTCTCGACACACGCATCCCCACGGACACGCCCACGGCCACGGAGCCGGCGCCGCGCTCACCCGCGCCCTCGCGCTCACCCTGGCCTTCTCTTTCGTGGAGGCGCTCGTGGGCGTGCTTTCGGGCTCCCTCGCCCTCCTCTCCGACGCCGCGCACATGCTCGTCGATTCGGGAGCTCTGGGACTCGCGGTTCTGGCCCAGCGACTCGCCGCGCGGCCTCGCACCGCTTCCCACACCTTCGGGTACCGCCGGGCCGAGGTGCTGGCCGCGGCGATCAGCGGCGGAGCCCTCGCAACCGCATCCCTCGGGATCCTCATCGAAGCGGTGGGCCGGCTGCGGGGCGCCCCCGAAGTCCGAGGCGACTGGATGCTCGCAACCGCGATCGCCGGGCTCCTCGTCAACGTCGCTTCGGGCGTGGTCCTGGTACGGGAGGCCCACGCGTCGATCAACGTGCGCGCCGCCTTTGCGCACGTCCTCGCCGATGCCGCGGGATCAGTGGCCGCCATCGTGGCCGCGATCGCCGTCCTGAGATTCGATCTTCCGCAGGCGGACGCCATCGCCTCCATCCTGATCTCGGTCCTGATCCTCTGGGGCGCCTCCAAACTCATCCGCGAATCGGCCGCGGTCCTCATGGAGCAGACCCCGCCCGGAGTTTCGGCGGCCGGCATCGAGGCGACCATCCGCGGCACCCCCGGCGTTCGCGACCTCCATGATCTGCACGTCTGGACGATCTCCGACGGCTTCCCCGTCGTCACCGTTCACGTCGTCCTGGATGGACAGGCGCACGGCACGGGGGTGGCCCGCGAGGTCCTGGAGCGCGTGGCCCGCGAGCACGGCATCAAACACGTCACGGTGCAGCCCGAGGCCCTCCTCCAGGCCGAGGCGCCTCTCCCGATGAAGCCGCGCGCCGCCTCTCTCCGATGAGGCGAGGCGTCGCCTCGCGCCTGATCGCGGGAAGCGCGTCGCGGTCGGGCGCGGGCGTGGGCGCCGCTACTTGAGCGTGGCGGTGAAGGTGGTTTCCGGCACGCTCGCGAGTGCTTTGGAAATCGGGCAGTTCTTCTTCGAGAAGTCGACCTTCTCGTTGAAGATCTCGGCACTCACCCCGGGCACCACCGCCACCGTCTCGAGTTCGATCTTCGTGATGGTCGGCCCCGCTCCGAGGTGCACGGTGGCTACGGTGTCGATGCTGGTCGGAGGGTGACCGGCGCTCGTGAGCTGGGCGGCGAGGAACATCGAGAAGCAGCCCGCCTGCGCCGCCCCGATCAGCTCCTCGGGATTCGTGCCCGTGGAGGCGCCCTCGAAGCGCGAAACGAAAGTGAACGGCGCCTCGAAGTGCCCAGAGGCGCCCTTCATCGATCCGGCGCCCTCCTTGAGGGTGCCCGTCCACTTCGCCGAAGCCTTGGAAACCGCCATCTGAATTCTCCTTGTGTCGACATTCCGGCAGAGAAGCTGCCTCTCGAGTCCGCGTACCTTAACTCCGCGACCCTTCTCAGGCGGAGCGAGAGAGGTCGCCGGTGAGGACCCGAAGGAGCGTCGCTTCATCGACGTTGGCGCCCGAGAAGATGATGGCCACGTGGCGGCCGGCCAGGGCCGGAGCGAGCTTGCGGAGGGCGGCGAGGCCGGCGGCACCCGCGGGCTCGACGAGGGTGTGGGTGGTCGAGAGCGCGAGGCGCATGGCCGAGGCGATCTCCTGATCCGTCACCGTGGCGAAATCAGCAAGTCCCCACAACAGCGATTCGAAAGTGAGATCGAAGGTCATCCGGGTGGCGATGCCGTCGGCGAAGGTGTTCACGCGCTCAGCCGTGAGCCTTCGCCGCGCGTGCCAGGAATCCCGGGCCGACGATGCCCCCTCGGCCTGAACGCCGAAGATGCTCAGGGGCCGGCCGAGGCCGGAAGCCGCGGTGATGGCGCCTACCGCCTGCGACCCTCCACCGATCGCCACCACCAGGGTATCGACCTCGGGGGACTGCTCGAGAATCTCGAGGGAGATGGTGCCGGCGCCCGCGATGACCGCGGCGTGATCCGTGCTGTGGACGAGCGTACGTCCATCGGCGCGCTGGATGCGATCGGCAACCGCGACCGCGGCCGCGTAGTCCTCGCCCTCCTCCACCAGGGTGGCTCCGAAACCGCGGATGGCCGCGTTCTTGTCGGGGTTGTTCCCGACCGGGACGCAGATCGTCACGGAGGTGCCGGTAACCCGGCCGGCGAAGGCCAGGCCCTGTCCGTGGTTCCCCGTGCTGGCCGCGACCACGCCGCGCGCGCGGGAAGCCTCATCCATCGCGAGAATCGCGTTCAGTCCGTTGCGGACCTTGAAAGCACCGGTCGGCTGGAGGTTCTCGTGCTTCACCAGGACGCGCACGCGATTGCCCACCGCGGCGTCCAGCAGCGGGTAGGACCGGAGGGGTGTCGGAGTGAGGTGCGGCTCGAGCCTTTTGCGCGCGGCCAGAACGTCATCGAAGGTGATCGGCGAAGGCACGGGGGCGTGACGATACCAGCCGGCGCGCGCGACTCCCCGCGGTAACCTCACTCGTCCCTAAGTCATCCGAACACCACAGAGGTTCACCGCCCGAATGTTCATCACCACTCTCCTCCTCGCCCTCGCCCAGGCGGCGGCTCCGCCCGGCCGGCCGGACCCGCGGTCTCTCGGTCCCGCAATCGGGGAGTCCCTACCAGCCTTCGAGGCCGCGGATCAGAACGGCAGGATGCGGGATTTTGCATCCCTCAAGGGCCCGAACGGCCTGGTCCTTGTCTTCTTCCGATCCGCCGACTGGTGACCGTACTGCAAGGTTCAGCTCGTGGAGCTGGAGAGCCGCATCGAGGGGTTCAAAAAACGCGGACTCGCGGTGGCTGCGCTTAGCTACGATTCAATCGAAGTGCTCCGCGACTTCGCGGCGCGGAAGCACATCACGTTCCCGCTGCTCTCCGACCCGGATTCGCGGATCATCCGGAGGTTCGGGATCATGAACACGTTCGACTACCCGGAGGGCCACATGGCGCACGGCGTCCCCTTCCCCGGCACGTTCGTGGCCAACGCAGAGGGAGTCATCGTCGACCGGGACTTCGAGGCGGAGTATCAGGAGCGAAGGACGGCGGCGAGCCTCCTCATCTCGATGGGGGAGGACGGCGACGCGTCCATCAAGGAGATCGTGAAAGACCAGTTCGTCCTGAAGACCTCCCTCAGCAACGACGAAGTGGCGCCGGGCCGGCGGGTGACGATTGTGCTCGACTTCCTCATGGCCCCGAAAATGCACGCCTACGCGCCGGGAGTGAAGGGGTATAGGCCTCTCAACTTCCGCCTGTCCGCGAATCCCCTCGTGACCGCCCACGAGGTGCGATTCCCGGAGCCTCAGTCTTATACCTTCGCGCCTCTGAACGAGACCGTGCCCGTGTTCGCCTCGCACTTCCGCGTCCTGCAGGACGTCACCGCCCTCGGACCGGGCCGGCCCCCCGCGAGTGCCACGGCGCCGGTCAACCAGGTGACACAGATCGATCTCAGCGGCGTCCTCGACTATCAGGTGTGCAGCGACACGGTGTGTTACGCGCCCTCCTCGATTCCCCTGAACTGGACCCTGAAGGTCATTCCTCTCGATCGCGAGCGGGCCCCCGAGGCCTTGAGAAAGAAGCCGCTGCCCTGACCGCGGCGTGATAAAAGGCCCGCATGTTCATCGGACACTTTGCGCTCGGACTCGCGGCGAGCCGGGTGGAGAAGCGGCTGCCGCTTGGGACCGCCCTTCTCGCCTCCCAGCTTCCAGACGCCCTCTGGCCCTATCTGCTCCTCACCGGCCTCGAAACCGTGTCGATCGTTCCCGGCGACACCGCGATGACGCCTCTGCGCTTCGACTCCTATCCGTGGTCGCACAGCCTGCTGATGGTCGCGGTGGCGGGAGCCGTACTCGCCGGCCTCTTCCATATCCTCGGCGGTACCAGGCGGGCGGCCTTGTTCTGCGCCGGGCTCGCGATCAGCCACTGGTTCCTCGACTTCGTGACCCATCGGCCGGACATGCCTCTGCTGCCTTGGGGAAACGCGAAGTTCGGTCTTGGGATGTGGAACAACGTTCCTCTCACTCTCACCGTGGAGTCCCTCATGTTCCTCGGGGCAGCGGTGTTCTATGCGGCCGGGAGGAAGATGTCCAAAGGCTTCTGGATTCTCATCGCGGTGCTCGGCGCCACCTACGTCGGCAACGTCGTCGGGCCGCCTCCCCCGGGGGTGGGGCCGGTCGCGATCTCCCTGGTTCTGCTCGTTCCCCTCGTCTGGTGGTGGGGAAACAGGGTGGGAGCGCGCGAGGGCGCAGACGCCTGACTCCCACGACCCCGTTTCCCTCAGGGACGCAAGGACGCTTTCTCCGCCTGGGCGACGGCGCTCTGCATAGCCGCCCACAGCGCCTCGACGTGCTCACGCTCCGTAAGGAGCGCACCGATGCTGACCCGTACCATCCAGCGGCCGTCGAGGATCGCGGGCGTGAGGTAGGCGGCGCCTGAGCGATTGAGAGCGTCCGCCCAGGCCAGGGTGTGACCGTCGAGCGACTCACCGCTCCGTCCTTCGGGCTCGTGCCGCACGCAAACGGTCTGAAGCGACACCGGGGCCAGGACTCTCCATCGAGGCGTCGTCTCCACCGCGGCCTTCAGCCACTGGGTGTTCGCGAGGTCGCGGCGAAGCCGCGCCTGAAGCCCGGAGACACCCTGTTCGCGGATCAGGAACCAGAGTTTCAGGGCACGGAAACGCCGGCCGAGAGGAATACCCCAGTCGCGCAGGTTCTTCACGCGCTCGTCCACCGCGCTGCGGAGGTAGCTCGGATTGGTGCTCATCACCCGCACCAGATGCTCGGCATCGCGCACGTAGTAGGCCGAGCAGTCGAAGGCGACGCCCAGCCACTTGTGGGGATTGAGCACCAGCGAGTCGGCGCCCTCGATCCCCTCGAAGAGGTGGCGGCACTCGGGGAGAATCATGGCCGCGCCCGCCATGGCCGCATCCACGTGCAGCCAGAGTCCGTGGGCCCGCGCTACCTCGCCGATGGCGCTCAGGGGATCGAAGGCGGTGGTGGTCGTGGAGCCCGCGGTCGCAACCACGGCGCAGGGCTTGAGGCCCTCGGCAAGGTCGTCGCGAATCGCCCGGTCGAGGGCATCGGCGCGCATCGCGAAGCGGTCGTCCGTCGGCACCACTCTCACATGGTCGCGGCCGAAGCCCGCAAGCAAAGCCGCCTTGTCAACCGAGCTGTGCGAATGAGCGGAGACGTAGGCCACGAGAGGCGCGTCGATCGCCTGCACGCCGCCCCTCACCAGGGAATAGGCCGAAGCGCGCTCGCGCGCGCAGATCAGAGCCACGAGAGTGCTCGTCGACGCGGTGTCCTGAATGACGCCGCTCCACCGAGGGGAGAGCCCCACCATCTGCCGCAGCCAGTCGGTCGCGACCTCCTCGACCTCGGTGAGCGCCGGGCTCGACTGCCAGGACAGGCCGAGAACGCCCAGGCCGGTGCTCAGATAGTCGCCGAGGACGGAGGAGAGCTCGCCGTTCGAGGGGAAGTAGCCGAAGAACCGCGGATGCTGCCAGTGCGAGAGGCCCGGAACCACGATGGTCTCGACATCGCGCAGGATGCCCTCCATCGACTCAGGGGCGTCGGGCGGAGACTTTGGAAGCTGGGCTCGAATCGAGCCCGGCTCCACGGTGGACATGACCGGGCGCTTCGCGGTGGAGGCGCGGTAGTCCGCGATCCAATCGATCAGTCGATGGCCGAAAGCCCGGAACTCTTCGGGATTCAAGCGCGGCGCTCCGCGATGAAGTCGCAGATTCGTCGCACCCCTTCGCGCACATCCTCATCCTTCGAGGCCACGGACACGCGGACCTGATCGGCGCTCAGGCGCCCGAACGAGCTCCCCGGCGCGGTGGCGACACGCTTGGCCCGGATGAGTTCCAGGGACGCGGCGTGCGAGTCCAGGCCGGTTGAGGAGATGTCCACGAGCACGTAGAAGGCGCCGCCGGGCGTATATCGGTACACGCCACGCTCGCGCAGGAGGTCGAGAGCGATGTCGCGACGCCTCCTATAGGCGGCGGCCATCTCCGTGACACAGTCTTGAGGTCCATCGAGGGCGGCGATGGCTCCGATCTGAGAGAAGGGCGTGCCGCACGAAACGAAGGGCTCCTGAAGTTTGGAGGCGACCTTGATGTACTCGACACTGGCTCGCGAGAAACCGATCCGGTAGCCGGTCATCGAATAGCTCTTCGAGACGCCGTGGATGACCACGGCGCGCTCGTCCTTGTCGTACTTGAGGACACTCGGCGCCTCTCGATCGAAGACGATCTCGCTGTAGATCTCGTCCGAGACCACCCACAGATCGTGCCTCCGTGCGAAGGCCATCAGGGCCTCCGTCATCGCCTCATCGTGCACCTGCCCGGTCGGATTGGACGGAGAGCAGATCATCAGGATCTTCGTCCGCGGGGTGACCCGTGACTCGAGATCGTCGAGGTCGGGGAGAAAGAGCGGAGCCTCGAGAGAGTACGGGACGGGCACGCCGCGGGCCATCCTGACCGCGGTCGGGTAGTTGGCCCAGCCCGGATCGGGAACGAGGACCTCGTCACCCGCCTCGAGCAGGGTGAAGAAGGCGGTGGCGAGGCTCCCCACCGCACCCGTGGTCACCACGATCTGGCTCGCCGTGGTGGCGACGCCGGTGCGCCTCACGTACGCCCGGGCCGCCGCCTCGCGCAAGGCGGGAAGACCGGCGTTCGAGATATACCGCGTGTGCCCGGCACTGAGGGCCTGGCGCGTCGCCTCGAGCACATGGGGCGGTGTCGGAAAGTCAGGCTGGCCCACCTCGAGATGGATGAGCGGACCGTCCTTTTCGGCCGCCGCCGCGACGTCCATGATTTCCCGGATACCGGAACGGGGAACATCGACGGCCAGTTGAGCGAAGGGTTTCATGTGGACCTCAGGCTGAAAAACGACGTGTCCTCGTCGGATTGGGCTCACGCCCTCGGCCGCGACCCCATGAAGTAGACGGGAACACCCAGGGCCACGATGACGAAACCGGGCCAGGTGGTGGCGTTGCGGTAGACGAAGAGCATCAGGAGGAGAACGGAGGCGGCAACTACATAAAGGGCGGGCACGAAGGGATAACCGATCGCCCGATACGGCCTCTCTGCGTGTTTACGAGTGCTGAGCAGACGGAATAGCCCGAGGATGGTGAGGATGTAGAAGAGAAGGGCCGCGGAGATCACGTAGTCGAGCAGGTTGCTGTAGAGATTCCCGTATACGCGGGTGGCAGGGTTGTACGTCCGCGGCAGCACCAGCAGGCAAGACCAGACGCCCTGCAGGACCAGAGCCCACGCTGGGACCTGCGAAGCGTTGAGCCGCCCCGCGACGCGCAGAAAGACGCCGTCCCGGGCCATGGCGTATGTGGCCCGCGCGCCCGACAGAATCATGCCGTTCGCGCAGCCGAAGGTCGAGATCACGATCCCGACCGCCATGATGAGGGCGCCCTTCCCCGGCAGGATCGCTTCCAGGGTCGCGGTCGCCACCCGATCGGAGGCCGCGGTCTGGATCTGGCCGAACGGCAGGGTGACGAGATACGCGAGATTCGCGAGAAGGTACAAGCCGATGACGAGGCTGGTGCCCGCGAAGAGGGACAGAGGAATGTTCTTCCGCGGATCCTTCACCTCACCGGCGGTGAAGGTGATGTTGTTCCAGGCATCAGCCGCGAAGAGCGAACCGACCTGGGCGACGCAAAGGGCGACGAACAGACCGAATCCGGTCTCAGGCGTGAGGCCGGGCGCCGTGGGCACCGCGTCCCGGATGGTCCAGGCGTCGCCGAAGTTGGCCGAGACCGCGGCCTGGTTCCAGCCAAAGAACAAGCCCACGACCACCAGACCCGCAAGGGCCAGGGTCTTCGCCGAAGTGAAGACGTTCTGGATCACGGTTCCCCACCTGAGTCCGCGGGTGTTGGTCCAGGTCAGGAACGAGATCACGAGAATGGCGAGGAGCTGCGTGGTCGAGAGGGAGACCGCATACCTTTCAGTGACATGGACGGGTGCGATCAGATAGGCCTCCTCGGAGATCCCGCCCACCCAGACGCCGAGATAACGCGAAAAGCCGACGCACACCGCGGCGATGGTGCCGGATTGGATCACCAGGAAGAGTGTCCAGCCGTAGAGGAACCCCCAGAGGGGCGAAAACGCTTCGCGCAGGTACACGTACTGTCCTCCCGCCCGCGGCATCATGGCCGCGAGTTCTCCGTAGGAGAGAGCCGCGGCGAGGGTCAGGGCCGCGGTGAGGAGCCACGAGACGATGAGCCAGCCAGGGCTCCCGAGGGCGCGGGACATCTCGGCGGAAACCAGGAAGATACCGGAGCCCACCATCGAGCCCACGACCACCATGGTCGCGTCGAAGGCGCCCATGCCGCGCTTGAACTCGGTGTCGAGACCGAGGTCGCGTGGGTCTTTGGTCATGCGCCTCCCTCGACGGCCGAAGGCCCGAGCGGTTTCGGCTCTCGGCCCGCCTCGCGCAAAGCCGCGCGGGCGAGGGAGACGAGAGAGTCGATGACCTGAACCTCCAAATCGCCGCCCCCGAGGAGGAGCGGAAGCTCCGTGCAACCGAGGACGACTCTCTGGGCGCCTCCGTCAATCACGCGCTTGGCCACGGACCGCGCGCAATCGACGGCCCGGCGTCGTTGTTCGGCTGCGTTCGAGGCTTTGACCGAATAGATCGCGGCCATGAGACCGGCCTGATCGGCATCCTCGGGCGCGATCACTTCAAGGCCCGCGTCCGAGAGTCGACGCTGAAAGAGGCCCGCCTTCATCGTACCCGTGGTCGCGAGCAGTCCCACCCGGCGAAGGCCCGCAGGGCCACGCTGGAGCTCTTCAGCCACGGCATCGAAGATGGAGAGCACGGGGATCAAGGCTCGCCCCCGCAGTTCGTCCAGAAAGGCGTGCGCCGAGACACAGGGGATGACCGCGAAGTCGGCGCCCGCGCGTTGCAGGGCCTGGAGCCCGCTCGCCATGAGCGGAACCGGCGACTCGCCGCCTTGAAGGAGGGCCGCGGAACGATCGGGAACCTTGGGGTTCGAGTCGATGATCACGCGCACATGTTCCTGGTCCCGGCGCGCGGGGGTCATCTCGATGAGGCGCCCGTAGAAGGCAAGTGTCGCCTCCGGCCCCATGCCGCCCAGCACGCCGATAACCCGCTCGCTCACAGGACGGCGAGACTACCTGAACCGAGACTCGCCCCGCCTCGTCTCCTGATCCGGCGACCGACCGGTCGTCCTGGCCCGGGCGGTTATCGCCGCGGCATCAAGCCGCGATTTCTCCGCCGGGATTTCTCGCTTGACCGCCGAGCGCGCGCGGGAGTACTGTCGATTCACAAGCCGTGGGCGGCGCAACCACTTCCCTCTTCACTGCAGGAGACTGCCAATGAATCGATTGTTCAGGTTCGCGAGCTTCATCGCCTTGCTCGCGCTCGGCTCCCCCGCGCTCGCGCAGAACGCACAGATCAACGGCACGGTCAAGGATGAGACCGGCGGCACCCTGCCCGGGGTCACGGTCCTCGTGAAGAACAAAGAGAGTGGTCTCGTCCGCACAGTGGTGACGGACGGAGCCGGCACCTACCGGGTCGGCGCGCTTCGCCCCGCCCTCTATTCGATCACCACGCAGCTCTCGGGGTTTCGGAGTGAAGCCCGTGAGATCCAGCTCGTCATCGATCAGAGCGCCACGATTCCCTTCGTGCTCAAGCCCGCGTCGCTGACCGAGACCGTGGACGTCACGGCCGAGGCCCCGCTCGTCGACACCAGCATATCCACGGTTTAGACCATCGTCTCGAACGTGCAGATCAAGAGCCTTCCCGTCTC
>CAZYEA010000099.1:0-12888 GCA_964646485.1 uncultured Acidobacteriota bacterium
TCATGACCTCAAGACGCCGCTCGTCACCATTCGGGCCTATGTCGGCTACATGCTCCGTGATGCGGCCACCGGAAACCTGGCCCGCCTCGAGGAGGACGGGAAGCGAATCGTAGGGGCGAGTGATCGCATGCGCCTTCTCCTCGACGACCTGCTCGAACTCTCCCGCGTCGGCCGGGTTTTGAATCCGCCGAGCGAGATTCCCCTGGTCGAGCTGGTCCGAGAGGTGGCCGACCAGGTCCAGGGGCGCCTCGACGCGTCCAGGGTGAAGCTCGACATCGACCCGGACCTCCCGGCCGTGCGCGGCGATCGGCGCCGGTTGTTCCAGGTCTTTCAGAACCTCATCGACAACGCGGCGAAGTTCACGGGCGGTCAGGCGGCGCCGAGGATCGAGGTCGGGGCCGAGCGAAAGGGCGACGAAACCATCCTCTACGTTCGGGACAACGGCGCCGGCATCGATCCCCGGCATCAGGAGCGGATCTTCGGCCTGTTCGAAAAGCTGGAGGCCGGGGGAACGGGAACCGGGGTGGGCCTCGCCCTCGCGCGTCGGATCATCGAGGCCCACGGGGGGCGCATCTGGGTCGAGTCCCCCGGAGAGGGTGGCGGGGCCACCTTCTGCTTTACCCTCCCCTCTCCCTGATCGTCCCGACCGGCGGGGCCAAGGTGTTTTCAAGGGTGCCCGCCTAAACTGCATCTCTCCATGTCCAAAGACCCGACGTTCCGAGTCCTCGTCGACGCGCCGAAGCGGTCGACCGCCTACGAGGATTACCGAAAAGAGTGGGATCGTCGGGAAACCGACCTCGACGCGTCCGACCATCCCGTGCACGCCGATATCGAGACGGTGGCGGTGTGCGACCTGCGCTGCGGGAGCACCGAGGAGGATCCCAAGGTGTTCTGCCAGATCTGGACTCACGAGCACATCCGCATGCAGGGGATGGAGGACTTCTCCTACCAGCGCGGCTACATGGACCCCGTCTTGTACGGTCGGCTCATCCAGCAGTGTGCCGATATCGGGGTCTCGTCGATCAAGTTCAACTATCGCGGCGAGCCCTCGCTTCACCCGCGCATCGTGTCGTTCGTCCGTGAAGCGAACGCCCTCGGTTTCCCCGATCTCATGATGAACACCAACGGAAACGGCGGCGCGCGTAAGAACAAGAAGCTGTTCCGCCAGCTCGTGGAGGCGGGGATCACCGATCTCATGTTCTCCGTGGACGCTTGCGACGAGGTGACATACCACCGGCAACGCGTGGGCGGCCAGTGGGAGATCCTGCTCAACTCCGTGCGTGAAGCGGTGAACGCGCGCAACGAAGGCAAGGGTGCCAAAGACCTCAAGATCCGCGCTTCGGTGGTGCGTACCCGGATCAACGCGAACGACCTCGACTCCGGGCGCATGGAGGAGTTCTGGCGCAAGGAGATGGGGGTCGACTGGATGTCGATCTCCGAGTGCTACCTGCCCGCGGGGGCCCAACACTCCTGGCAGGCCGCGCACTGGACCGACCTCTCCGCCGCCGAGTTCCAGTGTCCCGACCCTTTCAGGCGCATGGTCGTGACCTGGGACGGTCGGCACACCATGCCGTGCTGCCAGGGCTTCACCCTGGAGATCGACGGCGGGCCGGTGGTGGCGGGCGCCGAGGCTCCGATGACCACGGTCCAGGAGGCCTGGCGGTCGGCGAACTTCGAGCGGCTGCGCAACGCCCATCGCAATCGCACCTGGGACAGCAAGACGAACGGCGAGCCCATCTGCCAGTCCTGCGCCGTCACCAAGAAGCCCACACCCATTGAGGTCCCGAAGGACGGGCGTGTCCACCTCCGGGTCCTTTCCTAAGGAAGCGGAGTCCTCGATGCCCACCAAGATCGCTGCCCATATCCGCGAAGTCCTGATCGAGCTCGGTGAAGACCCTGAGCGCGAAGGACTGCTGAAGACGCCCGAGCGCGTGGGCAAGGCGATGAAGGACATCACCGCCGGCTACCAGCAGGATCCCATCAAGATCCTGAACGAGGCGATGTTCACGGTCGACACCGACGAAATGGTCATCGTCAAGGACATCGAGCTCTACAGCCTGTGCGAGCACCACATGCTGCCCTTCTTCGGCAAGGCCCACGTGGCCTACCTGCCCGCGGGTCGGGTAGTTGGGCTCTCGAAGCTGCCGCGTCTCGTGGACATGTTCTCCCGCCGGCTGCAAGTCCAGGAGCGCCTCACCAACCAGATCGCGCAGACCATCCAGGAAGTGATCAAGCCCCGGGGCGTGGGTGTCGTCATCGAGGCCCGTCACTTCTGCATGATGATGCGCGGGGTGGGCAAGCAGAACTCGGTCGCGGTGAGCTCGTGCATGCTCGGCGACTTCCGCACGAACCGCGCCACCCGGGATGAATTCCTCGCCCTGGTGAGGAGCCGCACGAACCTCTAGGGAGGGCTCAGGGAGTCCGTGAAGGGCCCCCAGGGATGCGGCTTGGCCTGCTAGGCCATATGCACTATTGCCGCACGGTGGGCCCGGTCCTAACTTGAGGGCGTGAAGACGGTTGAAACCGATGTCCTCATCGTGGGCGGCGGAGTGGCGGGTTCGGCCCTCGCCTGCGCCTTGCGCGACAGCGGATATTGGGTCGTTCTGGTCGAGCAGAGGAAAGGGCTGCTCGACACCGCACGGGGAGATCACTTCCAGCCCTGCACGGTCGACGCCCTGGCTCGCTGGGGCGTCCTCAACCGCTTCCTGGAACGGGGTGCGGGAAGGCGGGTTGGTCACGAGTTCCGTTCGGAGACCGGGGAGACCCTGCTCACCGCGGACTATTCGGAACTGCCGATTCCGCACCCCTACTTCCTCGTCTATCACCACGACCTGATCGCGGAGACCTTCCTCGACATCGCCTCCGAGGGGTCGAACTTCGACCTGTTCAAGCCCGCGGTGGCCCGCGAGTTCAAGGTCGTGGATGGACGCATCCGGTCCCTGAAGATCCGCGCGAACGATGAAGAGATCGTGATCAAGCCGCACATCGTGGTGGGCGCGGACGGATCCAACTCGATCGTGAGGTCGACCCTGAACTTCGCGACCTTCGAGCACCCCTATCGCCACCCGATGGTGGCCCTGTTCGGAAAGCGTCCTTCCCGCCTCAAGCCGGAAAACTACTTCTTCCGCTACTCCGGTCCCGAAGGTGTGGCCGTGGTGCAGCAGCGCATGGACGACCAGGTGAAGATCACCCTGCCCGTGGGCAACGAGGGGATCGCGTGGTGGAAGAAGTCCACGAAGGAAGAGCGGACGCAGCTGCTCGTCAAGCGTGCGGACGTCCTCAAGTGCTTCGACTCCGAAGTCGCCGGCTTCTATCCGGTACGGATGATCCATGCCATCGACTACGTGAGCGGAAACGCGGTTCTGGTGGGAGACGCCGCCCATTCCGTCCACCCCGCGCGCGGACAGGGCCTGAACATGGGCATCTCGAGCCTGCCCGCCCTGATCGAGAGTCTGCCGAGTGTGGCCGAGGTCTCGAGCGCCGAAAAAGTCCGCTGCGCCCTCGCTCAGTACCAGCGCCGACAGAAGCCCCTCTTCGACCGGATCATCGCCAGGAACCATCAGGCCGCGATGGACATGGAGATGGGGGCGGACGAGAATCGCGCCGCGTTCCTGAAGAAGCAGAACGATCAGATCCGGGAGATCAGCGCGCGGCCGGAACTGCGGCGCATGCACCTGCTCGAGGCCACGGGCTATCCGTTCGGAACGCCCACGGAGGCGGAGCCCGACTACCTCGCCTGAATCCCCGCCCGAGGGGCCGACATTCGAGCCCCCGTCCCGCGAGGGTGTACGCTCCTCGCCGAAACCGGTGATCGCCCTCATCCTCCGTGTCCGCCTCTCGCCCGTTTTGCTCAAGGGCGAGCCCGATCGTCTGCGACCGCCGAAGGTCGGGGACAAACTGGGCGAGCGCTTCGGCCGGCCACGCATCCGGTGTCCCGCGTGCGCCTGGGAGCCCCAGCGCGACGATCACTGGATGTGCGAATGCCTTCACTCCTGGAACACCTTCGATACTTTCGGGGTTTGTCCGGCCTGCGGACGGGAGTGGAACGAGACCCAATGCCCCAAATGCCAGACCTGGTCGCGGCATGAAGACTGGTACGCGGGAGACGATGACCAGTGAGGTGCTTCCGCCTGCGGTCGCCGGCGCCATGACGCAGTGAAGGCGGTCATCCTCGCGCGGGGGCTGGGCACGCGCATGAAGGCGGGAGATGAGCAGGCCGCGCTGAGCGCGGCGCAGGCCTCCATCGCGGATACGGGCTTGAAGTCTCTCGTCCCCCTCGGGTCGGGCCGGCCTTTCCTCGACTACATCCTCTCCGCCCTCGCCGACGCCGGCTGTTCCGACATCTGCCTCGTGATCGGACCCGACCATCACGCGATCCGCGACCGCTATGTCGTGGAGGTGGCGCCGCAGCGCTTTCGGATCGCCTTCGCCATCCAGGCGGAGCCACGCGGGACTGGCGACGCGCTCCTTGCCGCCGAGACGTTCGTGAACGGCGACGAGTTCGTGATGGTGAACAGCGACAACTACTACCCCGTGGACGTCCTGAGGACCCTCGTCGAGATGGGCCGCCCCGGCACCGTCTTCTTCACTCCCGAGGGCCTCGCCCGGCATTCGAACATCGAACCGGAGCGGATCCGCGCCTTCGCCCTCGGCCGGGTGGGCCCCGACGGTTGCCTCGATGCCCTCATCGAGAAGCCGGATTCCGGGGCGATCGCGTCCTTCGGGCCGGAGCGCCACGTGAGCATGAACTGCTGGCGCTTCCCTCCCGGGATCTTCGCGGCCTGCCGCCGTCTCACTCCCTCGGCGCGCGGCGAACTCGAGCTGACGGACGCGATCAACCTGACCATCGCGAGCGGCGTGCGCTTCGAGGTCCGGACGAGTGCCCAGGGGGTCCTCGATCTGTCGAGGCGCGGGGACATTCCCGCCGTCCTCAAGGCCCTGGACGGAGTGACGGTCCGCCTGTGATCCGCATTGAGGAACGCCTGCTTGAGGCGGGCATGAGTCCTGAGGGATCACGCAGTCGAGCCCCGATGTTCGCGCGCGCGGAACAAGCGCTCCGTGAGCGCGGCCTTGAGCCCGTGCACCGCTTCCACGTCCCCGGCCGGATCGAGGTGCTGGGCAAGCACACCGACTACGCGGGCGGTCGCAGCCTGCTCGCCGCGGTGGAGCGAGGTTTCTGCGTGGTGAGCGCTCCGCGGAATGATGCCGTGGTCCGCATCGTCGATGCGGGCCGGCGCGATGAGGTCGTGCTCGGCCTCGACCCTCAGGCGGGGCCGGCCTCGCCTCATTGGGCGATTTACCCGGCCGCAGTGGCCCGAAGGCTCGCCCGGGACTTCGAGGGGCCGCTCGTTGGCGCCGACATCGCCCTCATCAGTGACCTGCCTCCTTCGTCCGGCCTCAGCAGCTCGAGCGCTCTTCTCATCGCCACGTTTGAAGCCCTCCGTCTTTCGAACCAGCTCGACGAGCTCGAGGAGTTTGCCCGCGTGCTCCCCGATCTTCTCTGTGTCGCGGCCTACCTCGGCAGCGTCGAGAGTGGTCGCCCGTTCCGCGACTTCGGCGGTGAGGCCGGTGTGGGCACCTCCGGCGGCAGTCAGGATCACACCGCCATCCTCGCGAGCGAAGCGGGCCGGCTGCGCCGATTCGGGTTCGCGCCGGTTCGGGCTGAGGGCTCGGTGGCCCTGCCGCGCGACGTGACCTTCGTCGTAGCGGTGAGCGGCGTGGTTGCGCAGAAGACGGCCGGCGCGCAAGCCGCCTACAACCGGGCGGCTGCACTCTCGGCCGCTATCCTCGAGAAATGGCGCGGGATTTCCGGCCGCGAGGATCGGACCCTCTTCGAAGCGGTTTCGTCCGCTCCCTCGGCCGGCGAGCAACTGCGCGAGGCCCTGGCCGTGACGACCGGCGGGTTCGAGCCATCAGCGCTTCAGTCCCGCCTCGATCAGTTTGTGGACGAGAGCCTCGTCCTCATTCCCGCCGCCTTTGAGGCGCTGGCGGCGGGCGACCTCCTCGGATTCGGCCGGGCGGTGGATCGCTCACAGCGCGGCGCCGAGACCGGGCTCGCCAACCAGGTGGAGGAAACCGTAGACCTCCAGAGGACCGCGCGCCGGCTGGGCGCGCACGGGGCCTCGGCCTTCGGCGCGGGCTTTGGGGGCAGTGTGTGGGCTCTCGTCTCCCGTCACGAGGCCTCTGGGTTCCGCCTGGAGTGGGAAAGGGAGTACCGGAGCCGTCACGATCTGAAGGCCGCCGCGTTCTTCCTCACCGACGCCGGCCCGCCCCTCACCGCCATCGACCGCTGAGGGACAGGGCCCCCCCGGAAATGATGCAAACGCAGGGGCTGAAATGCCTCTCACCCCCCTCTTAGAATCGAGGGGCGATGAGCAGCAATTGGAAGGACCGGGTGGTGAGCGCGGACGACGCGGTTGCGCTCATGAAGGACGGGATGCGCGTCTACATTCACGGCGCCTGCGCCTCGCCCCTGCCCCTGCTCGAGGCCATGGTGGCGCGTCCGTCCCTCACCGACGTGACTTTGTATCACCTGCACGTCCAGGGTGCGGCGCCCTTCGCCCGCCCCGAGAGCGTCGGGCGCTTCCATTCGATTTCGTTCTTCACCGGCCCCAACGTGCGCGGCATCATCGAGAGCGGCCAGGCCGACTTCGTGCCCGTCTTCCTTTCCGATGTCCCGGGCCTTTTCACTTCGGGTGCGGTTCCCCTGGATGTCGCACTCATTCAGGTCTCGCCTCCCGACAAGCACGGCCTGTGCACCCTCGGCACCTCGTGCGACGCTACCCGCGCGGCGGTCGATTCCGCCCGGATGGTCATCGCCGAAATCAACGAGCAGATGCCGCGCACCCACGGCTACACCGCGGTGCCGCTCTCGAGGCTCGCCGCCTTCATCCACACCGACCGCCCTCTGATCGCGCACCTCCCCGAACCCGCGGGTGAGGTGGAGTCGCGGATCGGCCAGATCGTCGCCGACCTCATCACCGACGGTTCCACGCTTCAGATGGGGATCGGCGGCATTCCGGACGCGGTGCTGTCCCGCCTCCAGGACAAGCGCGATCTGGGCATCCATACGGAGATGTTCTCGGACGGCCTCGTCGACCTCGTGAAGAGCGGCGCCGTGACCAACCGCTTCAAGGCGGTGAAGCCGGGCCGCATCGTCACGAGCTTCGTGTTCGGCTCGAAGCGGGTCTTCGACTTCGTGGACGACAACGCCCTCGTCGAGTTTCACCCGAGTGACCGGACGAACGACACCTCGATCATCCGGCGGATCGACAACATGGTGGCCATCAACTCCGCCCTGCAGGTCGATCTCTCCGGCCAGGTCTGCGCCGATTCGATCGGCCACCGGATCTACTCGGGCATCGGCGGCCAGATGGACTTCATGCGCGGCGCCGCGCTCTCGAGGGGAGGCAAGCCGATTCTGGCCCTGCCGTCGACCGCGAAGGGAGGCAAGCTCTCGAGGATCGTGGCCGAACTCTTGCCCGGCGCCGGGGTCGTGACCACGCGTGGCCACGTGCACTGGATCGTGACGGAGTACGGGGCGGTGAACCTGCACGGCCTGCCCCTGCGGAAGCGCGGCGAGGCCCTCATCTCGATCGCGCATCCCGACTTCCGCGCTGAACTCGGGTGGGACCTGGCACGAATCCGCCACTTCGATCTCGCCGCCAAGGCGTAGCCTCGGGGCATGCGACACCGATTGCGACCCCTCGGGGCGGCGTGCCTTGCCCTCCTGATGACCGCCCCCGCGGATCACGGAACGGCCGCCGAGAAGCCCCGACTCACTTTGAAGGCCTCGCCCCAAAGCGGCACACCATCCACGCTGTTCGTCTTCCAGGCCCGCTTGAGCGGAGGGGAGGACGGCGAAGGGCTCTACTGCCTCACCACCGAATGGATCTGGGAGGAGCAGGCCGACTCCAGCCTCAACGAGGCGGAGTGCCCGCCCTACAAGGCCGGCGAGACTGCGATCGAACGGAGCTTCAGCGAGGAGCAGAGTTTTCGCAGCCTGGGCCCGCATCTGGTGAGGGTCGTCCTCCGCAAAGGCGACAAGGAGATAGCCCGCGCCGCCATCACGGTCTCGGTGCGGAAGCAACCGTAGCCCACGGTCCCGTTCAGGGCCCGGGTTTGCCGCGGCTCCGGAGCTCGGCCTCCTCTTCCTCGATTTCCCGCTCGTACTCCTCCGCCGTCTTCGCTTTTCGTGGCCGGAAGAGGAGACCGCCTCCAAGAAACCCGAAGACGATGCCGATGGGCAGACCGAGAAGGCCCAGCACAAAGCTGAGGATCACGCTGCCGAGGAGCGAACCGCCGAGCATCAGCAGCGGGCGGGACCGCAGCATCATCCCGACGCCGAGGACGAGAAACGAAAGCACGGTCAGGAGCTTGAAGGCGTTCTCGACGATCTCTCCCACGATGCGCGCCACGATAGACGCATTGCCGCCTTGACGGGGAGGCCCGCCCTCTCGTCTCGCTATAGTCGCGGTCTCGGCCCAAAGGGCGGGAGGCCGCGCCGCCACCTTCTCGAAAGGATCAAACCCATGCGCTCACTCGTCGTCGCGGCCTGCGCCGCCGCCTTCCTCACCACGCCCGCCTCCGCCCAGGAAACCCCCACCGAGCGCGAGGCCGCCCGCGATGTCCTTAAGAAGATGGGGGAGCTCGAGGCCTCTCTCGATGTGCCCGGCCTGGTTTTGAAGCTCACCGGTCCGAATCCGGCCCGCGATGCCGTGACCGCACGCTCGAAGGAACTGATGGAGAAGGAACTCCTCGCCCTCGGCGACGACATCACGAAGAACCCCGAGGTCGGGTTCGTCGAGAAGCGCTCGGTGGCGAAACTCACCGACTATCTGAAGGCGCACGGATTCGAGGTCACCATCGGCACGCCCGGCCTCGAGACCGCGTTCGTGGCGAAGTACCAGGGCAACAACGGCTCCCCGAATCTCGGGGTGATCGTGGAATACGACGCCTTGCGAGGCACGGAGCGCGCCTTCCATGGCGACCAGCACTCGACCCAGGGCCCGATCGGCCTCGCCGCCGCCGTGGCCATGGCCGAGTACCTTGCCAAGACCAAAGCTCCGGGCAGCGTCTTCGTCTTCGGCACTCCGGGCGAAGAGATGATGCCGCCCAACGCGAAGACCGAGATGTTCAAGGCGGGCGTGTTCACGGGCATGGACATCCTGGTTCGCTCGCACGCCTCCTCCGCGACCTCAAGGCCCGCCCCCGGCTTCGGCACCTGCTGCCTCAACATCGACGGAGTGAAGTACACCTTCTCCGGGGCGCCCGCGCACCAGATGACCTCCTGGAACGGCCGCAATGCCCTGACCGCGGTGATCCACCTCTTCAACAACATCGACGCGGTACGCAGCAACATCCGCCCGGAAGCACGCATTCAAGGGGTCATCACCGAGGGCGGGGCCGCGCCGAACGTGGTGCCTGACCGCACCGTCGCGGACTTCTACATCCGCTATCCCGACGAGGTGTATTTGAAGCAGATCCGCGAGTTCACCGACAACGCCGCGCGCGCGGCCGCCCTCGCCACGGGAACGAAGGTCAAGATCGACCACTACGGGACCGCTCGGGACGGAATTTCGGTGGCGAGCCTCGCCGAGGTGGGCTTCGCCTACATGAAGAAGTTCGGCGCGGTCAGGGTGACGCCGGAGCCGGGGAAGCCCCAGGGCTATGAGGAGACGGGCAGCGTTTCGCGCCACATCCCCGGTCTTGGCTTCTCAGCCGCCTCGTCGAACTTCCCGAATCACACCTACGAAATGGAGGCGGACGCGCTGAGCGAGGTGGGACACAGCGGCTTCGTCATCGACGCCCTGAGCATGACCGCTCTGCTCTTCGACTTCGCCACCCGTCCCGATTACCGGGCCCTGGTGAAGCGCGAGTTTCAGGGGATTCAGGCTCTTCAGAACGAATACATCGCCGCCCTGGAGAGGCCCTACCAGATCCCCAGGGTTCCGGAGCCCAAGTAGCCGGCGCTACTCGATCTTGGCGACAACCTTCGCGTTCACCTTGCCGTTGGCGTGGGAGAACACGTAGTTGTTCTTGTCCATGTTCGGGGTGCGCGGGGTCTTGAGCTCGAAGGTGATCACGGCGCCCGGAGCGAGGGGCTGATTGAGCTGGCGCCGCGCGCCTGGAGCCGGGTTGCCCTGCTTGTCGTACCAGTACTCCTCGACCTTGAGGCCGGCGATCGACTGCTTGGACAGGTTCTTGGCCTTGATGATGGTCACCACTTCCTTGCCCACCACCTTGGTGGCGGGTGCGGTGATGGCCAGTTCCGCGACGCCCTTGAGCTGAGCCGACGCGGTTCCAACGAGTACGAGCGAGCCCACGAGCGCCGCTCCGAGAACCCCGCGGAAATTCAATTGCATGGAAGCCTCCGTTTTGAGTGGGGGCGACGGTCGCCGCCAGTATTCACAGGGTGATCATAGGTCCGAAAACTCTGCGGGCCAAGAGCGATTTCCGCAGGTTTGGGCCGCGAAACCGCAATGGCTGCCCTCCAGAAATCGCATGCTTTCCCTCACATATAGTTCGGGTCCCGACCAACCAGGAGTAGCCATGCCCCTTCGCTCTTTCGGCCGCGTCGCTTTCGCTCTCTTCCTCCTGACCAGTCTCGAGGCGGCGGCCCAGACCAAGGCACCGGCCAAGGGAGCCAAGCCTTCCCCGGCACTTGCGCCGGCGCCTCAGAAGCGCCCCCTGGCCCACCGGGACTACGATGGCTGGCGAACCATCGCCACCCCCACCCTCTCCCGCGACGGCCGCTACCTCGCGTACTCGTTCATGCCCCAGGACGGCGATGGCGACCTTGTGGTCCGGGACCTGAAGACCGGGAAGGAACAGCGGTACGGCGTGGGCGCGCTCCCCCCGCCACCCCTGCCCGACCCCGACGCCAATCCCGACGCCCCGCCGCCGGTGCGCAACGTCCGCATCTCGTTCACCGCGGACGGCAAGTACGTCATCTGCACCACCTACCCGCAGAAAGCCGACACCGACAAGGCGAAGAAGGAGAAGAAGAAGCCCGAGGAGATGCCGAAAGGCGGCCTCGTGATCGTGGACCTCGCCACCTTCGCCTCGACCCCCATCGCTTCGGTCAAGAGCGTCCAGGTCCCGGCGAAGGCGGGGGACTGGATCGCGTACCTGAAGGAATCGAAGGAAGCGGCTCCGCCCGCGCGGCCCGGGGTCACCCGCAAGGAGTACGGCACGGATCTGGTGGTGCGCGACCTGATGTCCGGTCAGGAGCGGACCTTCGGCAGCGTCCTCGAATACGCGGTGGCCCGCGACGGCAAGACCCTGCTCTTCGCGGTGTCGTCGAAGACGGACGCCGAGAACGGCGTCTTCGCCGTCAACGCGGGCGCGCGCCAGGAGGCGCCTAGTGCCCTTGCCTCGGGGCCGGGTCGTTACCTGAAGGTCACCTGGGATCGGGAACAGAAGCGCGCGGCCTTCGTCAGCGACCGCGATGACGCGACTTCGAAGGCCCCGAGGTTCAAGGCCTACGTGTGGGATCGGGGTCCCGCTACGGCGGCGGCGGTGGTCGACGCCTCGACCCCGGGCATGCCGCCCACCCTTTCCGTGTCCGACAAGGGGCAGATGGCGTTCTCCCGCGACGGCAGCCGCCTGTACATCCCGACCGCTCCCCCGGCGGCACCTCCGAAGGCCGAGTCCGATGACACTCCGGCGGACGAAAAGGTCCTGGTCGACATCTGGAACTACAAGGACGACCTCGTCCAGCCCATGCAGAAGATCCGCGCCGCTCAGGAACGCGCCCGCACCTACCGCGGTGTCTACGACATCGCCTCGAAGCGATACACCCAGGTGGCGGACCCCTCCCTGCGCACGGTGACGATGTCGGACGACGGCACGCGTGCGGTGGGCCTCGATGACGCGCCCTACCGCCGGATGATCGACTTCGACGGCACGTATAACGACGTGTACGTCGTCGACTCGAACGGGGGGCGCAGGCTGGTGGAGAAGAAGTGGCGGGGGGGCGGCTTCGGCCCCTCCTTCCAGTGGGCGCCCTCGGGTGAGTTTGCGGTCTTCTTCGCCGATCGCCACTGGCACGCCCTCTCCTCGAAGGACGGCTCCATCCGGAACCTGACCCGCACTGTGCCGGTCGCGTTCTACGACGAGAGGGACGACACTCCCGATCCGCCCTCGAGCTACGGGGCGTCGGGGTGGACGAAGGACAGCGCCTCCTTCCTGGTCAACGACCGGTTCGACGTGTGGCAGCTCTTCCTGGATGGCCGGCCCGCAAAAAACCTCACCTCGGGCGAAGGCCGCAAGGCGAAGATGGTCTACCGGGTCGAGCGCACGGAGGCGGTCGACGAGGATGACGACGAGCGCGGAATCGATCCGAGTAAGCCTCTGACCCTGCGGGGCGAGGACGACCTCACCCACGCGACCGGCTTCTATCGCGGTTCGTTCGACGGCGCGGCGGCGCCGGTGAAACTGATGGCGGGGGATCGGAACTATCGCTTCGCCGGCCGGGCCAAGGACGCGGATGTCTTCCTCGTCACCGCCCAGCGCTTCGACGAATACCCGGACGTCCACGTGACCGACTCCACCTTCAAGACCCTGACCAAGGTCACGAACGGCGGCGCCCAGATGGCGCCCTTCACCTGGGGCAAGGCCGAACTCGTCGACTTCAGGAACTCGGACGGGGTGGCCCTGCAGGCCGGGCTCATCAAGCCCGACGGGTTCGATCCGAAGAAGAAGTACCCGATGATCGTCTACATCTACGAGACCCTCTCGGAGAACGTCCACAACTTCGTCAATCCGGCGCCGGGCACGAGCATCAACTTCGCCTACTACGCGAGCAACGGCTACCTGATCCTTACCCCCGACATCGTCTACACCCTTGGCCAGCCGGGCCAGGACGCGCTCAAGTCGGTGCTGCCC
>CAZYEA010000099.1:12898-14857 GCA_964646485.1 uncultured Acidobacteriota bacterium
GGAACATGACGAGCGCCTACTCCGGCATTCGCTGGGGGACGGGCCTTCCGCGCCAGTTCCAGTACGAGCAGACCCAGAGCCGGATCGGACCTTCCCTCTACGACGCGCCCCTCAAGTACGTGGCCAACTCGCCCATCTTTCAGATCAAGCGGGTGACCGCGCCGGTGCTCATCATCGCGAACGACAACGACGATGCGGTGCCGTGGTACCAGGGCATCGAATACTTCCTGGCGCTGCGGCGGAACGAGAAGGAGGCCTACCTCTTCAGCTACAACGGCGAGTTCCACGGGTTGAGGAAGCGGCACAACCAGAAGGACTACACCGTGCGCATGCAGCAGTTCTTCGATCACTTCCTCAAGGGCGCGCCCACCCCGGAGTGGATGGAAAAGGGCGTGCCCTACATCGAGCGCGAGGAGGAGAAGGAGCGCTTCTTGAAGGGGATCTACAAGCCGGAGTCCCCGCGTTGATCGCACCCACGAACCTCACCGAGATCTTCGGGCAGATCGACATCTACCTCTTCGACCAGATCCTGCGCGGACGCATCCCTCCGGGGAGCCGGGTCCTCGACGCGGGCTGCGGAGGCGGCCGGAACATCCACTACCTGCTGAACGCCGGATACGACGTTTCGGCGGCCGATGCCGACCCCGATGCGGTGAGCGCGGTGATGCGCCTCGCCGCCGACCTCAACGCCTCCTTGCCTCCCACGAACTTCCGGCGCGAACCGGTGGAGGCCATGTCCTTCAAGGAGGGGTCGATGGATGTGGTCATCAGCATCGCGGTTCTCCACTTCGCTCTTTCCGACGAGCAGTTCGAGGCCATGCTGGAGTCCATCTGGCGGGCGCTCAAGCCGGGAGGGATGTTCTTCTGCCGTCTCGCCTCCAACATCGGGATGGAGTTCAAGATGATCCAGAAGAAGGGGAGGCGGCACCTCCTTCCCGACGGCACGGAGCGCTATCTCGTTGACGAGGCGATGCTCCTCGACTGGACGCGGCGCCTCGGAGGCGTGCTCCTCGATCCGCTCAAGACCACCATCGTCCAGAACCAACGCTGCATGACGACCTGGGCGATCAGAAAGCTCGAGACATCGTGATCGAAATTGCCGGCATTCCCTTCCCCTTCATCCTCTTCGCCCTGACCCTTCTGGGGGTGGCGCTCTTCCACCGCCACACCCTCGCGGTCGCTCTCACCGGTCTCACCTCGGTCATCGCCTTCGGCCTCCTGACCGGGCAGCTCGACCTCGTGAGCCACCTGAAGCACGAGTGGGTGACCCTCGCGAATCTCTTCGGGCTGCTCGTGGGCTTCGCCCTGCTCGCCGATCACTTCGAGCGCTCGAATGCCCCGGAGCTCCTGCCGAAGTTCCTTCCCGATGGATGGTGGGGAGCCTTCACCCTGCTCGTCGTGATCTTCGTGCTCTCGAGCTTCCTCGACAACATCGCCGCGGCCATGATCGGGGGCACCATCGCCATGACCGTGTTCCAGAAGAAGGTCCACATCGGCTACGTGGCCGCGATCGTGGCCGCCTCGAACGCCGGGGGCTCGGGCAGCGTGATCGGGGACACCACCACCACCATGATGTGGATCGACGGGGTGAATCCCTTCGACGTCCTGCACGCCTACGCGGGCGCCCTCGTGGCCCTCCTCGTGTGCGGCGCCATCGCCGCGACCCAACAGACGAGGTTCTCTCCGATCCTCGCCAATCCGATCCACTCCGTGAGGATCGACTGGACGCGCGTCTCCATCGTGGCCGGAACCATGGCCGCCGCCATCACCACCAACTTCGTCATCAACACCCAGCTCACGGAGATCTCGGACACCTTCCCGTTCCTGGGCGCGGCGGTGTGCCTGGCCCTTCTCGTCCTTACTCCCGTCCGCACCCCGAACTGGTCCATTCTGCCCCAGACGGTCAAGGGCAGCCTCTTTCTGCTGTCCCTTGTCCTCTCCGCGTCCCTGATGCCGGTG
>CAZYEA010000100.1:0-7153 GCA_964646485.1 uncultured Acidobacteriota bacterium
TCGAAGCCGTTGTAGGCGCCGGCCACACTGTTGGCCACGAAGCCTTCGGTGTGAACCCCCTGCGCGGTGAGCACCTCGGCGAGCATGAGCCGGTCCTTCGGCAGTTTCGCGGAGAAGGCAAGGTCGCCGTGGTGGCGATCGGGCTGCTGAGAGGTCCACACCGAGGACATGGCGGCGAGGGTGTAAGCCGCGGTGGTGTAGGCGTTGTCGAACACGAAGCCCTCGCTTGCCAGCCGGTCGATGTTGGGGGTGGTCTTTCCGGGGTGGCCGTAGACCCCGAAGGACACAGCGCGCGCGGCGTCGAGCACCACGAAGAGAACGTTGGGCTCTTGAGCGCTGAGCACCTCCGCGAACTTCGAGGCCTTGGGCGCTGGGTCCGCCGCGACCGTGGCGAGCCGCCCGAGCACGCGCGGGGCGCGAAGCTGAGCGAAGGTGAGGCCGGGCTTTTCCGAGATCACCTCGAGCGTCACCAGAAACGGAGTGCCCGGCTCGCCCTCGAGCGCGATCTTCGAAGGTGGTCGGGCCTGAACGGCAAGCGGTATGTCCACGGGCTCGCGCTTTCGGCCGTCCGTGGAATCGAACGAGACCCGGAGCGCGCCCTTCCCCCCCGAGGCTGCGGACCATGGAGCGAGGCCGCTCTCGAACTCGAGGCTCGCCTCCCTCGGAAGCCTGAAGGCGAACGTGGTCCTCGATCCGCCGGGGAGCACGAACGACGGCACCGCATCCTTCTCCGCGACCTCGTAGGCCCGCGGCGTCTCGCGTTCGCGCAGGAGATCGAGGGTGTCGTCGCTCGCCTCGCCCACGGTCAGGCTGAAGGCCGCGGCGGCCAGGTCCCGGGTGTCACCCGTCCCCGAGACGACCGACTTCGCGAAGCGCAGGTCGATCGAGTTGGAGAGGCCCTGCGCCCCGGCCGGCCAGTCGAAGCGAACCCGCGAACGGGTCGCGGGCACATCCCGCTCGCCCAGCGATCGTCCGTTCACCCGCACTTCGAGACGCTGCGGCTCGGTTCCCGGGTAGGCCTCGAGGTCGAAGATCAGAGCACGGTCGCGGGGGTCCTTGACGTCGTAGCGGATAGAGGCCCCCTGCCTCGCCCACAAGAAGCGCTCGCGGCCGCGCGACTCGGGGTCGCCATCGAGGCCCGGCCCCACGTGAGGTTCGGCGTCGGGCCAGCCGAACATGACGTAGTCCCGGACCGCGGACCGCTCGGCGAAGGGAAGGCGGTCGACGAGGTCGAAGACCACCCCCGTGGGCGCGAGGGTCCGCGACGCGTAGCCCTTCCAGAAGGCCGCGGTCACGAGAAGGGTGACGATCAGGACGGGGAGAACGCGGCGCATCGGGGACGATTGGAGGATACCGTCCTCCGCTTGTCAGAAAGGCGGTTCGGACGTACATTGAAACTCATGGCGACCCAGATCGAACTCATCGACCGATACCGGAAGGAACTCAGCAAGCTCAGGGTCAAAGTCGATGATGTTCTGCTGAAGGCGGTGGTCAAGTCCCTCGGCCCCGCCGTCTATCGCGAGGATGCCTCGAGGATCTCCGCGGCGGACGCCGACGAACTCGAACGGGTGCGTCAGAACTTCCTCATCCGGCGGCTCGGCCTCGCCGACACCCCCAAACTCGACGCCATGCTCAACCGCGCCATCGACCAGATGGGCCGGTCGAAGACGAGCAAGCACCGCGCGGTGCTCTACTACCTCCTCACCCGCGACTCGAAGCGCGAAGCCGCCCTGCTGTAAGCACGGCCGCGCCGAGCAGGACCGTCCACAAGAGAGCGATCGTCCAGTCCACCGGCTCGGGCCTCGCGAGGTCCGGGAGGAGAGAATCGAGCGGGCCGCCCGGCCACAGCGCGTCCCACATGCGCGTGGGCCTCACCCGCCGGTTGATGAAGAGCAGGCGCCCTGGCTGCAATGCCGCGAAGAGGAAGAGGGCCCAGGACCACGAAACCGCGGCCAGGATCAGGGGCCGCAAAGGGCGCGCGCTGGTTTCCGCGAAGCGTCTGGCCAGCCACAGCGCCAGGAACGGCGTCATGGGCGCGATGAGCCGCGCGGGAGGCGACTGACCTCCCCACCACATCCGCCACAACAGGGCGGGCAGGAGGACCGCGAGCACCATCGCGACCTCCACGAATCGGCGGCGCCGATCATCGCGTGTGAGCGCGAGCCCGCCCTTTAGCAGGACCAGGAAGAAGAAAGCGGGCGCATAGGGCAGCAGGCCGTAAGTGCGGTCGATCAGGAGCCCCAGGGCCGCCTGCAAGGGATTGAAGGCCGCGTCTTCCGGCACCCCGCCGTACGCGCCGAGGCCGGTCGGCACCCCGAAGATGCTCATCCAGAAGAGGCCATACCCGAGGGCGCCGAGGGCGGTCACCGACGCGAACACCTTGAGCGAAACCCGGTCGCGGTAGAGCCACGCCGCGAACGCGATGGCGATCGAACCGAGGGACATGCGCGGGTGGAGGAAAGGAAGCGCACAGGCAAGGACGGCGGCGAGGGCCGGGCCCAGGGACGCCGCGCCGAAGCGGAGCAGGGCATAGGCCGCGAAGAGGGCCAGGGCCGCGGCCGCTTCCGTGTAGACGTGGAGGGCGTAGGCAGACAGCGGCGGCCCGGCGGCGAGGACGCCGGCAAGAAGGGCGGGGCCTCTGGGAAGGCCTTCCGCGAGAGCGACCCGGAAGACCAGGGCGCCCACGCCCGCGACCATCGCGCCGAGAGCGATGACGCAGGCGAGCCGGCTGCCCAGCGCGTACACGGGTGCGAGGAGGAAGGGCAGGCCGGGAGCGTGGCCGGGAAAGGGACGCCCGTCCTTCCGAGGCGCGGCGTAGTGGGGCTCCGTGGCCCCGCCGCGAAACTCGCGCCAGTCTTCGCGCTCGTAGTTGTCCTGCAGGTCGAGGTCGTGGTCGAGCCACAGGCTCTTCGCCATGAGGAGGTAGTGGGGCTCGTCACCCGAGGCGTCGATGCGCGGGACGAACCAGGAGGCGAGACCCGCGAAAAGTGCTGCGAGGAGAAGGAAGAGTCGCGCGGGGGTCATGAGGTTCTTCACTCCCCTGGCGATCGCGCTATCGGCACTCGGCGACATAGCCGAGGGCTTTGAGCTGTTCACACTCGGCCTGGCTGTGGGTGGGCGAAACCTTTCCTTCGAGTTGGGCGCGGGTCCGCAGCGACGAGCGCCACTCCACATCGCGATGTTCATCGAGGCCGAGGCCGAGCTTCTTGGAGACGTCCGGCAGGTCGGTGCGCGGCCGACTCTCTCCCGGATCGCCGGCGCGGTCGAAGAGTTGTCGAAGGGACTTCGCCGCCCGCGGCTCGGTGTCGATCAGCTTGTACCGCCGGTCCCAGATTCCCTGATGGCCGCGGTCGTTCTCGCCCACCAGGGTCTCGCGCGAAGACTCCGTGCGTCCGCCCGCGAAGGGCAGGACGCTGCGGCCGGCGAGCCCGGTAGGAAAGGAGACCCGGGCGGCGTCGAGGAGAGTGGGCATGATGTCGAGGGTCGACACCAGGACATCGGAGCGGACGGCTTTGGCTCCGCGCCCGAGGACGATGAAGGGGATGCGCTGCACCGGATCGAACAGATTGGCGCCATGGTCGAAGTAGTAGTCGTGCTCCCCGAGGCTCTCGCCATGGTCCGAGGTGAGGATCAAGGTGGCGCGGCCCAGAACTCCGGCGGCCTGAAGGCCCCGAAGAACTTCGTCGACCTGGGCATCGGCATAGGCGATCTCGCCGTCGTAGGCGTTCACGTAATCGGCGAGGGTCTTCTTCCCTGGCATCGCCTCGGCCCACTGCTTCGAGACGCCCCCGAAGAATCCGTCCACGACCTTGAGGGCGCGAGCGGACTTCGGCTGATCGGTGAAGGCGGTATCGAATGGGGCGGGCGGGGTGTAGGGAGCGTGGGGGTTCACGTAATGGAGCCAGAGGAAGAAGCCGTCGTTCGCTCCTTTGGACCGCACGTACTCGAGCCCGCGCCGGGTGATCGCCTCGGTGCGCGCCACCTCGTCCTCGAGCGAGGCGTCGGTCCACATCTCCACGTAGGTCGAGAAGCCCCGCGAGAAACCGAGCGAGCTCGCGACATTCGCGTTATCCACGAAGGCCGCGGTGTCGTAGCCCTCCTTCTGAAGCGTCTCGGCCAGGGTCTTATTGAACGTGTGAAGCTCGGGGTGCCTGGGCGAATAGCCGCTCTCCCCCGCGGTCTTCCCGGTCATGATGGCGACGAAGCTCCCGCGGGTCTTCGGCCAATAGGTGTAGGCCTGCTCGAACACCGCGCCCTGGGCGGCCCAGCCGGCGAGGCGGGGGGTGGTTTGTCGGCCGTAGTTGTACACGCTCATGTGATCCGGTCGAAGCGTGTCGATGGTGATGAGGACGACGGGCGGGCGTTCTTTTTGCGAGAGTCCCGGGGTCTTCGATGCCTCTTTCGAAGGACGGCTGGGGCAGGCGGCCGAGCCAAGGGCCAGCAGCACGAGGGCGAGAAGTCGACGGGGCTTCATGGGGCGATCACGATCCTTCGATGATCGTCGCCCTTCCCGCCGTGCGTGATATCCACGCGGATCACACGCTTCCACGGATAGGCGCGCATGCGCGCCGCCCACTCGATGGCCAGGACATCGCGCGGGCCGGGAAGCTCGAACAGGCCCACGTCCTCGGCTCCGAGCTCGGAGGCGAGGCGGTACAGGTCCGCGTGATGCAGCATCCGGCCGGAGGCGCAGGGGTAGGTGGTGTGGATGACGAAGGTGGGCGAGGCCACCGCTTCCTCGGGGGCTCCGAGGCCGCGCGCGAGGCCGCGCACGAAGGCGGTCTTGCCCGCACCGAGGTCGCCTTCGAGGAAGATGACTTCACCGCCTTCAAGATCGCGCGCGAGTTCTTCCGCGATGGCCTCGGTCTCGGCCTCGGAGTTCGACTCGTGCATGCCTTTCCGCATCGCCGAGGGACTCATCGCCCGAGCGACGCGATCGCCCCGGGCAGCGCGTCGATGACATCGCCCGCGACCGCACCGAACGGGCGGCGCCTCCCCGCCCGTTCGCCCGCGCGTCCGTGGACGTAGACGCCCGCGGCGGCGGCGGTGTCGGCGGCGATGCCGCGGGCGATGATCGCGCCGATCGTGCCGGCGAGAACATCTCCAGTACCTGCGGTGGCAAGCGCCGGGCTTCCGGTCGGATTCAGCCAGACTTCCGAACGGGTGTTGCCGATGAGGGTATGGCGGCCCTTCAGCACGACAGTGCTGCGGGTCTCCGCGGTCGCTCGGCGCAGGGCCTTCACGCGGTCCCGCTGGACCGCGTCGCGTTCGACCCCGAGGAGGCGCGCCATCTCCCCGGGGTGAGGGGTGAGGACGGTCGCCCGGTCGCGCGGGGCGATGCGGGAGAAGGTCTGGGCTCGCAGGCCGAAGAGACCATCGGCGTCAATGACCACGGGCAGAGCGCAGCGGGCCGCCACGTCGAGGACGAACTCCTGGGTCTTCTCGGAGCGGCCGAGGCCGGGGCCGATGACGAGCGCGTCCATGGTCGCTGCGATCTCGAGCACGCGGGCCGCCGCTTTCGGGAGATCACCGCATTCCGCAGCCTCGCCGAGGGATTCGCTCATGACCTCGGGCTGCGCCATCGTCACCATGCGGCAGACCTCGCCGATGGAGGCGACAGTCACGAGGCCGGCGCCGGTGCGGAAGGCCGCGCGCGCGGCGAGGATGGCGGCTCCCGCCTTCCCGAGCGACCCCGCGACCACGAGGACGTGCCCGAAGTCGCCCTTGTGCGAGTCCTTCTTCCGCGGCGGAAAAGCGGCCTGCGCGTCCTTATCCTCGAGTTCGAACAGCCGGTAGCCGCGGTCTGAGAACTGCAGGGCCTCGTCGGGAATGCCGATCGGGGCGACGCTCACCGTCCCCGCGACCTCGGAGGTGGGCGGGAACACGAGGCAGGGCTTCTTCGCCGCGAAGGTGACGGTAAGGTCGGCTTCGACCACCGGCCAGTCGAACGCCCCGCCGTCCGCAGGAAGGCCGGAGGGCAGGTCGACCGAAACCACCCGCGCTCCGCGGGCGCGTTCGCGCCGGATCGATTCGATGACGATCGGGGCGAGGCCGCGGGGCGCCCCGCTCGATCCCGTCCCGAGCAGGGCGTCGACCACCAGGGAGCACCGGCCGAGCTCTTTGGCCTGGCCGGTCCACTCGGCCTCCGTAGTGATGAGGGTGACGGGCAGCCGTGCGCGCTCTTTGCGCAGGCGGTCGTAGTGATGACGCGCGTCGCCCTTGAGGGACTCCGGATCGCCGATGACGAAGACCTTCGTCCAGTCGGACTTCAGGACCCGCGCGATCACGAAACCATCGCCGCCGTTGTTCCCGGGTCCGCAGACGATGGCGACCCGCCGCTCCTTGCCGAATCTCGACTCGATGGCGCGGGCCACGGCGAGACCCGCGTTCTCCATCAGGGTGGGTCCCGGCGTCCCGTGGAGGATCGCCCACGCATCGGCGGCGCGCATCTCATCGGCGGTGAGGATCGGTCTCATCGCCGCACCAGCCACACGAGCACGATGAGCGCCGAGAAGGCGAATCGGTAGATCACGAAGGGAAGATAGCTGCGCGTGCGCACCCACGCGAACAGGACGCGGATGCTGAGGACGCCCACCACGGCGGCGGTGACGATCCCCACGACGAGGGCCGCGTCGAGGCCGCCCGCGAGCATCTTCGGAACCTTCAGGAGCACGGCGCCCAGAGTCACGGGGAGGGCCATGAGGAAGCTGAGGCGGGCCGCGGCATTGCGTTCGAAGCCCAGGAAGCGCGCGGCGGAAATGGTGGCGCCGGAGCGCGACACGCCGGGCACCAGGGCCAGGGCCTGAGCGAAGCCCATGATCAGGGCGTCGCGCAGCGTCCACCCTTCGAGAGCGCGATCGCTCCCGGACCGCGCGTCGGAGAGCCACAGAATCAGGCCCATCACGGTCATGGTGAGAGCCACCAGCAGCGGGCTGCGAAACGTGCTCTCGGCCAGATCATTGAGAAGAAGGCCGAAGACGCCGCCGGGGATCGAGGCCACGGCGAGGAAACCGAGTCGACGGCCGTCCTCTGACGCGAAGGGGTTGCCCTGGGACCGCAGGCTGGAGAAGGCGCCGCCGATCATCTTCATCCAGTCGGAGACGAGCGCGCCGCCGACCGCCACCAGGGTTCCGAGGTGAAGGGCGACGTCGAA
>CAZYEA010000100.1:7163-7515 GCA_964646485.1 uncultured Acidobacteriota bacterium
CTGCTGATGGGCAGGAACTCTCCCGCGCCCTGCACCACTCCGAGGATGACGGCTTCGATCAGGTTCACGGAGTCGATACACTTGGGTTCATGGGGTTCGCGGTTTCCGTCGATGGCCGGGTGGGTTCGCCTGAAGAGGTCACGCTCAAGGTCACGGACAATGGTTTTGTTTTCGGCGACAGTGCTTACGAAACGCTCCGGACATACGGCTCACGGCCCTTCGAACTCGGCCGGCACCTCGGGCGCCTGCGCCGCTCGATCGGCCTCCTGGGCTTCGACCTTCGGGCCGGCGACGAACTGATCCGGACCCGGATCGACGAGTGTCTTTCCTTCGCCGGGAACGCTGAATCTTA
>CAZYEA010000100.1:7525-14846 GCA_964646485.1 uncultured Acidobacteriota bacterium
CCTTCGCGTGATCGTGAGTCGCGGGGTGGGCGACATGTCGTACCGGTTCGAGAAGATCGCCGAGCCCACCATGGTCATCTTCGTGAAGCCCCTGGAGCCCATCGATCCCGCGCTCTACCTGAAGGGCGGGACGCTCGCGCTGGTGTCGGTAAGGCGTAATCCCATCGAGGCGCTGAACCCGGCCATGAAAGCGTCGAACCTGCTCAACAACGCCCTCGCCGCCCGCGAGGCCATGGCGAAGGGCGCCCTCGAGGCGCTGATGCTCAACACCCGCGGCGAGGTGGCGGAGTGCGCGGGCTCGAACGTGTTCATCGTGAAGCAGGGTGTCCTTCTCACCCCCCCGCTGTCCTGCGGGATCCTCGAGGGCATCACCCGCGCGATCACCCTGGAACTCGCGGCCGCCCTGTCGCTTCGTCTCGAGGAGCGGGTGATCTCCGTCGAGGGCGTGCGGAGCGCGGACGAGGTGTTCATCACCAGCAGCCTCAAGGAGATCGTGCCGATCGTGCGGCTGGACGACGCCTCGATCAGCGGCGGCGTCCCCGGACCGATGACGAAGCGTCTGCTGGCCGCCTACCGCGAGCGGATCGCCGCGTAGCCGACGAAGTAACCCTACTTCTTCTGGGCGAAGGAGAAACCGAAGCGCCCCTTGATGCAGAGGTGTCCGTTCGTGACGTAGTGGTCGGCAGGCGAGGTCACTCTCACGATCTCGTTGTCCTGCACGTGCAATTCGAGGTCGCAGCCGACTCCGCAATACGGGCAGATCGTCGACGTCACTTTTTGCTTCTTCTCATCCCACGTCCCGTCCGCGCGCATCTCGTGCTCGCGGTTGAACATCAGAGCGCCGGTCGGGCACACGCCGATGCAGTTTCCGCAGTAGACGCACGCGGATTCGGGAAGGGGAACCGCGTATTCCGTGGAAATCCGCGCGTCGAAGCCGCGGCCGGCCACCGCGATCGCGAAGGTGAACTGGGCGTCCTCGCCGCAGGCCTCGACGCACTTGTAGCAGAGGATGCACTTGCTGTAATCGCGCATGTACAGCTCGTTGTCCAGCTTCGCGGGCTGGGCCACGGTGGCGGCGAGGGCCGGGTCGGGAGGATGGTGATGGCCGGGCTCGGCATGATCCCGGCTGTTGGTGTCGGCGAGGCGCTGGTCGACGCGAATGTCGCCGGTGGCGTGCGGCGCGGCCGCGCCGAAGCGCTCGGGATTCGCCTCGTACTTCTCGATCCAGTCGTGGGTCTTGGCGCTGGCGGTGGACAGGTCCACCGACGAGGCGAGGAATTCGAGCACCAGCTTGCGCGAATGACGGACGCGCTCGGTGTCCGTCTTCACCTTCATGCCCGCTTCGGCCTTGCGGGCGCAGGCGGGAGCGAGCACGCGCGCGCCCTCGACCTCGACCACGCAGACGCGGCAGGCGTTCACCGGAGTGAGGTTCTGGGCATAGCACAGGGTGGGGGTGTCGATCGAGGCCGCCTTGCAGGCCTCGAGAATGGTCTGGCCTTCCCGCACCTTCACCGTTCGGCCGTCGACTTCGAGCGAGATCATCCGCACCGGCGCTTCGACGGGAACGAATCCCTGGGTGCTCATCGGCTCTCTCCCTCGAACAGTTTGAGCCGGGTCACCGCGGACTGCACCACCGAGGCCGCGGTCTGCCCCAGGCCACAGATGGAGGCGTCCTTCATCACCTGCGAAATCTCCCCGAGCAGCGCGATCTCATCTCTCACCGTCCCGCGCGTGCGCTTGAGCGCGATGCGATGGAGCGCCTCTTCCTGCCGCACCGTGCCCACCCGACAGGGCACGCACTGACCGCAGGACTCGTCCCGGAAGAACTGGGCGATGCGCAAGAGGGTGTCGACCAGGTCGACGGTCTCGTCGAACACCGCCACCACACCGGAGCCGAGGGTCACCCCGCGTTCCCGCGCGGCCTCGAAGGAGAGAGGCAGGTCCAGCTCATTCGGGCCGATGAACCCGCCCGCGGCGCCGCCCAGGAGAATGGCCTTGATCTTCCGGCCCGGACGCATCCCCCCGGCCATCTCGAGAAGTTTTGAAAGAGGCGTCCCGCACTCGACTTCATAGGTGCCCGGCTTCTCGATGTGGCCGCTCACGCAGAACAGACGCGTCCCCGTCGAAGCCGGCGTGCCGAGGGCGGCGTAGGCGGCGGCGCCCATGGCGAGGATCAGGTTCACGTTCACCAGAGTCTCGACGTTGTTGATGCCCGTGGGCTTGCCGAAGAGGCCATGGGTGACCGGGAACGGGGGCTTGCTCCGCGGCTCGCCGCGCCGGCCTTCGAGAGAGTTGAAGAGTGCGGTCTCTTCCCCGCAGATGTAAGCGCCCGCGCCGCAGCGCAGCTCGAGATCGAACTTGAAACCGCCGCCCATGACGTTCTCGCCCAGATACCCGCGAGCCCGCGCCTTGGTGATGGCGTTCTCGAGCCGGGCTTTGGCAAGCGGATATTCGCCGCGCAGGTAGATGAAGCCCTTCTCCGCGGCCATGGCGAAGCCCGCGATGGCCATGGCTTCGACGAGGGCGAAGGGGTCGTTCTCCATCACCACGCGGTCTTTGAACGTGCCCGGTTCGGATTCGTCGGCGTTGCACACCACGTAGTGCGGCCGCGCGGGCTGCTGGGCCACCGCTTCCCACTTCTGACCGGTGGGAAAAGCGGCGCCCCCGCGGCCGAGGAGCTTGGCTTCCTTGATCTCGCGGATGGTGAGAGCAGGGCCGATCTCGATGGCCCGGCGCAGCGCGACAAAACCGCCTTGCGAACGGTACCCGTCCAACGAAGTTGGATCGATGGCGCCCACGCGCGCGAGCAGCCGGCGTCCCTTTGGGGGGCCGACCATGGGCGGGGGTTCCACGTGGAGTTTCTGGTCATCGACGCTGGCACGGATCCAGTCCGCGGTGGCGGGAGCGAGAGCCTCGTTCGGCCGGTACTTCCCCGATTTCTGAACCAGGACCGCGGGCGCGCGCTCGCACAGGCCGAGGCAGGGGCTCTTGATCCACATCAGCCCCTCGTTCTCCTCGTGAGCCGGGCCGATGCTCTCGCGGCAGGAGACCTGAACCTCGGTGGCGCCGCCTACGCGGCACACCACGTCGTCGCAGACATGAAGCACGGTGCGCGGCCGCTTCTCCACGGAGAAGAGGGCGTAGAAGGTGGCGACTCCGAAGACCTCGGCGGGGGGAACCCCGAGGCGCTGGGCCACGTGGTTGAGGCCGCCCGGGCTGATCCAGCCCGCGCGCGTCTGCAGGGCGTGAAGGGTGGGCAGCAACAGGCTGCGCCGCTCGACGGAGCCGCGATTCTGCCGCGACACCCGGGGCGCGCCGTCGGCTTCGGCCGCGGCCGCGGGCCCGAGAACTTCGTCGATCGCCTCACGTTCGTCGTCGGTGGGAACGTCGGTGGTGAAGTGAAGGTCCAAGCGCTGACTCTATCTACTGAACGGCGGACGCCACCGGCGCCCGCTCGAGTTTCTCTATGCGCACCGCCGCGGCCTTGAATTCGGCGGTGCCGGACTTGGGGTCAGTGGCGTCGATGGTGAGGCGGTTCGTCTCGACCTCTTCGGGGAAGTGGAAGGTCATGAACACGAGGCCCGCGCGCAGGCCGGGATCGATCCGCACCTTGGCGAGCACGTCGCCGCGTCGGGAGACGACGCGAACCTTTTCGTCGTTCGCCACCCCGAGCGTGCGCGCCTCGGCGGGCGAAATCTCGATGGCCTCGCCGTCGCGCAGGGGCGAGGGAAAGGCGCGGGTCTGCACTCCGGTGTTGTAGGAATCGAGCTTGCGTCCGGTGGTGAGACGCAGGGGGAACTCGGGAGTGATTCGGTCGACCGGCGGATCGTCCACCACGGGCGAGAAGGGAGCGAGCGCGCCCCGCGCGCCCGGGTCCTTGTCCCACAGCCGCGCATGCAGGAACTTCGTGCCCGGGTGCGACTCGTCGGGACAGGGCCACTGGATGCCGCCCATGGCGTCGAGGCGCGCGTAAGACATACCCCGATGCATGGGAGAAAGCGAGCGGAGTTCGTCCCAGGCCTGCTCGGCGGTCACCAGGGGCCACGCGGCTCCGAGCCGGCGCGCGAGTTCGGTGATGATCCAGATGTCGTCTTTCGCGTTCCCGGGAGGGTCGAGAGCCTTGCGCACGCGCTGAACCCGTCGCTCGGAGTTCGTCACCGTGCCCTCGGTCTCGAAGGCCGCGACCGAGGCGGGGAACACCACGTGCGCCAGCTCCGCGGTCTTGGTCATGAAGATGTCCTGCACGATCAGCATGTCGCGGGTCTTCAGCAGGTGCTCGGCACGCGTGATGTCGGCCTCGGAGGAGGCGGGGTTCTCGCCGATCACGTAGAGGGCGCGCAGATCGCCGTGCTCCATCGAGTCGAACATCTGGGTGAGGTTCAGCCCGTACTTCGGGGTGATGGGCACGCCCCAGGCCTTGCCGAAGGCCTTTCGGGCCGCCGCATCCTTCTCGATGTCCTGGAAGCCCGGAAGCTTGTTGGGAATGGCGCCCATGTCGCCGCCGCCCTGGACGTTGTTCTGTCCGCGCAGCGGATTGAGGCCGCTGCCGTACCGGCCCACGTGGCCGGTGAGGAGGCCGAGGTTGATGAGGGAGAGGACGTTGTCGACGGCGTTGTGATGCTCGGTGATGCCGAGGGTCCAGCACAAGATGGCGCGATCGGCGCGCGCGTACAGGTGCGCGAGTTCGCGGATGGAAGCCGCGGGAATCCCGGTGACGCGTTCGCCGCGCTCCAGCGTCCAGTCCATGACGCAGGCCTGGTAGGACGCGAAGCCGGACGTGCCGTTCTCGATGAAGGCGCGATTGTGGATGCCGCTCACGATGATCTCGCGGGCGATGGTGTGGCTCAAGGCGATGTCGGTGCCGACATTCAGGCCGAGCCAGAGGTCCGCAAATTGGGCAGACGAGGTCTTTCGGGGATCAACCACGACGAGCTTCGCCCCGTTCCTGATCCCCTTCAGGACGTGGTGGAAAAATATGGGGTGCGCCGCGCGGGCGTTCGACCCCCACAACAGAATGAGGTCCGTATGCTCGACTTCTTCGTACGAGCTCGTTCCCCCACCTGCGCCGAATACCGTCGCCAGACCGACGACGCTAGGGGCGTGTCAGGTTCTGTTGCAGCTGTCGATGTTGTTGCTGAGGAGCACCTGGCGGATGAACTTCTGGGCGACGAAGTTCATCTCGTTGGTGGCCTTCGAGCAACTGAAGATGCCGACGCCGGCGCCGCCTTTTTGTTCGGTGGCCGCCTTGAGCCCGGCCGCGGCGCGGTCGAGCGCCTCGTCCCACGTGGCCACGCGCAGTACGCCCTGGTCGCGCACCATGGGTTCGGTCAGCCGGGGCAGTCCGTTGTGCATTGAGGTCCTCCTTTGAGAGGTGGTTGGTACGGGTAGGGAATCATACGGCCACGCGGCACGTCTACGACGAAGCTACACTTCGTGCGTGAACAAGGCACAGGCTCAGGCTCTTCGCCGACTCCTCGAGACCCAGACCCTCGCGTCTCTCGGGACTCTTCACGAAGGTGAGCCCTTCGTGTCCATGGTCCCCTTCGCGATGCTGCCGGGAGGCGCCGGCTTCGTCATCCATGTGAGCGCGCTCGCATCCCACACGAGGGACATGCAGGAAAGCCCCGACATCAGCCTCCTCGTCATCGCCCCAAACGATCCCGAAGTCTCGCCCCAGTCGACCCCACGGGTCAGCGTCCAGGGCCGCGCCCTGGCCCTCGAGGAGTCCGGGCCCGGCCATGCCATGGCGAAAGAGGCGTACCTTGCTCGCTTTCCTCAGAGTGCTTTGACCTTCGGCCTCGCCGACTTCTCGCTCTTCGCGATACGGCCCCGCGCGATCCGATTCATCGGCGGATTCGCCCAGGCCCTGAGCCTCACGCCGCAGGCCCTGACCGAGGCCTTCAGCGGGACCTAGGCGGGGCGGCTCGCGGACCGCTTACTCCGCGCGCAGGGCCTCCATCGGCCGCTCCCGCGTCGCGCGCTGAGCGGGCACGTAGACCGAGAAGAGGGAAATCAAGGTGACGAGGCCGAACACCGAGACGTAGGTCAGGGGATCGAGGGCGCTCACTCCAAACAGGATGCTCGAGATGCCATCGCGGCCCACCGTGGCGATGGCAAGGGCGATGGCAAGTCCCAGGCCGAGGCCCAGGGCCACCTGCCGGGCACCCTGCTTCAGGACCATGGCGAGAATGCGCGAGCCTCCCGCTCCCAGGGCCATGCGCACGCCGAACTCCACCGTTCGCTGGCTCACCGAGAACGCCATCACCCCGTAGATGCCCACCGCGGCGAGCACCACGGCCACGAAGCCGAGGGCCGAGAACAACGTCGCGATGATCCGATTCACCGCCACCGCGCCGTCGAGATTGAACTTGGGGGTGGAGGCGAAATAAAGGGGCAGGTTTGGATCGACCTTGCGGACTTCGCGCCGGAGGTCGGGCAGGATGGATTCGGCGCTCTGACCGGCGCGCGGCTTCACGATGACAGTCGCAAACTGATTGGCGCTGGGCTCGGCCGCCATCGGTCCGAAAGGAACCGAGTAGAAGGGAACGTAGAAGCCGCTGTCCTCGACGTTGCGGTTGTTGAAGGGGCCGGACATGCGCACGTTGCTCACCACCCCCACGATGGTGCGCCAGGGTCCGAACTGCGGGCTGCTGCCGTCACCGGTGCGGAAGCGCCGGCCCAGCGGGCTTTCGTTTCCGAAGTGCTTGCGCGCGAAGTATTCGTTCACGACTGCCACCGGAGCCTTCGAGTCGAGGTCGGAGTCGTCGAAGTCGCGGCCCTCCAGAACCTTCTGGCCGAGCACGTTGAAGAAGCCCGGGGACACCTGTTCGAAGTTGACGTTGGGATGATCGCCCTTGACCGCGTAGGTCTTTCCTTCGATCTCGATCGGCCCGTTGCCGGAGAAGACCATCTGGAAGCGGCTGGTGAGGGCGACGCTCTCGAACTGGGACGAGGCGCGCAAGGTGGTCAGGAGGCCGTCGAAGAAGATCTTGCGGGCGGCGGGCGTCGGATAATCGCCGTCCATCAGCCCCATGCGCGCGGACATGATCCCCGAGGTGTCGTAGCCGTAGTCGATGGTCTGCTGGTTCACGATCGAGCGCACCTGCAGGACCGAGCCGATGAGCAGGATGCAGGTGACCGCGATCTGGAACACGACCAGGCCGCGGGTGAGCAGGCCGACGTGGCGCGAACTGTTGCCGCGGCCGGAGTCCTTGAGAGTCGAAGCGGAGTCGGTGCGCGAGGACATCAGCGCGGGCATGAGGCCGGACAGAAGGGCGGCTCCAAACGTGGCCATCACGGTGATCGCGAGGGCCAGGCGGTC